>CAMUHN010000031.1 GCA_947088675.1 uncultured Roseburia sp.
CGGCGGCTCGTTATGGAAGAGATTTTATGAAATTTAATATTGAATGGTATAAAAAGCTAATCAATGAAATGGAGGATAAAAAATAATGCAGCAGTTCCAATTGGATTTTTCACCAATCGTGTATTACATCAGCAGAAAAGATTGTAAGGAATGGGTATTGTTTCTTCATGCTGCATTTGTAAATCACAAAATGTTTCAACCACAGATTCAATATTTTGAAAACAAATATAACATATTAGCGGTTGACATTATCGGTCACGGAAAATCGACAGATACAAAAAAGGGTGACTGTTTAGAGAAAATGTCGGCATGGATATACGATATTATGAACGCTGAAAAAATCAAAACAATACATATTGTCGGTATTTCACTGGGCGCTGTTTTAGCACAGGATTTTGCAAATCGCTATCCTGAAGCAGTACATTCCCTTGCCTGTTTTGGCGGATATGATATTAACAATTTTGATAAGAAAATGCAGAAAGAAAATGGCGCCTCACAGATACGAATGATGTTAAAGGCTTTAGTTTCTATTAAATGGTTTGCAAAAGCAAATAAGAAAATATCGGCCTTTTCCGCACAGGCTCAAAATGACTTTTATGATATGAATATTCAATTTCCAAAGAAATCTTTTTTGTATTTGGCATCGTTGGATCATATGGTAAACGTATTCCAGACAAAATCAAGAAAGTATCCTTTATTGATAGGGTGTGGAAAAAATGATATACCAATGGAGCTAAAAGCAGTAGAAGATTGGAAAAGCAGAGAACCCCAATTAAGAGTTGCGATTATTGAAAATGCGGGGCATTGTGTAAATATGGATATGCCCCAAAAGTTTAATGAAGTAATGGAAGAATTTTGGAGAAATCCCAAGAATTGTTTATGAATAATGCAACCAACAGCTATTGCAGGACTGTCATACGCTTTGCGGCTGTCAGCGCATGGCGTGGCAGGAGCAGACGGACGGCAAACAGAACAAGTATCCCAGTCCCGCCCATTCGTGAGCTGCATCGCTCCAGAATTGACAGCTCGTCGGGAACAGCAGCGCCACCGCCAAAGCAGCGTCAACCGCTCTCCGTTTTCCGTTCGTATTCCGCCCGCATCCTCTCTTATTTCAAACAACGGTAGGAAGCATCATCCACTGCCTCCAGCCACTCATTAGAAACCTCTGCACCGGGAACTTCAACTGCCAGATGGGAAAACCAGCTGTCCGGCGCAGCGCCATGCCAGTGTTTCACTCCAGTCGGGATATTGACAATATCGCCGGGATTTAATTCCTGTGCCTTTTTGCCCCATTCCTGATAATAACCGCGCCCGCCTGCACAGATCAGAATCTGTCCGCCGCCGGAGACGGCGTGATGGATATGCCAGTTGTTCCGGCACCCCGGTTCAAACGTAACATTGAAAATCCCCACCTGTTCTTTCGAAAGTGGCGCAAGGTAACTCCGCCCGGTGAAATATTGCGCAAAGCCGCTGTTCGGTTCTCCAATCGGAAACAACATGTTCCTTTCATGGGATTCTCTTTCGTTCCTTTCCGGTGCTTCTTCCGTCCAGACATCTTTCGCCATCTTAAAAGCCGCCCACGCTTTCGGCCATCCTGCGTAAAAAGCCGCGTGAGTTAAAATTTCTGCAATTTCTTCTTTTGTAATCCCGTTATTCTTTGCGCTCATCAGATGGTACTGAAAGGAAGAATCCACCAGCCCCTGCGACATTAAAGACACCACCGTCACAAGGGAGCGGTCTCTTAAGGAGAGCTTTTCCTCCCTGTTCCACACCTCTCCAAATAACACGTCATCGTTTAACTGTGCAAATTTTGGGGCAAAATCCCCAAGCTGATCTCTGCCTGCTGTCTGTTTTACCATTATTATAATCCGCCTTTCTGCGAAAGGCGCCAATGCGTCATGAAACAGGTTGGCTGACTTTCGCTTCTATCTTTCTTCTGATATGATCTGTATATAAGACTGACACACTACAGAACACGTGGAGATGAGTGGCGGGGCTGTACAGCGGCGCCCTCGCATTCTTATCTGTTTTGGTCATCCGTTAAGGCGTCAATGAAAGGCGTATCACATAGCCCGTAAACTTATCTCTTAAAAAGTCGACTCGATTTTGCCGGATGGCCGGTCACTGTCAGTTTTATAACTGTAAATCATCAGGAGGTTTTTTTATTGTCTTTTAAATTCTTAAAAAATATCTGCTGCGGACATGATGTCCATAATGCTAAATAGATTTGCGGTTTGTATTTTGCCATGCGCTTTATTTTTGGGCTGCTCTCTGCTTCATTGTTTCAAACTTATCTTTCTGTTTTTCAAAACTGTCTGCCCATTTTTTCAATTCTGCCGCTTCCTGTTTTCCATTCAAAAGCTTTCCTTCCATGACTGCTGCCGATGGAACGATTTTTCGCAGAGTTTCCGCTGTTTTCCCAAGCCCGCTGCCGCCGGAGGTGGCAAATGGCACAATGATTTTCTCACTGAAATCATACGCCTCCAGAAACGTTCTGATAATGGCCGGCGCAGTGTACCACCACACAGGAAATCCTACAAAAATCACATCATGATCTGTTATATCTGCCAGATAATCTGCCAACGCCGGACGGGAAAGCGGATCATTCTTCTCAAGACTGCTTCGGCTCTTTTTATTTGTCCAGTCTAAATCTTCGTGGGTGTAGGGAGTTTCCGGTTTAATTTCGTATAAATCCGCTCCGCAAACCGCCGCCAGTTCTCTTGCGGCTTTTGCCGTTACACCACTTGCGCTGAAATATGCTACCATTTTTTTACTCATATCGTACCTCCTGTTCATGTTCAATTCCATTTGCGCCAGGCCTTCTCATGCAAAATCATAATTTTCCAGGAAAGAAGCAATCTGCATAGGAATAGAAGCCCACCAGTTCGGAAATCGTCAATCCTGAGTTCCTTTCCACAGATAATTAAAATGCAGATGTCTTCCTTGCACACCTGCATTTTAAATTAATTTTTTTGAAATGTCTAATACCTGTATTAAATCTCATATCATGCCTGAAAAGCATTTTTAAAATCATTCATAAATTGGGAAGTGGCAGCTCCAAGCGTCTGATTCTTTTTCCAGACTAAAACCGAACCCGTTTCTAAGGTTGGAGAAAGCGGAATAAAGCATAAGTCCTCATAAAAAGCGCCGCCAAGATCAAAGCATAACGCAACGCCAACTCCACGTTCTACCATAAACGCAGCGTTTAAAATCAAATTATAGACAGCCACAATTTGAAGTCCCTCGTAATAATCCCCAAACCAACTGGCCAGTTCATTTTTCACCAGTTCCCGTTTTACCATGATGAGAGGCACACCTGATAAATCCGCAGGCTTGATAGATTCTTTCGATGCCAATTCAGAATCCTTTCTGACCAGTACGCCCCATTTTTCTTTCTCCGGCATACGGAGAAATTCATACTTTCCAACATCCACAGGTTCCATAAGTAGTCCTATATCTAATATACCTTTTTCAATCCGTTCTTTAATATCATCTGCGATTGCGCTGTGAATACTAAACTGTACAAGAGGATATTTCTGCTGGAATTTTCTGATCTGCTCTGAAAGAAACAGCATACTTTTTGTTTCCCCACAGCCGATAGCGACTTCTCCCGACAGCATATCTTCCTTATGAGAAAGCTCCTGAACCGTCTTATCAGATAATGAAACGATTTCCTGCGCCCGGCGCTTTAAGAGCATACCGTCCTCGGTCAGAATAATCCTGTGCTTGCTTCTGTGAAACAATTTTACTCCCAATTCTTCTTCAAGCTGCATGAGCTGCCGGGAAAGTGTGGGCTGTGTAAGATGTAATAACGCTGCAGCCTTTGTAATATTTTCTTCTCTGGCAACCATCAGGAAGTATTTCAGAACTCTGAATTCCATCATGTTTTGTCTCCTTAATATGTCAAAGATTATAGCAGAATCTATCTTTGTTTTCAACATATCTTAATCCAGGAAATGCTTTTTAAGAATTTATAAAATAAGTAATTTGGAGGGCCAGCCTTTACAATCTGGTGCAGTCAGAAGACCTTATTTAAGCCGGGGGCTGGTAAAGTGCCACAAGTTGCTGTTTAGTCATTGTGTCGATTATCGTGCATTTTTGTAAATTTCTACTGCATCATCTAAAGTGATTATTTTCGCAGAACCTCTATGATTTCCGCTGGCAGCCATACATCGGTCTGCCATTTCAAGAATCTGACGATCGGTTGGCATAATACCAAGTTTGCGCATATTCGCAGGCATACCGATACTGTGATAAAATTGTTCCATCGCGCAAATACCGGCCTCTGCAATTTCTTCCTCTGTTCCGGCTGACATGATGCCCATAACATTTTTGGCAAAACGAACAAAACGTGGAAGGCAGTCTCTGTAAACATATCTTGCCCAGCTTGGCCAGATTGCAGCAAGACCGGCTCCGTGTGTCACATCAAACATTCCGCCCATTTCATGTTCCAGCTTATGCGTCATAAAATCACCGCCGTCGTTTCCACATCCGGTCAAATCGTTATGAGCCAGACTTCCTGCCCACATGATTTCGGCACGGGCTTCATAATTGCCGGGATTATCATGCAAAATAAGTGCGTTTTTTATAACAGTGCGCAACAGAGCTTCAGCAATCGCGTCCGTAATTTCCAAATTCCCGCCGTTTGTAAAATAACGCTCCATTGTATGCATCATAATATCAACACATCCTGATTCCGTCTGATAATCGGGAAGAGTTCTGGTATATTCCGGATTCATAATAGCGAATACCGGTCGTGCAAGATTATCATCATAAGCTCGTTTTTCACAGGTTTTTTCGTTCGTGATGACACAGCCTTTGGAAGTTTCGCTGCCGGCGGCAGCAATTGTCAGTACGCATCCTACGGGAAAGCATTTTTTTGCAGCCCTTTTATGCTGAAACAGTTCCCATACATCTAGTTCCGGCTCTGCCAGTCCATAAGCTATGGCTTTTGCCGTATCAATTGCGCTTCCACCTCCGATCGCTAACAAAAAATCAATTTTATCCGCTTTCCCAATGCGGATGCCTTCGTATACTTTGTCTAATCGGGGATTAGGAACAATACCATTCAGTTCCGAAATAGATATGTCCTGTTCTTTCAGGGAATGTCTGATCTTATCTAAAAGTCCCGAGCGACGTGCGCTATTTCCTCCATAAACAAGCAATACATGAGATGCCCCCAGGCTTTTGAGTTGTTTTCCGGTTTCCTGCTCGACATCCTTTCCAAAAATTACTTCTGTTGGAGAAAAAAATCTGAAATTGTTTGACATAGTACCGATCCTCTCTTTCCATATGGTGTATATTTATTATAATGGTATTATAATTTATTAATTTGTAAAAAAATATAACTTTTAAGACTAAATATAGAAATATACGGCCAATTATGATATAATAATTGCAATAAAATGAAATAAAAGATGCTTTGGGGAGAGAATGTTATGAAATCATTTCTGATTGACGAAAATCAGGTAGAGCAAATTGAGGGGATGACGACGGAGTACCCGTATTGTCTGCATCAACGGGATTTAACAGATTTTATCATACCGTGGCATTGGCATGAGGAATTAGAACTGGGGTATATTCAGGAAGGAACCAGCAAAATCGTCACAGTTGGTGGTGAATATATAATCCATCAGGGAGATGGTTTTTTTATTAACAGTAATGTCATGGATATGAAGAAAAATGCCGTTCCGGGAGAGCGTGTACTGGAAATCAACCACATATTCCACCCTGTATTTTTGAGCGGACATTTTAAAAGTCGTTTTGAGCAGAAATATCTGATTCCAGTCATAAATAATCGCCAGATAGAAGTTTATATAATTCGAAGAGGGAAGCCAATATCAGATAAGATTATTACAAATCTTTGGCGGTTAAAGGAATTGCAGGCGCATGAAAATATGGAATTTCAAACAAGAAATATTCTGTCTGAAACATGGCTGTTACTTTTAAAAGATATTCGTTTCAATTATAAAAATAATAAATCATTAAAATCAGAACAATCTGACAGAATTCGGAATATGCTTTCTTTTATTCATAATCATTATAAAGAGAAAGTTACAGTCGCAAAAATTGCGGAAGCCACAGGTTTAAGTGAGCGGGAGGCAATGCGCAGTTTCCGCAAATATCTGAATCAAAGTCCCATAGAATATCTGATTTCTTACAGACTGAATGAAGCAGGAAAACTGTTGCGAGACACAAAGCTTTCTATCACGGAAATCTGTTATCAATGTGGATTTTCTGACAGTTCCTATTTTGGAAAAGCATTTCGTAAAGCATATGGAATGACTCCTTTAGAATTTCGCTCTCAAAATCAATAGAGTGACGATTGGGCTTTCTTTTCCGTGTTTTGCGGATTCCAAAGTCATGTAATTGTTTTAATTATTATTTCAGAGTCACTCTGTTTGGTGCAGTTGTAAAATCGAGCACAGCCTTATTCTGCCCCAGCAGGTTTTTCTTGAACTCGTATGCGGGAAAGGCCGGATTGTCTGTAATTTCAGAAGGAGCATCAAAAAAGAACAGGTCTGCGCCGGTTGTTTCATAGAAATTTTCCGAGAAAGACCAGTTGCCGTGGTGGCCGACCTGCACATAATCGCAGGGAGGCAGATCGCGTATGGAATCTGTCAGCAGTTCGTCCATATCATACTTGATATCAGAACAAAACAGCATACTGCTGTTTTTGCTCTTTAACAGAAACAGCAAAGAGGCATTGTTCTGATAATCTTTTTCATCGCCAACCGTGTACAGCACAGATTCATCCCATGCATTGAGCGTCTCAAGAGTCAGACCGCAGATATTGACAGAATCCCCGCGTTTTAGATGGGTGACGCGCGCGTCGTCTCCTGTCAGACCGTAATATGTTTCCATCACCGTAATATCATCGTAAGGTTCTCCGTTCGCTTCCACAAAATCATAGTCAAAGCCATTGTCGTAAACAGTATCAATCACAATACCCTGTGGGTCCCGGAAGATCTCGTTAAACGCGCCGGCGTGATCGCGGTGCGGGTGTGAGATAATCCATGCATCGACATGGCTGCCGTGATTCCGGATCACTTTTCGAACTGCATTTGCATTGTCCGCCCAGCCTCCGTCGATGATGATAAAGCAGCCGTTGTTTTCAATTGTGTAAAAAGTGGCCTGTGCGCCGGTTCCGTCAGCATATTGTGTGACCAGATACTCCGATGACAGATCGGGCGTATGCCCAAAATGATCCGAAACCGGGAGCGTTTCCCGGAATGCGGTAAAAAACATGACGGCAAGCCAAAGAAATACGATTCCGGAAGCGAATATATTTTTTCTGTTCATGGATGTAAATTTCCTTTCTGTTTTAAATAAAAATATATTTCTCCTGACATCATCTGGAGAATTAAGTCAGGATGATTGGCCTGCGTTGGACCAAAAAACCGTCCTTACATTATAATAGACATATTTTGATTTGCATATTATAGCATAAAGATATTTTTTCTACAATCAAAACCGTCGTACCATGTCAGAAATTTGTAACAGCAGTAAGCCGGGAGTGGAACGGTCACGAAATTTTTGTTAAATCTTGCAACAATTGACATAAAATGGTAGTATAGATAAAGTGAACATATCGGAGCACAAAATGGGAACCCTAATTTTACCGGTAAGAGCAGGGAAAGGATAGCTATGGACACACATAAATTTTTTGTGGAAAATATGAGATTTCATCTGACAGAAGAAGATACGCTTGTCTTTGTGGGATGGTTTTATGACGGATCCACAAAAAACCATACATTGACGGCAAAATTCGACGGCAGGAATCTTGCGGTTATCAAACTGGTAAATAAAGGCGCGCAGGTACGCCAGAAATATATCGGCAGCATGAATCAGATTGATGAGGAGGTTGTGGGAATTATTAAACTCCCCGAAGACTGGAAATCGGGAAGAAAGCTGACCCTTATTTCTTCCTATTATGATGAGAAACGCACAGACGCTGTGTTTTCCGTCAGAAGACTTCGAAAATTGCAGAATGAAATACAATATTATATCGAAAATTGCCACAGGGGTGAGAATCATGTGACAGTCAGCGGCTGGTGCATGGGTGGCGGAGAGATCAAGCTTACGCTTCTTGATGCAAAAAGACAGCCTCTTGCGGTAAAGACAGATCATTTTTACCGGAAAGATTTAATCAGCGTATATCCGGAGTGTACCAGAGAGTCAAAGCCGGGGTTTCAGTTGCAGTCGGAGAGGATCGAAAGGATACAGCAGACATTTTATCTGGAACTGCGCGGAGCAAAGAGCTGCCGGGTGATACGGCTGAAAAAGTGGGATGAGGGCACGCGGCTGCAGTATGCAGCCGGCAAAATGAGCGATACGGTGCGTTATCTTGCAAGAAACGGTGTTGCGGCGACGGTTTCCAAAATACATGGAAAGTTGTCAAAAAGAGAGGAAAATACGTATCGGGCGTGGCGGAAAAAATATCTGCCGTCAACGGAACAGCTGAACGCGCAAAGAGAGGAAAAATTTACTGCAGAGACGCTGTTTTCCATCGTTGTACCGCTTTATCGGACAAATCAGAAGTTTTTGCAGGAGATGATTAAATCCGTGCAGGCACAGACTTATCCGCACTGGGAACTCTGTCTTGCGGACGGCAGCGGGGATGGGGGAGCGCTTTCTGGTATTGTAGCAAAATACCAGAAAGAGGAAAAGCGGATTCATTACCGTCTGCTGAAACAAAATCTGGGCATCTCCGGCAATACAAATGCTGCAGTCGAGATGGCGAAAGGAGATTTTATTGTCCTGATGGATCATGACGATCTGCTCTCGCCCGACGCTCTCTATGAATTGGCACGGACAGTTGAAAGAAATCCGCAGGCGCAGGTGATTTATTCAGACGAGGACAAAGTTGATTTTAGCGGCAGGAAATATTTTGAACCGCATTTTAAGCCCGATTTCAACCCGGATTTGCTCACAAGCGTGAATTATATCTGTCATTTATTTGCGGTGAAGAAAGATTTGCTGCAATTGACAGGCGGTTTTCGCAGTGAGTTTGACGGAGCGCAGGATTATGATTTTATATTAAGATGTACGGAAGCCGCAGAAGCGGTTTTCCATGTACCCAAAATACTGTATCACTGGCGCTGTCATGCTGATTCCACAGCGGAAAAACCGGAGAGTAAGCTCTATGCGTTCGAAGCCGGAAGACGTGCGGTCAAGGCGCATTATGACAGGCTTTCGATTCCTGCGGAGGTAGAAAACGCTCAGTTTTACGGTATGTACCATACGATTTACCGCTGGGATGAAGAACCGCTCGTCTCGGTTGTGATTCCAAATAAAGATCATACGGACGACCTTTCCAAGTGCCTGCATTCCCTCTATGCAAAGTCGGATTACCGTAATTTTGAAGTGATTGTTGTGGAGAACAACAGCGAACAGCAGGAGACTTTTACTTATTATGACAAAATAGAAGCAAAATATCAGAACCTGAAAGTAGTGAAATACGAGGGCGGATTTAATTTTTCAAAGATAAACAATTTTGGAGTAAAAGCCGCAAACGGAACGTATCTTCTGCTTTTGAACAACGATACCGAGATTATTGCAGGAGGGTGTGTCCGTGAATTACTTGGAGTCTGTATGCGGGAAGATGTCGGGGTTGTCGGCGCCAAACTGCTCTATGCGGACGATACCATACAGCATGCCGGTGTGGTGCTGGGGTTTGGCGGTACGGCTGGCCATGCGTTTATCGGAAAATCCCGCTTTGACACAGGTTATTTCGGAAGGATACTCTGTACGCAGAATTATTCGGCCGTAACGGCGGCATGTATGATGACAAAGCGCAGTGTCTATGACGCGGTCGGAGGGCTGACCGAGGAGTTTGCAGTTGCATTTAACGATATTGATTACTGTCTGAAAGTGCAGCAGGCAGGATGGCGTATCGTTTATAATCCGTATGCAGAACTTTACCACTACGAATCAAAATCCCGCGGTTATGAGGATTCACCGGGAAAAGTAGAACGTTTTCAGGATGAGACCGCGCTTTTGCTGAGCCGCTGGCGTGATGTGATAGAGCAGGGGGATCCCTGTTACAACAGGAATCTGACGCTTGACCGCTCGGATTTTGCACTGCGTCATTAGAAAATTAGACAGAATAAAATGCTGCCGCATATCAATGGTGTTGGCGGAGGAATGAGGGTATCTATGATGAAAGTGTATATATGTCCGTCCTGTGGCTGGATGCGTGTCGTATCCCGCAGGAAAGACGTGGAATGTTATAAATGCGGTGAGAAAAGTATGATACTTACAAAAATGGATTTTACCACATTTGCCGAAATGCCGGAGAAAGAGAGAAGCGCATATGCGGCGGCATGGCTTTATATGCATCAGCCGCCGGGAAAAGGAAATAAGGAAAAGTTCAGGCGTTAGCGCGGGAAGAACTTCTAAAGTGAGAAGAGACAGCGTATGAAATTAACTGTAAAAAAAATAGTAAAAGGATATCGTTATTTCAAACATTATGGGCCAAAGGAATTTCTTGTCCGCATGAAAGAGAAAATGCAGCCGGAGGCGGTGCCGTATGAACCGTGGTACGAGCGGCATAAGGCAGATGCAAAACAGCTGGAAGCACAGAGAAAAGCGGCTCTAAGCTGGCATGACGGGCCGCTTTTCAGCATTGTGGTTCCGCTTTACCGGACGCCGGAACCGTTTTTAAGTGAAATGATTGCTTCCGTAACGGCCCAGACTTATCAAAACTGGGAGCTTTGCCTTGCGGACGGCAGTCCGGACAATGCGCTTGCACAAATCGTTCAGAAGACAGCAGAGCAGGACAGGCGAATTGTCTATCGCAAATTGGAGCAGAATTTTGGAATTGCAGGAAATACAAATGCGGCGATTGCTATGGCGCGGGGGGAGTATATCGCTTTTTTAGATCACGATGATCTTCTGGCGCCGGACGCGCTCTACGAAGCGGCATGTCTGATGCGTCAGAAAAAGAGAAAAGCGGCGCAGCCAAAAGCAACGCCATTAAAAAGAGATTCGGAAGAAAATCCGGACGCTCCCTATGATCTGATCTACACCGATGAAGACAAGGTAGACGCGCAGGGGAGACATCATTTTCAGCCGCATTTTAAACCGGATATCAATATTGATCTGCTGCGCTCGAATAATTATATTACACATTTTCTGATTGTCAGAAAGGAAATACTGGAAAAAGCAGGCCCTGTCAGCGCGGAATTTGAAGGGGCGCAGGATTATGACCTGATTTTTCGCTGTGTGGAGCAGTCCCGAAAAATCGGGCATATTCCCCGCATATTATATCACTGGCGTACGCATGAACAGTCAACTTCGGACAACCCGTTCAGCAAGCAATATGCAACAGACGCCGGAAAGCGTGCGATTGAAGCGCATTTAAGACGCATGGGACAGACGGCTGTTGTCAGTGAAACAAAAGATATGGGCTTTTATAAAGTGCGCTATCAGATCACCGAGAAGCCTTTGATTTCTGTGATTATTCCGAATAGAAACGAAGTAGAATCGCTGAAAAAATGTCTGGATTCGCTGCAAAAATCCGATTACACGAATTATGAAGTCATTATTGTAGAAAATAACAGTAATGAGAATACGTTTCACTTCTACCAGTCGCTTGCAGCAGAAGAGAAGAGCGGGTGCGTATTCCGCCCGGCTGGCAGTGATGCGGATATAATACCTCTCACCATGGAGGGGAAATTGCCTGCAGGTCAGCGCATCTGTATTGCAGACTATACGAAATCGTGCGGCAGTTTAGCGCGAAAAGAGGGGTTTCATTACGCAAGACTCAATAATTTCGGCGTATCGATGGCGAGAGGCAGTTATTATGTGCTGATGAATAACGACATCGAGCTGATCGGGCATGAGTCCCTGTCGATTATGCTGGGCTCATGCAGCCGCAGCGAGGTTGGTGTGGTCGGAGCGAAGCTCTGTTATCCGGATCGTACCATACAGCATGCGGGGATCATTGTCGGAATGGGAGGAAACGCCAGAGGAATTGCGGACAACCTTTTCGTCGGAATGCCCATGACACAGGGCGGATATCTGCACAAGGCGTCGCTTCAGATGGACTACAGTGCGGTGACAGCGGCGTTACTGATGACAAAGAGCGAGGTCTATCATGCGGTTGGAGGTCTTACGGAAGCGCTTGCCGTTGCGTTTAACGATGTAGATTACTGCCTGAAAGTCAGGGAGCTTGGATATCTTGTCGTTTACAATCCGGATGTGTTAGCCATTCATTATGAGTCAAAATCAAGAGGGGCGGAAGATTCTCCCGAAAAAGTAGAACGTTTTCAGCGTGAGATTGAATATATGAGAACCAGATGGATCTCTGTTTTAAAATATGGCGACCCGTACTATAATCCGAATTTATCCAATATATACAACAATTACACCATAAAAGACAACCGTTAGATCTGGATCTGGCCGGAGAGGAGAAAAATGGCAGCGCAGGTAACAGTTATTATTCCCAATTACAATGGAAGACAACTGCTTTTAAATTGTATCAGGTCACTCGAAAAGCAAACCTGTACGGATTTTAAATTACTGGTGGTCGACAACGGCTCCACAGACGGGAGCACGCAGCTTAACTCCGCTGTTCTGGATATGGAGATTGTGCCGCTGTCCTGCAATACCGGGTTTTGCGGGGCTGTAAATACAGGGTTGAAGCGTACAAAAACGCCGTATGCAATTCTTTTGAACAATGATACGGAAGTACACCCGGCGTTTGTGGAAGCGCTTCTGAAATCGGCGAGAGGACATAAGCGTCTCTTTTCCGTAAGCGCATGTATGATTGATTACCGCGACAGGACGAAAGTAGATAATGCCGGAGATCTCTATACCGTCTTCGGCTGGGCCGTTGCGCGCGGAAAAGGAAAAAACAGAAAAAAATTTAACCGGCCGTGCAGCGTTTTCTCCGGCTGCGGGGGAGCGGTGCTCTACCGGATGGAGGCGTTAAGGCAGACAGGCCTGATGGATGAGAACCATTTTGCATATCTTGAAGATGTTGACCTTGGTTATCGCGCCAGAATATACGGCATGTACAGCCGATACGAGCCGAAAGCAGTCGTATATCATGTGGGCAGCGCCACGACCGGGTCGCGGTACAATGAAAAAAAAGTTTTTCTCGCGGCGCGCAATTCAGTCTATGTGATCTATAAAAACATGCCGTTTCTCCAGCTCCTGTTGAATATGCCTTTTATTCTGTCCGGTATTTTTATTAAATTTCTGTTTTTTTTCAGAAAAGGTTTCGCAAAAGAATATGCAAAAGGAATTGCAGCCGGGTTCAAAGGAGCGCAGCATTGCAGAAAGACTGTCGTTTCGCCTCGGAATATCATAAATTATGTCGTGATAGAAATGGAGCTTTTTGTAAATTGTTTCCGCATTTTACTGGGGAAATAGAAAAAATGAAATAAAAAATTAAGAATCTCGGTCGATTTTTTTCAGAAAAAAGAGTTGTGCTTTGTTGGAAATTATTGTATTATTAAGAGTGTGAAATTTTGGGGATAGTAAAATTATAAATAGAAATATCTGTTTTCGCTAAAGGATGGCATTATGATCAAAGATAATCAGCAGCACTTTAACCGGCTGCATGTTGTCGTAGATGCGTTTGTGCTTATCATTTCCTATGCGTTTGCATGGTGGCTGAAGTTTGAAAGCGGTATTCTGGAGCATGAAAAGGGCGTTTTATCATTTGAGTTTTATATGTGGGCGCTGGTCGTTCTTGTGCCGGGGTATATCCTGCTGTATTATGCGTTTCACCTCTATACGCCAAAGCGTGTACAGGGCCGCAGGCTTGAGTTTTCCAACATTGTGATGGCAAATACTGTCGGTCTGCTTCTGTCGTTTGCTGTGTTATATACACTGCAGTCGTATTCGGAAGAATTTCAGAATTTTTCGCGGGAGATGTTTTTATACTTTTATGTCGTAAATATTTTCAGCGAAGAAGTGGTTCGGCTGTTTATCAGACGTATTTTACGCCATATACGCAGGAACGGATATAATCTGAAGCATCTTCTTCTGGTGGGCTATTCGCGTGCCACGGAGCAGTATATAGACCGGATTTATGCAAATCCGCAGTGGGGATACCATGTGAGGGGCGTTTTGGACGACCATATCGCGCGGGGTACTACCTACAAAGGGGTCAAGGTAATCGGGAGCATTGGCAATCTGAAATATATCCTGCCGCAGAACCGGCTCGACGAGATTGCGATTACACTTGGTCTGGAAGAATACTATAAGCTGGAAAAGATTGTCGCCGAGTGTGAAAAATCCGGCGTGCATACGAAATTTATACCGGACTACGGTAATATCATTCCGACAAAGCCTTATACGGAAGATCTGCTGGGGCTGCCGGTAATTAACATACGATATGTGCCGTTAAACGATACGTTCAATATGCTGTTGAAACGGATGATGGACATAGTCGGTTCGCTGCTTTGCATCCTTGTCTTTTCACCCGTTATGCTGATTACGGCGCTGGCAGTCAAACTGACCTCAAGAGGGCCCCTGATCTTTAAACAGGAGCGCGTTGGGCTGCACAATAAGCCCTTTTGGATGTATAAGTTTCGGACCATGTATGTACAGACGGAAGAAGAAGAGCAAAAGGGATGGACGACCGCAAATGATCCGCGTATCACGAAAGTGGGGCGTTTTTTGCGAAAAGTTAGTCTGGATGAATTCCCGCAGCTGTTTAATGTACTCAAAGGCAATATGAGTCTGGTGGGACCGCGGCCGGAGCGTCCGCAGTATGTGGAAAAATTCCGGGAGGAGATTCCCAGATATATGGTAAAACACCAGGTGCGTCCCGGTATGACCGGATGGGCACAGGTCAACGGATATCGGGGGGATACCTCAATCCGGGAACGTATCGACCACGACTTATATTATATAGAAAACTGGTCAATCGGACTCGACATTAAAATACTCATTCTGACCGTTTTCAAAGGTTTTATCAATAAAAATGCATATTAGGAGAAAACTATCATGAGCAAAGCAGGACAAAACGGAGCGCAGGCAAACAGGGGGGCGTCATCCAAAAAAAAGAAACGTAAGACAAAAATAGTGATTCTTGTTGTAGAAATTCTGGTTTTGTTGATTTTGGCAGCCGCCGCATTTTTCCTCCTCAAATTAAACAAAATCGAAAAAGACCCTACATTTGAGCCGGAAAAGATTGAAGTCAATGAAGGCATTTCCGAGACATCCAAAAAAATCATGGAAGGCTATACGACAATCGCGCTGTTTGGACTTGACAATCGTTCCAACGGAAACCTTTCCAAGGGGAACAGCGACGTTATCATGATTGCCAGCATTAATAACGATACGCACGACGTAAAACTTGTTTCCGTTTACCGCGATTCCTATCTGGATACCGGGGACAGCACATTCCGCAAATGTAATTATGCATATGCAAAAGGCGGGCCGGAGCAGGCGATTAATATGCTCAACAAAAACCTTGATCTGGATATCACCGATTATGTGACCGTAGATTTTAATGCAATCGCAGAGTGCGTCGACCTGCTTGGCGGCGTCGAAGTGACGGTGACAGATGAGGAAGCAATACTGATGTATGGTTATATGGATGAGATTAACAAAATGTTAAAGAAAAATTCGCAGTACCTGCCGGGCGCCGGAACTTACAATATGGACGGTGTGCAGGCGACCGCGTTCGCGCGTATCCGTGCGACGGCCGGCAATGACTATAAGCGTACCGAACGTCAGAGAACCGTGCTTACGGCGATGATTAACAAGGCGCAGAGTTCTGATCTGATGACGTTAAACAGCCTGATTGATCAGGTATTCAGCGATATCAAGACCAGTTTTTCCAATACGGAGCTGATTGCGCTGGCAACGAAAATATTTGACTATAAACTGGGTGAGACGATAGGTTTCCCGTTTGAAAAAAATACAAAGATACTGGGTTCAAAAGGTGATGTGGTTGTTCCCTGCAGCCTGGAGTCCAACGTGACGGAACTGCATGTATTTTTATATGCGGATGAGGATTATGAGCCGACGGATGCGGTGAAGAAAAACAGTACGCAGATTATAAGCGATACCGGATTCCGTCAGGGGGACGGTTACAGATGAAAGTAGATATGGTGATTCCGACGTTTCGGCCGGACGACACATTTTGTCTGCTTCTGCAAAGATTGCAGGAGCAGACCTTTCTTATTCACAGACTTTTTCTGGTTAACACAGACCAGGCTCTCTGGGATGAAGCGCAAAAGAAATATCCGATTGCGGAGGCGATCTGCGCGCTGCCGTTTCCGGTTCATATTTCGCAGATTCGAAAGGAAGAGTTTGACCATGGCGGAACAAGGAATTTTGGCGCAGGTCTTTCGGACGCAGATATTGTGATTTTTATGACGCAGGATGCAGTCGCGGCGGACCGTTATCTGGTAGAACGTCTGACCGATGCGCTGCGCTTTGAGCAAAAAAACAAAAAGACTGTCGCTGTCGCTTACGCCAGACAGCTTCCGAGAGAAAATTGCAGAATCGTGGAACGCTATACGCGTAAATTTAACTATCCGGACAAAAGTCGGATCAAGGGAAAAGAAGATCTGGCGGGGCTTGGGATTAAAACATATTTCTGCTCGGATGTCTGCGCTGCATATCGGAAAGATATCTTTACAAAGCTGGGCGGGTTTGAGGAACCGGTTATTTTTAATGAAGATATGTTTTATGCGGCAAAGGCGGTTGACGCCGGATATTATGTCGCCTACGCGGCTGATGCCAGAGTGGTTCATTCGCATAATTATTCGCTGAAGCAGCAGTTTTTACGAAATTTTGACCTGGCGGTTTCACAGAAGCAGCATCCGGAAATATTTTCCCATGTCAGTTCTGAGGCGGAGGGCATAAAGCTTTTAAAAGGCGCGGTATTCTATCTGTGTTCGATCCGAAAGCCCTGGCTTGTATTTTCGCTTTGCGCGCAGTGCGCCGCGAAATACATGGGGTATTTTCTTGGAAAACATTATGAGCGATTGAGCAGAAAGCAGATTCTAAGATGTACTGCGAGCAGAGATTACTGGATAAAGAGATGGAAACAGTTATAAGATTTCGGGAGGGCTGCTTGGAAAGAAAAAAGATAAAGTTTATCATATGGGCATGTTTGTTTGTGGGAGTATTTCTTATCCTGTGTCAGATCGGGTACTCCGACGGGGATGATGCTTTTTTTTATGAATTTACACATCGGATGAGTTTTACGGAATATCTGTCCTGGCGCTACGACACATGGGTCGGGAGAATGGCAGCGGAAGCGCTTGTGTATATCACGTTTCACTGCGGGATCTGGTTTTGGCGTGTGATGAATGCATGTATGCTTGTGCTTCTTCCGATCGGGATTGTGCATTTGGCAAAGATAACTGCAAAGATTCCGGATTACAGCGCCGGTTCTGCTGTTGCGGCAATTGCCGGGTATTTTCTGATGGATGTGATGACAGTCGGATATGCCGCAATCTGGGTCAACGGATCTGTTTTTTATACCTGGACTTTCACCTGTGGTATTTATGCGCTTATCCCGATCGCGGACTATATTTATAATGAAAAAAGACAGAATTTATCGTTTTGGCAGCTGGCGCCGGTTCTGCTGCTCAGTGTAATCGCTGCCATGTCAATTGAACAGATGGGGGCAGTGCTGCTTACACTGGAAGCGATTGGAGTCGGATATCTTGTCCTGAAAAAGAGGAAAGCGCCTGTTTTTTTTCTGGTACAGTTACTTTGTATTGGTATTGCGTTTACAATCCTGTTTCTGGCGCCGGGAAATGAGTTGAGAGTGTCGAGCGAGACGCTCACATGGATGCCGCAGTTTTCGTCGCTGTCCGTCAGAGAACATCTGTTTATGGTTGTTTTATGGCTGGTTTCCTCATTTGCAAATGAGAACTGCCTGTTCTTATGTTTGATCTGGATTGCCGGAATGGCGCTGCTCTATGAAAAAAAAGCGCATCCTGCCTGGATGGCTGCCGGAGGAATTTTTACGGCGGCCGGACTGCTCGGATTTGCAGGCGTTTCCTTTTTTTCGGACGCAGGACTTTCGATTTCTGATATTACGGTATGTCTGCAAAAAGTTCCGGAGGCTGTGGATCTTACGGCACAAAACTGGTTTGCGCTGATCTGGTGGAGCGTTGCGCTTGTATTTACTTTTGTGTATCTGTGGAAAGCGGCCGGATTTTCACCTGATATTCTGCTTGTATATCTGGCAGGTATCGCGTCGCTTGCGATTATGTATTTTTCTCCGACAATCTTTGCATCGGGAGCGAGAGTGTATTATCTGACGGATCTTCTTTTTCTGTTTTTAATACTTACTCTTTCCATGCGGCTTAAAAGCAAAAAACTTGCTGATTTGCTTTATGTTGTGATGTGCGCGCTTGGGGCCTGTAATTTTGTATTACAGATACCTGTTATCTATCATAATTTTTAAAAAACACAAAAAAGACAAATGAAAAACATGATTTTATAATGATTCTTTCACAGTTAAAACACAAATATAGGCTAGACTCATTACTATCAAAAGAAAACAAGCACAGAAAGGGAGCGGATTTTATGGAAAATAACACGAACAATAACGATAATTCTTATTCTTACAGTCAAAATCAGTCGGAAACCAGAAAAGAAGAGACGGTCGGCAGCAATTCCTATTATGCGGGTTATAACAGTCTGGGCGGCACAGAAGACGCGCAAACTTCGTCTTATGGCACAGAAAACCGAAATGTGCAGTCATCTGATCAGAGTGCGGCATACGCGGCGGCACAGAGTTCCGGCACAGCTGCAGCGGGCGCATCTTACGGAACAGGAAACCAGAATACCGGCATGGCCGGCCAGAGCGCATCTTACGGAACAGAAAGCCAGGGCTATGGCGCAGCGGGATCCGGCGGCGTTTACGGAGCGGGAGTACAGAGCCAGGCAGGCTATGGAGCGGGAAGTCAGAACACGTCTTACGGTTCCGGCAATTATTATCAGAGCAATGCATATCAGGGAAATATGAACTACCAGAATATCGGCGGCACACAGCCGCAGCAGCAAAGTCAGCCGGGAGTGCAGGGAAAACCCAAAAAGGAGAAGAAAAAACGGGAGAAGAAACCTGCCGGTTTTGGCACAAAGCTTGCAAAATGCGCAGCGCTTGCACTTGTGTTTGGCGCGGTATCCGGCACGGTTTTCGAGGGAGTGCACTTTGCAGGCAGGCAGCTGACCGGTGAGACAAACACGCAGCCGCAGGCTGCGGATGCAGACGCGCAGGGAGACGTTCTTTCCAAATCAGATCAGAAAGTTGATGCGACGCCGGTTTCTTCCAAATATGTGGCAACGGATGTGTCTGATATTGTAGATTCTGTCAGGCCGTCTATTGTAGCAATCACGAATGTAAGCAGGACAGAGTACCAGAGTTTCTGGGGCGGGATGCCGCAGCAGTATGAGAGCACAAGCTGCGGATCCGGTATTATTGTAGGACAGAATGACGAATATCTTTATATTGCCACAAATAACCATGTCGTAGAGGGCGCGGTCAGCCTGACGGTTACGTTTGATGATTCGTCTACGGTGAGCGCCGAGATCAAGGGAACGGATCCGTCCACCGATCTTGCGGTGATAAAGGTGAGATGTGACAGTATCGAGAGCAATACATTAAGTGCAATCAAAGTCGCGACGCTCGGAAGTTCGGAGGACCTGCGCGAAGGTCAGGCGGCAATCGCAATCGGAAACGCGCTGGGGTATGGACAGTCCGTGACAACAGGCTGTATCAGCGCATTAAACAGGGAAGTATCGGTATCGGATCAGTCAAGCTCTACCAGCTATACCGCGGAGCTGATTCAGACAGACGCTGCGATTAATCCTGGAAACAGCGGCGGCGCGCTGTTAAATGCGGCAGGAGAGGTAATCGGGATCAATTCGGTCAAATATTCCGATACATCGGTTGAGGGTATCGGCTATGCGATACCGATCAGCACCGCAATTCCGATTATTGAGGATCTGATCACAAAGGAAAAAGTCGATGCGTCTGACAGCGCATACCTTGGAGTTGCAGGTGTGGATGTAACAAACGACGTTTCTTCTTCGTACCAGATGCCGGTCGGCGTCTATGTGGCGCAGGTGACGGCAGGTTCCAGTGCGGAGCAGGCAGGAATCCAGAAAGGCGATATCATTACGAATTTTGACGGAAGAAAAGTCAGCACAATGGAAGAGCTTGCCTCCACAATCGAATACTACAAGGCCGGAGAAACGGTTGACGTGACGCTGCAGAGGGCGATCGGCGGAGAATATACGGAGCAGGTGATCACCGTGACACTGGGCAAGAAAAATTAACCGTAATCCAATTCGACTGTTTGGCGCGGTCTTATTTCAGCAAAAAAGAAGACACATCCGATTTCTTTCGGATGCGTCTTCTTTTTAAATCTAGTGTTCCATTTTCCAGTAAGCGACAGAGTAGGGGGCAAGTTTGCTGCCGCCGCCAAAATCATGTTTTGTACCGGTAATCAGCTCGTCGGCAAGGCCGCATCCGGCATCGAAATGAGCGTCGAACTCCTGATCGTCCGCATTGATTGCCACAAGTACCCGCTCCGTGTCTGTCCTGCGTTCGAAAATGCACTGCTTATTTGTCAGCAGGATCGAGCGGAAAGATCCGTAGTTAAGCGTATGGGAAGCTTTTTTGATCTCCGAGAGTCTGGAGATGAAGTCGGTCAGGTCGTTCCATTCCGGTTCTTCAAAACATGCGCGCAGCGCGGGGTCGCCTTCCTCCTTGCGCGCTTTTGTACCCCATTCGCTGCCGTAGTAGACGCAGGGGATTCCCGGCATACCGAACATCAGACCGTAGATCAGCGGCAGATGCTCTTCCTTTGTAAGCAGGCTTGCAATACGCGTGACATCATGGTTGTCTACAAAGGAGAGCAGATGTCTGCCTTTGTAAAGCGTCCAGTTGTCCGGTCCGAACTGGCGCAGAAGCGAGTGGTTGATCTCAAACATATTCATGGAGTTAAAGCTGGAGTGAAGTCCTTTGTAGCATTCGTAGTTTGTCACGGAGTGCAGCATGGCATCGTTCATCAGCTGGTTATAGTCGCCGTGCAGAGTCTCTCCGACAAGGAAAAAATCCTTTTTCAGGCTGTCGCAGCAGTTTCGCAGTCTGCGGATAAAATCATGGTCAAGACAGTAGGCGACATCAAGGCGGAGACCGTCGATATCAAATTCTTCTATCCATCCTTTGATGCATTCGAAAATATGCTGGATTACTTCCTCGTTGCGCAGGTTTAATTTTACCAGATCGTAATTGCCTTCCCATCCTTCATACCAGAGGCCGTCATTGTAATTGGAATTGCCGTTAAAATTAATGAAGAACCAGTCTTTGTAGCGCGATTCATGCCGGTTTTTCAGGACGTCTTCAAATGCCCAGAAACCGCGTCCCACATGATTAAAGACGCCGTCCAGCACGACATGGATATTTTCTGCGTGCAGATTTTTGCATACGTCTGCAAAATCTTCGTTTGTTCCAAGCCTGGTATCGATTTTACGGTAATCCCTTGTATTGTATCCATGCGTATCGGATTCAAAAACCGGGGAAAAGTAGATGGCGTTCGCCCCTAATTTTTTGATATGAGGGATCCAGTCATTGACTTTTAAGATGCGATGTTCCGGATTCCCGTCATTCTCAAACGGCGCGCCGCAATAGCCAAGCGGATAGATCTGATAAAAAACACTTTCGTAAGCCCACATAAAGGTAAGCCTCCTTTTTTTATATTTGGATTAAAAGGACGGTAAAAAAATGCCGCCCGTTGTTCCCTGAAGTCAAAACTGCCTGTTTTACTGCATTCTGTTCATTTCACGTGACTTTGCCGAACAGGCACGCTGTGCCTGTATGACGGCGCTGCGAAAACCGCTCTTTTCCAGGGCGGCAACGGCTTCGATTGTAGTGCCGGCCGGAGAGCAGACAGCGTCTTTTAGCATGCCGGGATGTTCGCCGGTTGCCAGAACCATTTTAGCAGCGCCAAGGACGGCCTGTGCCGCAAATTTGTATGCAAATCCGCGCGGCATACCGTCTGCGACAGCGGCGTCCGCCATTGCTTCTATCATTAGAAAGACATAGGCGGGGGATGACCCGGAGACGCCGATTACGGCATCAAATAAGGATTCCGGCACATATTCGCATTTTCCGAAGCATTCGAAGATCGTTTTTACCTGCTTCAGTTCCCCGGCAGTAACATTTGCATTACTGCAGAGCGCGCTCATTGCTTCGCCGACAAGCGCAGGCGTGTTTGGCATGGCCCGGATCAGTTTGATTTTTTTCCCGAATAACTGTTCAATCGCAGAAATCGTTTTACCGGCTGCAATGGAGACAATGACGCACTGGTTTTTGATGCAGTCGCAGATCATGGGGATGACTTCGTCAAATTTATTCGGTTTGACAGCTAAAAACAGGATATCGCTTCTTCTGGCGACTGTCTCGTTGGAAAGTGTTGTCTCAATGGCAAATCTGTTCTTTATTTTTTCCAGAGTCGAGGCGGAAGAGGCGCTTGCGATAATCTGCCCGGTCGAAGCGAAAGAAGAGGCGAGTATCCCGCCGATCATTGCGCTGCCCATATTGCCTGCGCCGATGAATCCGATCATTTTATCGAACATGAGAACCCTCCTTCTGTAGTGTAAAAGAGGATGCTCCGTGTGGAACATCCCCGTGTATGTATTGTGGACCTATTAAAAGTCTGTCATGTTTGCCTTTCTCTTCTCTAAAAATGCGCCCATGCCTTCTTTTTTGTCGTTTGTGGAACAGGTAATGCCAAACAGGTTGGCTTCCATTTCAACTGCATTTTTAATATCCATATCGTAGCCGTTGTTGATCGCAGCCTTTGCGATCGATACGGCATAACTTCCTTTGGAGATAATCTTTGCTGCCATAGCTTTTGCAGTCGGCATCAGTTCTTCTTTGGCAACGACTTTATTGACAAGACCGATGCGGTATGCTTCGTTTGCGTCAATGTTGTCGCAGGTAAAGATCAGCTCTTTTGCACGTCCCATGCCGACCAGGCGCGCGAGTCTCTGTGTGCCGCCAAAGCCTGGGATAATGCCAAGACCGCATTCCGGCTGTGCGAAAGATGCATTGTCCGATGCAATACGGATATCGCATGCCATGGAGATTTCACATCCGCCGCCAAGGGCAAAGCCGTTGACTGCAGCGATTGTTACCTGACGCATATTCATTAATTTAAAAAACGGAACGCTTGCTTTCATGCCGAAAGCTCTCGCTTCTGCCGCCGTAAAATTAACCATTTCCGCAATGTCGGCGCCTGCTACGAATGATTTAAATTCGTTTCCTTTTTTGTCAGGGCCGCCGGTTAAGATCACTACCTTTACATCATCGCGCGCTTCAATCTCGGATAACGCAGCGTTAAGCTCGTCCAGTGTCTCGCTGTTTAAGGCGTTTAAAGCGGCAGGTCTTGTGATCGTAAGGACAGCTGTCTCATCGGCAACTTCCAGTTTTAAATTATTAAATTCACTCATGGGTTTCTTATGGACCTCCTTGATCGTTTGATAAAAATTTAACAATACAACTATTAGAAGAATACCCTAAATGGGCGGTTTTGTCAATATCTGGTTGTGCAACGATTTTAAGTATGTTATCATATTGACAGATAAAAAATTCTAAATAAAACAAAAAGGGGGATGGAGATGACAGAAAAATTTTTTACCGGAAAATGCAGACTGCGCGTGTTTGCATTTTTCATGCTGCTGTTTTTACCGCTGTTTGCGGTTTTCGCGTCGGGAAAGAAAGTGCGGGCGGAGGATACGGCGCCGGAGAGTAAGGATAATCTGACATACACCTTTACTTCCACAGGCGACGAAGCGGTTTCCTCGAAAGCAAATCCGGGTCAGACTACGGTTCTCGTATTTGGCCATACAAAATGCAGCTATACCAGGACGACGCTGAACAGTCTTTCTTCCTGCGCATGGGTAAAGCGCGCCGATATCCGGGTGGTTTTTGTGGAAACCGAGTTTCATACGAAAGAGGAAGTAATTGCCTACGAGCAGGGGTATGCGTGCCCGGAAATGACGTTCTGTTACTCCGAATCGGAGGACAATTTTATGGCCATGGTAGGATACAGCCAGCTCTATGGAATGTCCGGCGGCAAGTATCCGATGATCGTACTGATTGACCCGTACAATAAGGTGCGAAATTTAATGTCTGGCACGAAGACAGCCGACGAAATTTTAACAGAGATCAAAAAATTTCAGCCGATCGATGTGGATGGCGGCGACACGCCGGCAGATCCCGGCGAGGGCATTGAGAATTTCGCGTATGGGCTGCACACGGCAGACGGCGCCGTTGTTTCTACAAAGGCCAATCCGAATCAGACAACCGTGCTGCTGTTTGGGTATACGACATGTGGTCTTACAAAAGCGACTTTAAGGGAATTGAGCGGCAGCACGTTAATCGGCCGTTCCGATGTACGCGTGATCTTCGCAGATGTGTACGGCGCTTCGCAAGAGGAGACAAAAGCATTTGCACAGGAATTTGCGGGAAGCGGGATTTTGTTCTGTCATGATCAGGATATGCTCAATTTTACTTTTGCAATGAGCTATCTGAATCTTTACCATTACACGGGAGGAACGTTCCCCTATATGGTACTGATTGATCCGAATAATAAGATAAGAAATATTACGCTTGGCCCGAAGACAGCGGAGGAGATCAGGCAGGAAATATTAAAATTTGCAAGCCTCGACCAGCCGCCGACAGGAGATACGACACTGCCGCCGCCGCAAACGCCGGTTACAGAGCTTTCCAATGTGACCGGATTAAAGGCTGTTTCCGAGGCAAAAAGCGTGAAACTGTCCTGGAAATCCGTATCTGATGCGGACGGATATCTGGTATTCCAGTACAATACTTCCAAAAAAACTTGGGACAAAAAAGCGGCGCTGAAAGGAAATATTCTTTCTTACAGAGTAAAAGGCCTGACGCCGGCCACTGCTTATCGGTTTGCAGTTAAGGCATATGCAGACGGCGCGGACCAAAAACAGGTAAGCAGCAAAGCCTATACTTCCCTGTATACGGCGACTGCTCCGAATGCTGTGAGCTTCAGTGTGAAAGCCGGAAAGAAGAAGGTTGTCCTCAGCTGGAAAAAAGTGAAAGGCGCCACAGGTTATACGGTATATTATAAAACGAAAGTAAACGGAAACTGGAAAAAGTTAAAAAATACTAAGGGAACCAGTTATACAAAGACAAAACTGAAATCCGGTACAATGTATTATTTTACCGTGAAAGCATACAAAACATACAAAAAAGAAACTTATACCAGCAGTTTTAAAACAAAAAAAGTCAGAGTAAAATAACAGAGAAACGAGCCTGCTGCTCCGGCGACAAATACCGTGGGCAGCGGGCTTTTTTCAGACAAAAAGGATTGAGGGAACCGATGCTGAATGAAATTCAACTGGAGACATATATAGAGCCGCTGCTGGACTGGTTTTTTACACATGCGCGCATCCTGCCATGGCGCAGCGAACCGACGCCGTACCGTGTATGGGTGTCCGAGATTATGCTCCAGCAGACGCGCGTAGAAGCGGTTAAGCCGTATTTTGCCCGTTTTATCAAAGAGCTTCCCGATGTGAAAGCGCTTGCGGAATGCCCGGAGGAGAGACTTTTAAAACTGTGGGAGGGGCTTGGCTACTACAACAGGGTGCGCAATATGCAAATTGCAGCCAAAGAGATGATGGAACGTCATGGCGGCGTTCTGCCGGCGGATTACGACGCGCTTTTAAAATTAAAGGGCATCGGGCATTATACGGCGGGAGCAGTCGCTTCCATTGCATACGGCCTGCCGGCGCCGGCAGTCGATGGAAATGTGCTGCGCGTCCTGACGCGTGTCGCAGCCGATGACACTGATATTATGAAGCAGTCGTTTCGTCTGCGAGTGGAAAATATGCTTCGTGCGCTTTTGGAACAGATCACGGCTTCCGGTGAATTAAAAAAACGTATGCGGGAGAAATTGACAGCGAAAGAGGCCGGTTCGCCGGGCGCGGGACAGAAAGCGTGCGCGCTGCCGTTCGGGAATATGCCCGGAAGCATCAACCAGGCATGGATGGAACTGGGAGCGATTGTCTGTCTGCCAAACGGGGAACCATTGTGCGGGGAGTGCCCCTGGCAAAATGCCTGTATGGCAAAGGCGAAAGACAAAACGGATGCATTTCCGGTAAAAAGCAAAGCCAAAGCAAGAAAGATTGAACAGAGAACCGTGTTTGTGATTCGGGAGGGGAGTAAAGTGGCGCTTTGCAGACGCCCAAAAAAGGGACTTCTGGCAGGAATGTATGAGCTTCCGAATACAGAGGGAAAGTTAAACGCCGATCAGGCGCTCGCCTGGATTAAGGAAAAAAATCTGGTTCCTCTTCATATAAAGCCGCTGTCTGAGGCAAAACATATCTTTTCGCATATCGAGTGGCACATGAGCGGTTTTGTTGTGCGCATTGAAGAGAAAGGGTTCTCGGGGGAGAACGGGGACGGCGCGAAAAATCTGCTCTTTGTGGAAGCAGAGGAGGCAAAGGAGCGTTACGCGGTTCCCTCTGCGTTTGCGGCTTATGCAAAATATTTTAAATATGATAATTTATGAAAAATTAAGTAGATAATCGAAAAAAAGAAGTGTATAATAAAAAACAGGTATTTCTTTACAAAAGGAAGGAGAATCGGCATGTACGATTGCATCATAGTGGGTGCGGGCGTTGCAGGAGCAGTCTGTGCCAGGAAGCTTGCGGAGGAAAAGCGCAAAAAAGTGCTTGTGATCGAGCGTCGGGATCATATCGGCGGCAACTGTTATGACGAGCCGGATGAATTTGGCGTTCTGATTCACAATTACGGCCCGCATATCTTTCACACCGGCATGGAAGAAGTGTTTGCATTTTTCTCTCGCTTTACGGAATGGTATCTGTTTGGGCATGAGGTTGTTGCAAAAGTAAACGACAGCCTGATTCCTGTTCCGTTTAACTTAAATACGCTTCATATGGTATACGAAAAAGAGAAAGCAGATCGACTTGAAAAAAAGCTGATCGAAACGTATGGGGAGGGCAGCAGGGTTCCGATTATGAAGCTGCGCGAAAGCGAGGATAACGATATTCGCGAGATCGCCCGGTATGTCTATGAAAATGTGTTTTTGCGGTATACAATGAAGCAGTGGGGACAAAAACCGGAGGAGATCAGTCCGGAAGTGACAGGGCGCGTTCCCGTGATTATTTCCCGTGATAACCGCTATTTCGCAGATAAATACCAGGGAGTTCCAAAAAACGGATTTACGCCGATGTTTGCGCGTATGCTGGACCACGAGAATATTACGGTCTGTCTGCATACGGACTGTAAGGATCTGCTTACGATGGAGGAGGGAGAAGAGCTTCGTATCTTATATAAGGGCGAGCCATATCATGGCGATGTGATTTACACCGGGGCGCTGGATGAGTTGTTTGACTGCAGATACGGCAGGCTTCCGTATCGCTCTTTGGATTTTCAGTTTGAACACTATGATAAGGATTCCTACCAGGGACACAGTGTCGTAAATTATACGGTCAGTGAAGAATTTACACGGATTACGGAATTTAAATTTCTGACAGGTCAGAAAGATGCGCAGGGTACGACGATCGTGAAAGAATATCCGTTTTCCTATACCGGGGCGGCGGGAGAGATTCCGTATTATGCGATTTTAGACAAAGAGAATGAGGCGCTGTATCAGAAATATAAGGCGCTTGTTTCGGGAAATCATAAATTTCATCTGCTTGGGCGCCTTGCGGAATACAAATACTATAATATTGATATTATGGCGAAGAAAGCGCTGGAACTGGCGGAACAGATCTAAAACAGCAGGAAATGAGGATTTTATGAAATTACTGACAATTGCAATACCATGTTACAATTCACAGGATTACCTGGAAAAATGTGTTGAGTCGCTTTTGCCGGGAAAAGAAGAAGTCGAGATTCTGATTGTGGATGACGGCTCTAAGGATTCTACTCCCGAAATTGCCGACTCGTACGAGAAGCGCTATCCCACGATTGTGCGGGCGATCCATCAGGAGAATGGCGGCCACGGGGAGGCGGTCAATACAGGAATTAAAAATGCGGGCGGACTGTTTTTTAAAGTGGTGGACAGCGACGACTGGGTTGACCCCGACGCCTATCTTAAGATTTTGGATAAACTGCGGGAGCTTGCTGGCGGGGAGCAGGTGCTTGACCTTATGATCTCCAATTATGTCTACGAGAAAGAGGGAGCAAAAAGGAAAAAAGTGATGCACTATTCTTCTCTGCCGAAGAATAAAATGTTTACCTGGTCTGATGCGGGACATTTTCGCAAAGGGCAGTATATCCTGATGCATTCTGTTATTTATCGCACAAAGCTGCTGACAGAATGCGGGCTTGTGCTTCCGAAGCATACGTTTTATGTGGATAATATCTACGTGTACAAACCGCTGCCAAGTGTGCGCAATATGTACTACATGGATGTGGATTTTTACCGGTATTATATTGGACGCGAAGACCAGTCTGTCAATGAGAGCGTTATGATCGGACGAATTGACCAGCAGATTCGTGTCAATAAGATTATGATAGACGAATTTGATCTCTGGAAAATTCAAAACAGAAAGCTCAGGCGTTATATGTTTAATTATCTGGAGATTATCACGGTTATTTCAACAATCATGCTGATACGTTCCGGCACGAGTGAGAATCTGGAAAAGAAGCGTGAATTGTGGAAATATATCAAAGAAAAAGATATACGTCTGTTTCACCATCTGCGCGCCGGTATCATGGGCAATACCATGAATCTGCCGGGCCGGGGCGGCAGAAAGATTTCGGTCGCCGCCTATAAAATTTCACAGAAGATCGTAGGGTTTAACTGATGAGAAGAGAAAAAGCAATGGGATTATTTGAACAGGGATATAATTGTGCGCAGTCGGTTGTTTTAGCATTTGCCGATCTGTATGAACTGGACGAGAAAACGGCGGCCGAAGTCAGTTCTTCGTTTGGCGGCGGAATGGGGCGGCTTCGTGAAGTTTGCGGTTCTGTCAGCGGTATGTTTCTTGTAGCAGGCCTGTTGTACGGATATTCCAGGCCGGGCGCCAGAGAAGAGAAAGCGCAGCACTATGCAAGGATACAGGAACTGGCGAAAAAATTTGAGGAAAAAAACGGGTCGATTGTCTGCCGGACACTGCTTGGATTGTCGGTGCAGCGCGAATCTCCGATTCCTTCGGAGCGCACGGCGGAATATTATAAGAAAAGGCCGTGCAAGCAGCTGATTGGAGATGCGGCGGAAATTCTGGAAGCGTATATCAATGCGCATCCCCCGGGAGAAAACGAAAAGTAAGACAGGATTGCCGATACGGCAGAAATGGAGAGTATGATACGAGTTATGGAAGAACAGGAAAATATGACAAAAAATGAGCAAAATGCGTCATCCGTTTCACTGGATAAGGAAACGGAAAGAAACGGGAGCGCGGCAGCGCAGACACGGACAGCCGCTCCTGGAAACAATACAGGAAGTGGGAACGGCTACGGAAATACAGCCGGCAGTTATGGGAATCAATACGGGAACGCAGGCGCCTTTGGAGGCGGTGCAGCCGGCAATGGAAACAGTTACGGAAATGCCGGGAACGGAGCCGGCAGCGGAAACAGTTACGGGAACAACGATGCAAACAGTTATGGAACCGGCGGAGGAAATTATGGAGCCGGCAATGGAAACAGTTACGGAAATGCCGGGAACGGAACCAACAATGGAAATATGGGCGGCTATGGAGCAGGAGTGCCGGGCTACGGGAACGCAGGCGGCTACGGAAACGGGACCAACAATGGAAATGGTTACGGAAATACTGCCGGCAGCTATGGAAATAATTACGGGAACAGCTACGGAAATGCCGGGAACGGAACCGACAATGGAAATATGGGCGGCTATGGAGCAGGAGTGCCGGGCTATGGAAACGCAGGCGGCTACGGGAACGGCGGGTATGGGGCTGGCTGCGGAAACGGGCAGAACGGGCAGACATACGGCAGCCAGCAGTATTCTTATCAGTCGCAGAAACAAAAAGACAATAATCAGGGATTCGGTATTGCATCTCTTGTACTTGGGATTGTATCCCTGCTGCTGTTCTGTACCTGTATGAACTGGATTACCGCGATACTTGCAGTTGTCTTCGGGGTGATTCAACTGACAAAGAGCAGGGAAAAGGCGCTGGCCATTACCGGTATTGTCACGGCAGGCGTATCTATCGTATTCAGTATTATTTTTTATTTTATTATCGGTTTCAGTTCCTATGACAGTACTTATAATAACTACAAAAATTTCCCATATGACTACTATAATTATTACAACCAGTACGATTACGATACGCCCGAGGATGGCGGGGTAAAGCATCTGGAGGCATGTCTGCCGAAAGAGGAGAGATCTCTTTTATGATTTGTGCGTATTTCTCCATTCGCGCGGGGAGACGCCGTAGATTGTTTTAAATGCGCGCGAAAAATGAAGCTGATTTTCATATCCGACCGCAGAACCTATTTCTGCGACGGAGAGGGAGGTCAGCTTTAATAATTCGGCTGCCTTGACCATTCTGTAGTTCATTAAAAATTCCTGCGGCGCGCGTCCGACGGAACGCTTAAAAATTTTTCCGAAATAGCTGCGGTTGATTCCGCAGACTTCTGCAATATCTTCGATTGTAATATTATTCTGAAAATTCTGTTCGATATAGTTGATCGCTTCTTTGATATAATAATCGCTCATTTTACTGCTCGGCACAAGTTTGACTGATTTGGACGAGCGGATCAGAAAATCAAAAAACAGGTACAGATGCCCGATCTGGTGGAACGGCGGTTCGTCTGCGTGATGTACAATGTAGAGCATCTCCTGTATCATCTGTTCGCGAAAATCTTTGTCTGTCGCTTTGTAGACCGGCGAGTCTAAAGAGAGGTCTGTTAAACTGAGAGCTTCTTTTACACGGAGTCCGTCAAACTCAATCCAGATATATTCCCAGGGAAGACTTTTGTCGGCAAAATAGGTTGTGATCTGTCCGGGGAAGATCAGAAAGCCCTGCCTGCTTTTGACAGAATAAGTGATCGTTTCTCCTCTGGCGTTATCCGCCATCAGAGTTCCGGTACCTGATATCACATAGTGGAACAGGTAATGATTTCTGGCGATCGGACCGAAAGAGTGTCCGGGCGTGCATTGCTCATAACCGTGCTGATACATGCAAAGATCAATAAAATTTTCATTCGGGAAGATATGGAAAAAAGTATTTGCCATAACGCCTCCTTTTCCTGTAATATACCAAAATGCGTCCTCATACAATAGTATAACACAAAATAACGTATTTTGGTATAAAAAATGAAAAAACATGGTATTTATTGATAGCATATTGGTATGTTACAATGTGTCTATCAAAAAACAGAGACAAAATAAGGACAGAGAGGAGAGAGGGTTATGTCAGAAAGAAAGACGGCGAAAAAGTTGGCGCTGCTGTTAATCGGCGGGATTGGAGCGGTCAGCCTGACAGGATGCGGACAGGAAAATACCGACGGCAGGATAGAAGTGGAGCTGGTATCCTATAAGCCGGAAGCGGTAGACGCGTTCGAGGAGATTGCAGCGGCGTTTAATGAGACGCATGATAAGATCAGGCTTAAAGTGGATTCGCCGAACGAAGCAATGACCATTTTGAAAACGAGGTTTATCCGGGAGGATTATCCCGATATTGTGGCGATCGGAGGGGATATCAATTATTCCAATTTTCTGGATGCCGATTTGTTTTTGGATATCTCGGATCTCGCGGAAGTCGGAATGGTAAAACAGGCGTATCTTGATATGGAAAAAGAGCTGGAGCTTGTTCCAAAAGAAGGCGTTTATGCGCTGCCTTATGCAGCCAATGCGGCCGGAATACTCTATAACAGGGAGATGTTTGAGGAACACGGCTGGGAAGTTCCGGATACCTGGGATGAATTTACACAGCTGTGCGCGCAGATTGAATCAGAAGGCATTTTACCGGTATATTTTGGATTTAAGGATACCTGGACCTGTCTGGCGCCCTGGAACGCGCTTGCAGTCGGGCTGGCCGACTCGGATACCTGCAATCAGGTAAATCTGGGAGAGACAACGTTTCAGGAAGCATACCGTGAGACGGCAGAAAAGATCCGGCAGCTTTTGGATTATGCGGAACCGAACCCATATGCATACAGTTATAATGATGCCTGTACCGCCTTTGCAAGAGGCCAGGCGGCGATGTATCCAATCGGAAGCTATGCAATTCCGCAGATCAAATCGGTAAATCCTGATATGCAGATAGACTCGTTTGCATTTCCGGCAAATCAGGCGAAAGAAGATAATGTGTTAAATTCCGGCATTGACCTTCATTTCAGCGTTCTGAAAAACACGGAGAAAAAAGATGCTGTCTACGAGGTTTTGCGTTTTTTGTATCAGGATGAAACAGTGCAGATTTACTTAGACCACCAGGGCGGTATTGCCTGCAAAGAAGGGGAGTTTGAGATTCCTGCGGAATTAGAGGGGATGCGGGAATATATCGAGAGCGGAAGAATGGCTGATTTCCAGGATCACCATTATCCGAGCGAGATGAGCGTCGATGCGATGATCCAGACATTTTTGCTCGACCAGGGTGAAGATTCGGTTGACACGTTTTTGATGCGATTTGATAAGGACTGGAAACGCTATAACAGGGATCTGATCCGAAAAGTGCAGCAGTATCAGAAAGAAATGGAGGGAACCAGATGAAACATAAAATGTCAAACCGCGATAAAACATTTTGGGCAGTGATCGTTCCGGTACTGGTTTTATTTTTTGCATTTAACACACTGCCGATGATCAAAGGTGTGATCTACAGTTTTACGAATTACAGGGGGTATGGCAGCTATGATTTTGTCGGACTGCGGAATTACCTTGATTTGTTTACCGATGCAAGGGTCGGAAAAAGTTATCTGTTTACATTCAAATATGCGATTACAGGAACCGTGTTGGTCAATGTGTTAAGTCTTGTGATGGCGCTTGGGTTAAACAGCAGGATCCGGTTTAAAAGCGCGCTGCGCGGGATTTATTTTGTGCCGAATATTTTGGGCGGTCTTGTCATAGGCTATATATTCAGCTTTATTTTTACTTATATTCTCCCGGCAGTCGGTACGACGTTTCATATCGGTTTTCTGGAGAACAGTATTCTGGCAAGCGAGACATATGCATGGGTCGGCGTGCTGATTGTAGGCGTATGGCAGGCAGTTGCAATGAATACGATTATCTACATCTCCGGACTGCAGACTGTTCCGCAGGAAGTATACGAGGCAAGTATGCTGGACGGAGCCAGCAAATGGAAAGAATTCTGGAGCATTACATTTCCGCTTGTGCTGCCGTTTGTCACGATCAACCTGGTACTTAGCACGAAAAACTTTCTGATGGTATTTGACCAGATTATGTCTCTGACAAAAGGAGGGCCTGCACAGAGCACGGAATCCATTTCCTATCTGATCTACCGAAACGGTATGGACGGCGGACAGTTCGGGTTCCAGAGTGCAAATGCAGTCATCTTCTTCCTTGTGATTGTTTTGATTTCAGTCGGACAGATGACGATTATGAATAAGAAGGAGGAGCAGTTATGATGGAAGACAAAAAGAAAACAAACTGGGTGCTTACGATTGTCCTGATCCTAGGGACGCTGACTGTATTTTTCCCGCTGTATATGGCATTTATTATTGCGTTTAAACAGCCGAGCGAGATGACGAACGACGTCGCAGGCGCGCTTGCTTTTCCGCAGAAATGGAGTTTTGAAAATTTCAGACAGGCGATGGAGGTAACTGACTTCTGGCGTTCTCTCGGTAACAGCCTTCTGATCACGCTTGCGACGATTGTGCTGGCGATTCTGATTCATTCCATTGCCGGATATGTGATCGGGCGCGGTATGGCGCACAAAAAGAGTTTTCGTTTTATCTATCTTTATATTGTCAGCGGTATGTTTGTTCCGTTTTCCATTCTTATGATGCCGCTTGTCAAACAGACGGCCCAGATGGGACTCGGAAACCGCGCGGGCGTTATATTGCTCTATCTTGTGTTTTATATGCCGATGAATGTGCTGCTCTACACAGGCTATCTGAAAAATATACCGATTGCGCTGGAGGAGGCTGCAGATATTGACGGCGCCAGTACCTGGAAAATGTACTGGAAAATCGTGTTTCCGATGATGACGCCAATGCATGCGACGGTAGCGATTTTAACGGCGCTTGGCACCTGGAATGATGTGATGACACCGCTTGTTATAATGTCCGGAACAGGGCAGAACACGCTGCCGCTGGCACAGCTTAATTTCCAGACGCAGTTTGGCACAAATTACAATCTTGCATTTGCATCGTATATTCTGGCGCTGATTCCGATCCTGATCTTCTATATCATCTGCCAGAAACAGATTTTAAACGGAGTTGCGAACGGCGCCGTGAAAGGATAACAGGAGGTTTGGAACATGAAACTGGACAATAAGGTAATGCTGATCACTTATGCGGACAGCATGGGGAAAAATTTAAAGGAGCTGCACACGGCATTAAACACATACTATAAGAACGCAGTGGGGGGAGTCCATATACTCCCGTTCTTCCCCTCCTCTGCGGATCGCGGTTTTGCGCCGATGTGTTATACAGAGGTTGACGAGGCGTTCGGTGATTTTTCGGATGTGGAAGCAATCGGGACAGAGTATTATCTGATGTTTGATTTTATGGTAAATCATATCTCTGCTTCCTCCGTGTATTTTAAGGATTTTCTGGAGAAAAAAGAGGATTCCCGGTACAAAGACTTTTTTATCCGTTACCGTGATTTCTGGAAAGAAGGCGAGCCCACAGCGGAGCAGATTAACAAAATCTATAAGAGAAAACCGCGGGCGCCCTATATTGAAGCGTCATTTGCAGACGGGATGAAAGAGAAAATCTGGTGTACGTTCTGTGAGGAGCAGATTGACCTGGATGTGACAAAAGATGCGACAAAACAGTTTATCCGTGAGACGATCACGGATATGTGCAAAAGAGGCGCTGCAGTGATCCGGCTGGACGCGTTTGCCTATGCGGTAAAAAAAGAGGATACCAGCTGTTTTTTTGTAGAACCGGATATCTGGGATCTGCTGCATGAAATTGAGCAGACGGCAGAGGAAAACGGCGCGCAGATACTGCCGGAGATTCATGAGCATTATACGATTCCAATGAAGCTTGCCCAAAAAGGGTTTTGGATCTATGATTTTGCACTTCCGGTGCTGACGCTGCATGCGCTGTACAATCATACCGGAGTTTATCTGAAAAACTGGATGCAGATGTGTCCGATGAAACAGTTTACGACGCTTGATACGCACGACGGGATCGGAATTGTCGATGTAAAGGATCTGCTTCCGGACGAGGAAGTGGAAGCGGTCAAAGAGCAGATGTATAAACAGGGCGCCAATGTCAAAAAAATATACAGTTCCGAGGCCTACAACAACCTTGACATTTATCAGGTGAATACGACCTATTATTCGGCGCTCGGCAATCAGGATGCACCGTATCTTCTGGCAAGGGCCATTCAGTTTTTTGCGCCCGGCATTCCGCAGGTGTATTATGTCGGTCTTCTGGCAGGTGAAAATGATATTGCGCGGATGGAGGAGACGAAAAACGGACGCGATATCAACCGCCATGCCTATACGCTGAAAGAAGTCGAGGAGCAGCAGAAACGTCCCGTTGTGCAGCAGTTAAAATCGTTAATGCGCCTTAGAAATACAAACCCGGCATTTCATCTGGACGGGAAAATTGCAATCGAAGCGGAGGGGGACAAACTTTCGATTACAAGAAGCTATGGCGCGGACAGTATTACGCTTTCTGCAGACCTGACCTCTTATACATTTGAAATTATCGAAAATAACGGCGAAAGGAAATAAGCATATGGCAATTACGGTAAAAGACAATGTATTTTCTCTGGAGACGGCCCATACGCTTTATCAGATGAAGACAGATGAGTTTGGCGTATTAAACCATTTATGGTATGGGGCAAAGACAGATCAGTGCATGGATTATCTTTTGGATTATCCTGATATGGGATTTTCCGGCAACCCTTATGAGGCCGGGAACAGGCGGACCTATTCGTTAAATACGCTGCCGCAGGAATATGCGCAGGCGGGTGTGGGCGATTACCGCGTGCCGGCCGTTTGTGTGACGCACGCCAACGGCAGCAGCGCGCTGGATTTAAGATTTGCGGGATACCGCATTCTGCCGGGGAAATATAAAATACCGGGTCTTCCTGCAGTTTATGCCACGGAAAGTGAGGCGGAAACGCTTGAGGTGACATTAAAAGATACCGTTACGGAAACGGTAGTCTGCCTGCGCTACGGCGTATTGCAGGAGGCAGATGTGATTACGCGCAGCGTTGAGGTGAAAAACAATGCAAAGGAGCCGCTTGCGCTGCACAGGGTACACAGTCTCTGCCTTGATATTGCGTATGGGGAGTTCGAGTGGATTCATTTTTACGGCAGACATGCGATGGAGCGCCAGGCGGAGCGGGCGCCGCTGATTCACGGCATTCAGGAGAGCAGCAGCACACGTGGGACGTCAAGCCACCAGCAGAATCCGTCCGTTTTGCTTTGTGAAGCAGGCTGTACCGAGACGGAGGGCTTTTGCATCGGCGCTGTGCTGATGTACAGCGGCGGCTTTCAGACACAGATTGAGCGCGACCAGGCGAATCAGGTGCGCCTTGTGATGGGAATCAATCCGGATACGTTTTCCTGGAAATTAAACCCCGGCGAGAGTTTTCATGCGCCGGAGGCGATACTGTCCTGTTCGCTGCACGGAATGGCGCAATTGTCGCACCGTTTTCACCATGTGATACGCAACCATGTGTGCAGGGGACGGTATAAGCTGTCAAAACGTCCGGTGCTGATCAATAACTGGGAGGCGACCTATTTTTCATTTGATGAGAAAAAGATAGAGGAGATTGCACAGCAGGCAAGTTTGCTTGGAATTGACATGCTGGTACTTGACGACGGGTGGTTTGGAAAACGCGATACGGATATGTCCGGCCTTGGCGACTGGCAGGTCAATAAGGAAAAACTCTCCGGAGGTCTTGGGCGACTGGTTGAGCGCATTAACCGCATGGGTTTGAAGTTCGGGATCTGGTTTGAGCCGGAGATGGTTTCCGAGGACAGCAACCTCTACCGCAGCCATCCGGAGTGGGCCATCCGTATTCCCGGC
>CAMUHN010000032.1 GCA_947088675.1 uncultured Roseburia sp.
GGCAAAGCGACTCCACTTCCTGCTCGACTGCATCCAAATGTTCTTTTTCGCAGGTAATGCTTACCATCATCCGATCCGCGGTAAAAATTCTGGATGCAAGCTGCGTCAGCTTTTGTACCAGCGCGTCCTTATTCTGCGCAAACTCTTTCTCAATGGCAAAAGCCGTATGATAGAGCTGTATTCCGCTGACTGCATCCAGGTAATAGAACATTCTGGAAAAGTAGGACATTGCGCGCATATATGCCGCAGAATGACCTGCCGAACTGAGGGAAACCTTAAGGCGTGAGACAAGCTGCGCCAAAATCTCCTGCAGTCGTTTCTCATCCGCATATTTTGTGCTGAGAAGAATCTCCCGTACCAGCCGCATCGCCTCCGGCAGTTTCTCCGCAAGGACTTTCGTGCGCACTTCATATTTCACTTCCATATCCTGATTTTTTGGATAAACGCCAAGCGAGACAGAAATTCCGCCGGTATGAATATTGATCTCGTTCGCAAGATCTGCATACGAATACGATTTCGTATCCATAAATCCGAGCAGCGATTTTAGAATTCCAAGGTACGGATAGTCCGAGGGCGCAATATCTCTGATATCAAACAGCAGTGTCAGATAATCAATCCCGCTTGTAAAGATATCATGATACAGAATTTTCACTCCGTTTCTTTCCCGCTCTTCATTGATCAGAGGAGCGGCCTCCTTTTTCATATCTTCCCGGCGCAGCATCGGAATTTTTTCCAGATCTTCTCTTTTCGAGGGTTCCTCCTGATATTCCTTTAAATGTTTTGTATCCGCGCAAAGCCGTTCAATCTGTTCTTTTGTAAGACTTTCTTTGTATTTTTTTAACCGTTCGGACAGCTCTTTCTCCCGTTTTACATTAAGGCCGCGCTCCGGTTCAATCACCACAACGGAAGCATGCGTATTGTCAAGCAGATACGTTTGAATCAAATCCTCAAAATAGCCGGTTTCCACCTGCTCTTTTAAGAAACGGTACGTCTCAATCGCCTCCAGATGCAAAAACGGCTCTTTCTCGTCATAAAGCCAGCTGTCAAGGCACTGTATTCCATAGAGCAGGCCTTTTGGAAACTGACCGTAATCGGCTTCCCGATAACGGAACTCTGCGCTGTTGATGCCGGCCAGAAGCGCCTTTTTATTCAGACCGCTCTTTACCTGCTGTTCTAATGTTTCCCTCACAACTTTAAGAAATTTATCTTTCTGCGAGATATCCGCATTTTTGGCTATTACCGAAAATACCGGCTGCAGAGTGTCGCAGCTGTATCCTCCAATGATATCTTTTCCGATCCCCGCATCAATCAGCGCTTTTTTCAGCGGTGCGCCCGGCGCATTTAACAGCGCATAATCCAATATGTCAAACGCCTGGTAAAGTTTTTTGTCAAGTGATGTCCCAACGGCAAAGTTATACGAAAGATATGTGCGCTCTCCGGTATCTTCCCCTGACGCAACGGGATAAGCTTTCCTGACTTCGACTGCATGGTCAAACGGTTTCTGCATTCGAATCTTCGAATCATTTTCGATTGCATCGTATGCGCTTAAACAGGCCTCGTCCATCCATTTTAATTTTTCTGCAGCATCCATATTTCCGTACAGATAGATATACGAATTACCCGGATGATAATATCTGCGATGAAAATCCAGAAATTCCTCATAAGTCAGATCAGGTATGCAGTCCGGCGCTCCTCCGGATTCATTTGCATATGAAGTATCAGGAAACAGCGAATTTAAAATTTCCCTCTGCAAAACATCGTCCGGAGAGGAAAAAGCGCCTTTCATCTCATTGTAAACAACGCCGTTGATTGTTATGGGCCCGTCCTCCTGCTCTAATTCATAATGCCATCCTTCCTGCTCAAAGATTTCCCTGTGCCGATATATATTGGGATGGAACACGGCGTCAATATATACATCCATCAGGTTTTGAAAATCTTTTTCATTGCAGCTTGCAACCGGATAAACAGTCTTATCCGGATATGTCATCGCATTTAAAAACGTATTCAGGGAACCTTTGACCAGTTCAACAAACGGATCTTTTACCGGGTATTTGTCGGAACCGCAGAGTACCGAATGCTCGATGATATGCGGTACGCCTGTGGAATCATTCGGAGGCGTCCGAAAACCGATATAAAACACTTTATTCTCATCATCATTGGAAATCACGGCTACGCGGGCGCCGCTTTTTTTGTGGCGCAGCAAAATACCATTTGAATTTAAATCTTTTAACTTCCTCTCCTCCAAAATCTCATAAGCTTTCAGCTCTTCTAATTTCATACACCTCTGCCCCTTTCCTGTATGGGAGTTTTGAAAAAAAGAAGATGCTGATACAGCATCTTCTCTATGGTTAGTATTGAACAGAAACTATTTTTTTATGAACTGATCCGGCTTACGTTTGCTGCCTGCGGTCCCTTTGCTCCGTCAGTCACTTCAAACTCCACCTGCTCGCCATCCTTTAATTCCTTGAATCCATCCATGTTTAATGCGGAAAAATGTACAAATACGTCGTTTCCCTCCGCGTCAGAGATAAATCCATAACCCTTTTTTGCATTAAACCATTTTACAGTTCCCTGCTGCATAACAAAACCCTCCTCAATTACGTTCACTACACATTTGCATACAAAGCTGTCCTCCTGGGCCAGCAATCACAAATTACCATATTTCCCATATTTTGTCAACATGATTTTTGCAGTACAATGAGAAATACAGTTACAGTTCAGCCTGCAGTGCCGAATAGCCAGGAATCCGCTCCTTTGCCGCAGGCAAACTATAAATGGAGCGGATTGTATAACAGTGAAGCTGAAAGCTGAACTGTTACGAAATACATACAGATCAGCCTTACGATATTCCGCTGGTTTTATGGGTTGAGACAGATCATATTCGGGAAGAAACCGTTGGCAATTTACAGATTTTATAAAACACAAATTGCCGTATATGCGCTTCCTTACGCATATACGGCAATAAATAAGCCGATAGTCGGACTCGAACCGACGACCTACGCATTACGAATGCGTTGCTCTACCAACTGAGCCATATCGGCATCTGTGACTTAACAATCAGATTGATGTCACAAATGATATTATACCTGATTTCAAAAAAATTGCAACCATTATTTTAATTTTTTACCAATTAATTTTTAGTACTTTTTTCCCACTTGTATTTTTTTTCATTTCATGGTAAATTAAACAAACATTCAGAATTACATCTGTCTTTTCAAGGACGTTCTGTTTTGTCAGCGCATCAACTCGATGCCAACTCCCCGATCAGAAGTATTCCCATGTTGCAAAGTATTACAATCCTGTAATGCGCTTTGTGTCTTCGCGCTGCCCGGCACAAGGCTTTTGTGAACAGGCAGCGCAGAAAAGAGGTTACTATGGTCTATCAGGAATTTAAACAGCACATCATCCATACTCTTCAAAAAGAACTGGGAAACAACACAAAAATTGATATCTCAGACATTATCAAAAATAACGGTATCCATCTGGATGGCCTCACCATTTTGTCCGAAGCGTCAAATTGCTCCCCTACCATCTACTTAAACCACTATTTCGAACAGTTTGCTCATGGTCGTCCTCTCCCAAAAATCTGCCAGGAGATTTTGAAAGTCTGCCGGGAAACCCTGCCCTGTTCCAATATCGACGTATCTTTTTTCACTGACTATGACCGGATGAAATCAAATCTGATCTGTAAATTGATCCATTATGAAAAAAATAAAGAACTTCTCTCCGATATCCCACATTTTCGTTTTCTGGATCTTGCCATTGTCTTCTGCTGTCTGATGCAGTCAGACTTTCCTGGTAACGGCACAATACTCATTAAAAAAAGCCATCTTGACTTTTGGAATATCACGCCAGACGATCTCTATGCCCATGCCTTAAAAAACACACCTCTGTTACTGCCGCAGCATCTGTTTGGCATTTCGGATATCCTCTCAGAATTGTGCACGATACAAAACATGGATCTGTCCGACATTGAAAAAGAAGCTTCCAATAACTGTCCGATGTTTATCCTTACAAACACATCGCGCGTCAACGGCGCAGTCTGCATGCTCTACCCCAACCTTCTTGCAAAAATCGCAAAACATTTCGGCAGCGACCTTTTTATCCTGCCGAGCAGCATACATGAAGTAATACTGATCCCGGCCGATAAAAAAACAACCTGCGAAGATCTTTCCCGCATGGTGCGGGAAGTGAACGGTTCTCAACTCGCACCGGAAGAAATTCTCTCTGACCACGCCTACTATTTTTGCATGGAAAGCGGTAAGATCACAATGTAACAGTGCAAAAAAACTTTATCTGATATCGGTCAGACTATCATACAATGCCTCGTATTCCCCCGCGGATACTTTCCATGAATAATTCTGCTCCATTCCACGGTTCACAAGCCCATTCCATGCTTTTTTGTCATCATAAAAAACTTTCATCGCATACCAGATCGTACTTAACAGCTCATGCGCCTGATAGTTGGTAAATGAAAAGCCTGTTCCGCTCTGTTCATACTCGTTATACGGCTCTACCGTATCGCGCAGCCCGCCAGTCTCACGAACAATGGGTACCGTACCATAGCGCATACTGATTAACTGAGACAGCCCGCACGGTTCAAACAGTGACGGCATTAAAAACGCATCACATGACGCATAAACTTTATGCGCCATTTCCTCAGAATACGTAAACTGTGTTTTCACCTTATCCGGATATTTCCTGGCAAAATAGCGCAGCATTTCCTCATAACGCTCCTCCCCGGAGCAGACAAATACCATCTGCAGGCGCCCATCCGAGAGCAGCTCGTTTAAAATCTCCCGAATCAGATCAAACCCTTTCTGATCTGTCATCCTTGATACCATGCCAACCAGAAAAGTATCACCGTCCTCCGGCAGTCCAAGCTCTTTTTGCAAAGCCGCTTTATTTTTGGCTTTCCCGTCAACTGCATCCTCTGCGGTATAATTTTTACAGATCAACTCATCTGTCGACGGATTATAAAACCGATCGTCAATTCCGTTTAATATACCATACAGGCTGTTGCTGCGCGCACGCATCAGCCCGTCTAAGCCCTCGCCGCCTTCTTTTGTCGTAATTTCAAAAGCATATGTTCTGCTGACAGTCGTAATCGCATTGGCATAAACGCATCCGCCCTTTAGATAGTTTGCCTCCCCATACGCCTCAAGTTTATCCGAAGTAAAAATCTGCCGCGGCAGTCCTGTGATATCCATGACGGCATTTAAAATCCATCTGCCCTGGAATTTTAGATTATGGATTGAAAATACCGTCTTGATTCCGGTATAATAATGCTCATCTCCAAATAACGTCTTTAGAAATACAGGGATCAGTCCGGTCTGCCAGTCATGGCAGTGAATAATATTCGGACAGTAATCCATATACGGAAGCGCCTCTAAGACCGCTTTTGAAAAATAGGCAAATTTTTCAATATCCTCATAGATATTGTTATACGGTTTATCACCCGCAAAATAATACTCATTGTCTACAAAATAATAAGTAATTCCGTTCCACTCTGTTGTCAGAATACCGACATACTGCTTTCGCCATCCCAGATTTACATAGAAATGGCACAAAAAATGAAGCTGTCCTTTCCATTTTTCATCCATACAGGCATATTTTGGCAAAATAACACGCACATCGTACTTTTCTCTGTCAAAATACAATGGCAGTGAACCTGTCACGTCCGCAAGACCGCCGGTCTTAATGAATGGTACAGCTTCCGAAGCAGCAAAAAGTATTTTTTTCATCTTATAATACCTCCAAATCCCCATACATTGACTTTCAAAATCCTGTGCACGGCTGTTTGCCGCAGATTTTTGTTCTCAAAGGTATTATAACTCTTTTTGTCCAAACTGAAAAGGCTTAATACATTTTATATTCCAAACGGATACGGTCAGTTATGAGTGCAATAAATTCCGAGTTTGTGGGCTTCCCTTTTCCGTTATGTATCGTATATCCAAACATTTCGTCAATTGTGTCCATTTTTCCTCTGCTCCACGCAACTTCAATCGCATGACGTATGGCTCGCTCGACGCGGCTTGAGGTTGTCTGATATTTCTTTGCGATGGTCGGGTACAAAATCTTTGTAATGGAGTTAAGCATTTCCATATCATTCACTGACATCACAATCGCATCACGCAGATACTGGTATCCTTTGATATGCGCCGGAACGCCAATTTCATGAATAATCTCTGTTACATCCGATTCAAGGTTTCGCTCTTCCGCAGGCATTTCCCGATTATTCTGTCGTACCGGTTCGCCCTGCTTCGATGCGGTTTTACTCACTGCGCTTTTAATCCGGTCAATCACGGCGTCATTTTCAAACGGTTTCATAATATAATAATATGCGCCTCTTTGAAATGCCTGTTCTGTAATATCTTCCTTTCCTACAGCGCTGATCATAATAAAAGAGATCGGCTTCTTAATGTTTTTATCGTTATTTACTTTATCTAAAACATGCATCCCGTCTCCGTGCGGCATAATCACATCCAGTAAAACTACGTCGGGTTCTGTCGACTTTATCATATTATACGCTTCTTCTCCGTCTCTCGCAGTTCCGACTACATTTAACTCATCGTCACTTTCCACTATCTGCGTCAGTATTCGTAGCATTTTCTCATTATCATCAGCAATTGCTACTTTTAGTTTTTCCATTATATTCCCCTTTCTTCAATTTTTCTAAGTTCTCTGTAAAGCAAAGACCTTGTTTTATTATATTACTAATTATTTGATATCGTAATTTGTCGAATACCGTCGTTAAGGATAAAAGTTACATATGACAATATACTACAAACCGCGAACTGAAAGAAGAATATTTTCTGCCCTATTTACAATTTTTCAGCGTTTTAAATATCTGATTCCTGCAACTCCTCTTTGAGCTAGGCACTTCATAAATGCTTCGCATTCATGAAGTGTCTGGCTTTCGCCACATAATAAAAGCAGTAGATACGCTTTTGACTGCCAGCAGTCAACGCGCTCTTCTACTTTCATTACCTGGCTCAATGCTCGAGCATGTTTTCAATAAATATTCCATACCCTTTTGTGCTGTCTGATACAAATACATGTGTGACAGCTCCGATCATTCTGCCGTCCTGAATAATCGGAGAACCGCTCATTCCCTGCACAATGCCTCCCGTCAGATCAAGAAGTTCTCTGTCCGTCACGCGAAACAGGATCCCTTTGTTCGCCTCTCTGCCGCTGTAATCAATGTTCTCAATCTCGATTTCATAGCTTTTATTTTCTCCGGACAATGACGATAAAATATAGGCGGCTCCCACACGTATATCCTGTTTATAAGCCACCTCATAGCCTGTCCCTGCTGTAAGGTTTGTCAGATTTCCATCCAGATTCCCATAAATACCAATCTTAGAGTTTTCGTGTATCGTTCCAAGGCAGCAGTCTCTGCTGTAATTAATAATGCCGGAGAGTTCGCCCGGATTCCCGTCCTCTCCCTTTCGAATGCCGATAATATTGGTCAGATAAATCCAACCCTCCGATATCTGCATCTGTGTACCGGTATCGCCGTCGCTGACCGCATGGCCGAGTGCGCCGAAATCACCCGTGTCATCAAAATAGGTCATCGTACCGACGCCGGCAAGGTCGTCCCGCACCCAGATACCAAGCATATAACTGCCATCCTCGCTCTTTACAGGGTCCACTCCCACTTCAATATATTCATCGTCTCTTTGAATGCCCAAAACTTCTTTTTCGGCGCCATATGCATCTATTTTTTCGATCAGGCTCTCCTTTTCCGAAACAGCCTCCCCGTTTACGCTTACAATATAATCGCCTCCTTTGACACGGTTTGCCGCAGGCCTGACTTTTTCGCCGGAAACAGAAATAAATTCGCCGGAATCAATCACAAGGATTCCTTTTGTTTTCGTATAAATACCGATCGGCATTCCGCTCGCATAAACTTCTTTTCCCTCCAGCACATTCACTTCAATATCTTTCACAGGAAATATTCCAAACAGTTTGCATGTCACTGTATAGGAAATCTCGCTGCCTTCCCGGATCCCGCCGGACAACTGCGTGAGCACCTGCCTGCTGTCATCTTTTAAAACAACGCTGACCGGAAGGGAAAAGTCATATCTGACCTCCTCGCCTGCATTAATATACATCACTTCGGGGATTGCATCATAAAATGTCTGCCCCGCAAAAAACAACACAAAAAGAAACCCCAGCCATGTTACCTGACGTATATAACGATAATATTTCTGCATATGCAAAAACTCCTTCCATATTCCAAAAAAAGAAGATACAGAGCTCTGTATCCTCTCCTATTATATGGATTTTTTCTGTTTTCAATCATGACAGAAATACCATTTTCTGGAAAAAGAGCTATATTTTCTTTCTGGCCGCAAGCTCTTTCATCTCTCTGGCACTTTTGCGCACCGTATCTGTAATCTCAACTCCGCCCAGCATACGCGCCAGTTCTTCCACACTTTCTTCCTGACCAAGACGCCTGATAGTAGAGACTGTGGATTTATTTTCGACGGATTTTTTAATCAGAAAATGCTCGTCCGCCATTGCGGCAATCTGGGGCAGATGCGTAATACAGATAATCTGATGATTCCGCCCGAGCACATTCATTTTCTCCGAAACCATCTGCGCGGTCCGCCCGCTGATCCCGCTGTCAATTTCATCGAAGATCAGGGTATCAACCGCATCCTGATCTGCAAGGATTGTCTTGATCGCCAGCATAATACGGGAAAGCTCGCCGCCGGACGCCACTTTTGACAATTGCTTTAACGGTTCGCCCGGATTCGTGGAAATCAAAAACTCCGCGTCGTCGTAGCCGTTCGCTGTATAATTTTTTTGTCTCGAAAACTGCATGGTAAATCGCACATCGAGAAAATTAAGTTCCTTTAATGCCTCCGTGACCGCAAGAGAAAGCTTTTCCGCATATGTTTTGCGCAGATCAGAAACGGATTTACAGCATTTCTGCAACTTCTTTTCCGCATCGGCAGCCTGTTTTTTTAACTGCTCCAGATAAGCGTCATAATGTTCAAGTTTCTGCAGACGCTCCTTTTTGGCACCGAGCACCGCAATTACGTCTTCCAGCGTTTTTCCGTACTTTGACTTGAGATGATTTAACAGGTCAAGACGTTTTTCCGTCTCATAAAACGTCTCGTCGTCAAACTCTTCCCCCTCCATGTAATCGGCAATCTCGCGGTTAAAATCATTTAACAGATTGTCAATCTCCAACAGCTGGTCTTCGCATTCTTTGATCTTCCCGTCAAAAGAGGAGACGTTTGCAAGCTCTTTTAACGCCCGTCCGATCAGTTCAGACGCCGACTCCATCCCCTCTCCGGTGCTTGCATAAGCCGCTCCGACAGCTTCCATAATACGTTTTCCGTTGGCAAAGCGTTTATACTCCGCTTCCAGCTCCTCGTCTTCCCCTGCTCTTATCCCGGCATCTTCAATTTCCCTGATCTCATACTCTAAAAATGATACTTCACGCATCCGCTCGTTGGCATCCACATCGGCATGGCTTAATTCTTCCGAAAGCCTCTTATATTCGCGGTAAGCAGCCGCAAGTTTTTCTTTTTTGTCCTCGATCTTTTCTTTCGCATAATCGTCTAAAATTTCCAGATGCTTCTTCGCAGACAAAAGCGACTGGTGCTCGTGTTGCCCATGTATATCAATTAAAATCGAGGAGATCTCTCTTACTTTTGAAACCGGCACACTCTCGCCGTTCACTTTTGCAACGCCGCGTCCGTTTACAATTTTCCGGCTTAAAATTACGGTATCATCCTCCAAAAAAACTTCCTGCTCTTTTAACAGGCTCCGCTGTTTTTCACCGGTTACATGAAAGACAAGCTCCACCAGCGCATACTCCGCGTTTTCGCGCAGCATCTCTTTTTGTACTTTCTCCCCCAGCGCAAGATTGATCGAACCGATAATAATAGATTTACCGGCGCCTGTCTCACCGGAAAGGATATTGAGCCCCTCCCCAAATTCCACTTCTGTCTCGTCAATCAATGCCAGGTTTTTTACATGCAAGCTCTGTAACATAAATCTCCTCCAACTATTACTTAAGTCTGGTTTGCGATCCTTTGAAGTTTACGCATCAGCTTTTTCGTCTCCTCGGTACTCCGGATCGCACACATAATCGTATCATCGCCGGCTATGCAGCCCACAATCTCCTGCATTTTCAATGCGTCAAGCGCCGCTGCGACAGCCATTGCCATACCGGAATGCGTACGCACGACCAGAATATTCTGAGCCATATCTGCAGAAAGGAAACCGTCCCGAAAAATCCTTATATATTTTTCGGACATATCACAAATCCCGTCCAAATCCGGCTGATCAGACAGGATCGCATATTTCTGATGCCCATTGTCCATCAGGACTTTTGACAGCTTCATCTCCCTGACATCGCGCGAGAGCGTCGCCTGCGTCACATGATAGCCCGCCTGCTCAAGATATTCGGATAACTCCCCCTGTGTCTCAATATCATATTTTTCGATCAATGCCAAAATTTCGGACTGCCGCTTTGATTTCATCTATCTGTAGTTCTCCATTTTTCTGCGCAGAATCTCAAGGAACCCCCTGCTGCCAAGTTTTAAAATCTTTGTTGTATCGTTTGCCTTTCGAATCATAAAACGATCTCCCACTTCTAATTTTACGGCATTGTCACCGTCAAAACTGACCTCCACCGTCTCGTCTTTCTGGGAACGACGTTTTCCGAGTTCCACCGTCACCTCATCCCCGTCGCCGATTACAATACTTCTGGAATTTAAATTATGCGCATTGATCGGCGTAATCAGAATCATACTTGCTTTTGGATCTACAATCGGCCCTCCTGCAGACATATTATAACCGGTTGACCCGGTCGGCGTCGAGAGGATCACCCCATCGGCATGAAACGTATGCAGGTATGCCCCGTTAACCGAAACAATCAGATTTACAATGGATAACGCCCCGGTTCGATGAATGACAATATCATTGAACGCTATTTTAGACGGAAGCACCGTTTCGTCTTTCACGCCGCATCCGGTCAGCATCATACGCTCCTCCACCGTATAAGAATCCGCAAATAACAGGTCGATGGCGCAAAACACCTGATTCTCTTCCAATTCGCAGAGATATCCAAGCGTACCGAGGTTCACGCCGACCAGCGGCAATCCCGTATGTACCATATGGTCTGCCGCCCGGATCAACGTGCCGTCGCCGCCTAATACAATGACCCCCTGTGTAGCAGGCGGAATTTCCTCTGCACACGGTGCGGCTTCGCCCTCGCCATTACATGTATAATAGGAACAGCTTCCTCCTTTTTTTCGGATATATCGGCAGATTTGTCCGGTTAGCTTTAAGTTGGAATCTTTAAATGAATTTGTAATTATCAGAAAATGTTTCATAATTCAGCCTAATTCTCCATGCGCCTCCTCCACGATTGTGCAAATGAAGTCGTCTCCTGTCTGCCCTCCCGCTGCTTTTGCTTTCAGATATGCCAGATATTCTATATTTCCCTCCGGTCCTTTGATTGGGGAATAATCCAGATTTTGTATGGAAAACCCTGCCTCTGCCGCAAAATCAAGCACTTTTTTTATCACTTCTATATGTACGGCTTTGTCTCTCACAACGCCTTTTTTACCGACCTTTTCCCTGCCTGCCTCAAACTGCGGTTTAATCAGGCATACGATCTCCCCCTGCTCTTTTAACAGCGCTTTTGCCGGACCCAATACTTTAGTGAGCGATATAAAAGATACGTCAACGGATGCAAAATCCAACCGGTCTTTCACGTCCTGTGGCTCCAGATAACGTATATTTGTTTTCTCCATGCAGACGACACGCGGATCATTGCGAAGTTTCCAGGCAAACTGTCCATAACCGACATCGACGGAATAAACTTTCTTTGCTCCGTTTTGCAGCATGCAATCGGTAAACCCCCCGGTAGAAGCGCCTATATCCATACAGATTTTGTCATTGAGCGAGATGTGAAACCGCTGAAGCGCTTTTTCAAGCTTAAGACCGCCCCGGCTGACATACTTTAACGGACTGCCCTTAATCGTAATCGCCGCATTTGTATCAAACGATGCGCCCGCTTTATCTTCCCGCTGATTTTCCACAAAAACATGCCCCTCCATGATCATTGCTTTTGCTTTCTCCCTGGATGGCGCAAGCCCCCTGTTTACCAGCAATACATCCAATCTCTCTTTCACTGGCTTTTTATTCCTCTCTTTCATGACCGCCGTATCTGCTGCCCAATCTTCCGATAGGCCTCCATCGTCCGCTCCAGCACGGTTTTCTCGTCAATCCCGACTTCTTTGCGCAAAATCTCTACATTTCCATGCTCCACATAATCATCCGGAATGGCAATTGTAACGATCTGCGGTTTTTCTTTTTTTGTATTATAATAGGTTAGAATATGCTCTCCGAAACCACCGTCAATTACATTTTCTTCCATTGTCACAACTAATCTGTGCTGCTTTGTCAGTTCGTCAAGCAATTCCGTATCAAGCGGCTTTGCAAAACGCGCGTTAATCAGACTGCAGGAATATCCCTGTTTTTTTAACTCCGCGCAGACTTTCTCCGCCGTCTTTACCATTGATCCAAGAGCAACCAGCGCAATCTCAGACTCCCGGTAAATCCATTCGCTTTTTCCCAATACGATCGGCTGCCTGTACTCTTTTAAACCGTCATATGCCTCCCCGCGCGGATATCGTATCGCAATCGGCGTTTGAAAGTTGACGGCAAATTTGATCATATCGGAAAGCTCCCATTTATTTTTTGGCGCCATCACCGTCATATTCGGTATGGAAGAGAGGTAAGACAAATCAAAAATTCCCTGATGTGTCTCGCCGTCGCTTCCGACAAGCCCGGCCCTGTCAATCGCAAAAACCACATGCAGATTTTGAATACATACGTCATGCAAAATCTGGTCATACGCCCGCTGTAAAAACGAAGAATAAACGGCAAAAATCGGTTTCAGGCCGGCTGCCGCAAGGCCGGCTGCAAACGTCACCGCATGGGCTTCCGCGATACCGACATCAAAAAAACGCTCCGGAAACATATTGTGGAAACGTTTCAATCCTGTCCCATCCGTCATCGCAGCCGTAATGGCCACCACTTTTTCATCCCTGTCACCCAGTTTTCTCATAACAGTAGAAAATATATCGGTATAGTTCGCTTTCGTGCGTGGATGAAGCGGAAGACCTGTTTCAATCTCAAACGGTTCGGTTCCGTGAAAACGTGCCGGATGACGCTCCGCCGGCGGATAACCGGCTCCTTTATGCGTCATCACATGCACCATAACCGGCCCGTCAATCTTTGATGCCTCGCGCAGCAGTTTATGAATCCCTTTGATATCGGCTCCGTCAACCGGCCCAAGATATACAATCCCCATTTCTTCAAACAGCATTCCCGGTACAAACAGCTGTTTGATGCTGCTCTTTGTCCGGCGTATCCGATTGACCATCTTATCGCCGTATACCGGAATTTTATTTAAAGAATTCATCACGCCCAGTTTCAGACTCTGATAGGCATCGGCTGTGCGGAATCCGGAGAGATAGGCTGACAACCCCCCTACATTCTCGGAAATTGACATATTATTGTCATTTAAGACAATAATAAAATTGGTCTTTAAACGCGCGGCATTGTTGAGCGCCTCAAATGCCATCCCCCCGGTCAGCGCTCCATCGCCAATAACCGAAACAACTTTAAATTCCTCGCCCGAAATCTCTCTGGAAAGCGCATAACCAAGGCCAGCCGAAATAGAGGTCGAACTGTGTCCTGTGTCAAAACAGTCGCAGTCGCTCTCCTTTCGTTTTGGGAAACCGCTCATTCCGCCATATTTCCGCAGTCCCTCAAACCCGTCCCGTCTGCCTGTCAATATTTTGTGCGTATAGGACTGATGCCCGACATCCCAGATCAGCTTATCTTTTGGCAGATCCAAAAACAGATGGAGCGCCATTGTCAGCTCCACAACACCCAGATTGGATGCCAGATGGCCTCCTGTAACAGATATCTTCTGAATGAGAAAATCGCGTATCTCATCTGCAAGCTGTTTTAATTCTTCTTCCTGCAGTGATTTGATGTCGTTTTCTTTTTTTATTTGTTCCAATATCACTCTGTTTTCGCTATCCACATCGAACACCCCTGTTTTTTGACACCTATTTTTCGCGGCTGATCAGATACTGCAACAACTCCGTTAAAAATTCATTTTTGACTACAAGCGAATCCATATCGGATACTGCCGTTTCTGTCAGCTGCCTGACATCACTTTTCGCTTTATCAAGACCCGCAAACGTTACATAAGTCGTCTTGTTGTTCCTCTCATCGCTTCCAACCGGTTTTCCAAGCACCTCCGTCGTACTTGTCACATCCAGAATATCATCCTGAATCTGAAATGCAAGTCCAACCGAAGAAGCGACTTTTTCCATCAGTTTCTGTTCATTTTTTGTGGCGCCTGCTAAAACGGCGCCGATCAGCATTGCGCCCTCAATCAGCGCGCCTGTCTTTAAGCGATAAATAAAATGAAGTTTCTCCTCCGTCATCTCTTTTTCGTTTTCAGAAAGAATATCGACAGTCTGCCCGCCGACCATACCGTAGATACCGGACTTTTTCGCCAGAATCTGCATGGCTTTTCCGACTTTTATATTTTCAGGTTCCAGATCGAATGCCACGGATGCCGTTTCAAAAGCATAGTTTAACAGCGCGTCCCCGGCCAGAATCCCCATTGCCTCCCCGTATACCGCATGTGTCGTCTTTTTTCCCCTGCGGTATTCATCGTTATCCATTGCAGGCAGATCGTCATGTACAAGCGAATACGTATGTATCATTTCGATCGCCGCCATAAACGGCTCAATCACTTTGGATTTTCCGCCAAAGAGACGATAAGTCTCGAACATCAGCATCGGACGCAGTCGTTTTCCTCCGGCGCGCACACTGTAATTCATTGCTTCCATAATCTGCTTCTGCAGTCCCTCCTCTTCTGGAAGGAAACTGTCTATAATCTTTTCTGTCAGAACTACACGTTTTTTGATTTCTTCTCTGATATCCATTTCTTTTCCTGTTCCGCCTAAGGCGCCATACGCAGCGCACAGGGCATTTTATGATGTGATAAAATCCTCCGTACTGCCGTCTTCGCACAGTGTCTGCATCTTTTTTTCCACCATATCAAGCATCTGACTGCATGATTTAATGTGCGCGATCCCCTGCTGATACAGGGAAAACGAATCCTCCAGGGAAACCTCCGGCATTTCCATTTTCTCAATAATCTGTTCTATCTCTTCAAACTTCTGTTCCAGCGTCTGCACATTCTCCTGTGACGCTTCCTGTTTCTCTTTGCTCAAGCGAAACCTCCTTTACTTCAGCCGTCAACATCCCGTTTGCCAGATGGACATAGATCTGATCCGAAACTGCCACATTCTGTGCGTCTCTCACCGCCGCCCCGGCAGCGTCTGTCACAAACGCATACCCCTGGCTTAATTTCTTTGCCGGTGAAAGCCCTTCCAGCTGTCCCGAAAGAAGCGCAAGCCTGTGACATTTTTCTCTATAAACAGCTTCCATTCTGTCTTTTAACCTTTCGAGCAGGACTGCCGTATTTTTTTTGCTATCCGCCAGCCTGGTTTTTGGGCTTAATAAAGACAGATGCCTTTTATCATTCAACAGCCTTATTTTTGCAGTAGTGAAACTCTGCTGAAAACTGTTTTCCAGTCTTTTCAGACTGCGGTACAGCATCATTTTCATTTCACGTATATCAAACACTGCCAGTTCTGCGGCAGCAGACGGCGTTGGGGCCCGCAAATCCGCCACAAAATCTGCAATTGTAAAATCGGTCTGATGTCCGACTGCCGAAATGACCGGCGTTTCACATTCAAAAATTGCGCGTGCCACGATTTCCTCGTTAAACGCCCACAAATCTTCGATCGAACCGCCTCCTCTTCCGACTATGATTACATCAACACCATATTCGTCCAGCGCACGTATTCCGTTTACAATGCTCTCTTTCGCCCCGTTTCCCTGCACCAGCGCAGGGTAGAGAATCAATTGCACATATGGATTGCGTCTCTGCGAAATATTGCGGATATCCTGGATCGCAGCGCCTGTCGGAGCTGTCACAATACCGACCGTGGCCGCACAGGCAGGAATTGGCTTCTTATATTCTTCCGCAAACATTCCCATTTCTTCGAGTTCCTGCTTTAATGCAAGAAACTTCGAATAAAGATCTCCTCTGCCGGCCTGTTCAATTTCTTTCGCATAGAGCTGGTAACGCCCGTCTTTCTCATAGATGGAAATCGATCCGGCGACGACCACCTGATCGCCTTCCTGCATTTGAAACGAAAGCCCGCTTCTGTATTTTGAAAACATGACTGCGTTCAGCACGCCGCCCTGATCTTTCAGCGTAAAATAGATATGGCCCGATGTGTGATATTTACAATTGGACACCTCGCCTTTTACACTGATACGGTTCATCATAAAGTCCATATCAAACATATTTTTGATATAGGCATTGACCTGCGTGACGGTATATATACTCTTATTCATGCCAGTTTTCCTAAGACTCCGTTGACAAAAGACGGAGAGTCTTCTGTCCCGTATTTTTTTGCAAGCTCTACCGCCTCATTGATTGCAACCTTTACCGGAATATCCTCCTCGTAACGCATCTCATAGACAGCAAGCCGCAGCAACGTCAGCTCCACCTTTCCCATACGGTTTGTCTTCCATCCTCTGGAGGCGCTGTTAATCGCATCGTCAATCTGCGTCAGACACTCGGCAATATTTTTGCATTTTTCCGCAATATAGGCACCGTCCGCAAAATCCCACGCCTGCTCCGTCTCCCCGTATGTATGGATCTGGGACAGAAATTCCGACGCGTCGTGAAACTCTGCGCCAAACAATACTTTAAATACCTGTTCTCTCAATTCCCTTCTGGTCATTTTTTCAAATTTCCTCTCATGCTGCTTTTTTGGAAACATGCTTTTGCAAGGTAAAAAAAAGGATGTCCGCCCGACACCCTTTATGATTTTACCTGTCAATCATCATTTACTGCTGCCCATGTCTACACTTGCGATACGGATGTTTACAATAGATACTTCCAGTCCGGTCATATTTTCAATTGCACTCTTAATCCGCTCCTGCACTTTCGCGGATACGGCAGGAATCGAATAACCGTATGCAATATTAAGTGCGACTTCTACATTGACAATACCGTCAAGTACTTCCACACGCACCCCTTTAGAGAGATTTTTCATTCCCAGCTTGCTTACCAGCTCGTTTGTAATGTTGCCCGCCATGGAACCCACACCTTCGACTTCCGTTGCCGCAAGTCCTGCGATAATGGCGACTACTTCATCTGCAATCTTCACTTCTCCTAAATTACCATCCTTTATTTTAAATGTTTTTCTGTCCTCACCCATTGCTAATTGCCTCCTAAGTGATATTATACGTCTATTATAACAGACTATTCCCGTTTTGAAAACTAAAAAAAGTATTTTTTCACCGATTTCTTTTTTGGAATAGACGTTTTCTTCCTATTATAATAGGAAACGGGCCGGAAGAAATATTTCTTCCGGCCCGGCTTTGCAAAGAAACGTTTTATTTTGCTTTTACTTTTTTGGATGGTGCAGACAATTCTGTTCTCATATCCGCTTTTAAAGCATTTGTTCCGCATGCAACTACTTTATAGTAGTATGTCTTATTTTTCTTTGCTTTCTTATCGGTATATTTTGTGGTCTTTGTCGTACCGATCAGTTCGTAATCTTTATCCTTTTTCGTAGAACGGTAAACCTCATATGATTTGGCTCCGGCAACTCTATTGATCGTTACCGTCACTTTGCCTTTCGCTGCCTTAACGCTCTTGATGCCCGGCGTCGCCTTAAACGTAGCCGCTGCAGGCTCCGTAAAACCGCGTGTCATATTGGAACCGTTTGCAGCGTATGCAATTACATAATAGTAATAGGTTACACCCTGCTGCAGATTGCCCCGGTCTATCGCTTTTGTATCCACAATCGTACCGTTTATATTTTTGTACTCACGATACGGAACCGTATGAATACGCTCGTCATCATTGCTCTCTTTTGAAATCAGCTCCCAGTCGCCAATGGAACCATAGTTATATTTGTATACATTGTTATACCCGTCAGACGGACTTGTGGAGCGGTATACCATATAATAAGCTGCCCCGGAAACTTTTTTCCAGCTGACCTGGATCGCGTCGTGGGAAGCTCCCTTTGCGTCTTTGACTGTTGTATTTTTTGCCGTAACAGAGCCTGCTGCCATCAGATATTTTCCGGAAGCGCCCACTTCCTCTGTAAACTCCGTCCATTTGCTGCTGCCGTATGCGCGTACTTTTACAGTTACGCTGCCGCCGTCCGCAACATTTTTAATCGAGTAGCTTGCTTTCTTCGTCGAAGCCTTTACCCAGTCTGTCGTCTCCGCCTTACCCTGCGCATTATATTTGATATAACGCACTTCGTATTTGGTTGCATATTTATCGGCGTCCCATGTCACGCTTACTGTCGATTTGCCGCCGACTGCCGTCAGGTTGCGCGGCACCTGAAGTTTTAACGTCACACCGTCTGTCGAGAAAATCTGTTTTGTCTTTTTGCCTTCCTTGTAGTTGGCAACTACTTTATAGATATATGTCACGCCCGATGCAAGCTTTTTATCTGTATAGGAGACGGTCTTTGCTTTCTTGATTGTTTTGACAAGTTCCCACTTCTGATTTCCATAGACAATCCCGTTTCCATAGCCGCTCACTTTCGATACATCCGTATCCTCAGAGAACGTTGAAGTTCTGTAAATCTCGTATGACTTAGCATTGGCAACTTTCGTCCAGTTTAATTTAACGGAACTCTTACTTGCCTCTTTTACTTTTAAGTTGAGATAATTGTTTACGCTTGTCTCAGCCTGAAAATATACATAATCGCTGTAATATGTCTTTTTTGTCACCGTATTGTAATTGTACGCGCGCACACGATAACTATAAACGGTAGACTGTGCCAGACCGCGGTCTGCAAACTGTGCGGAATTTGTCGTTGCAATCTTTTTATATTTGCCTTTCTTGTCGGCGCGTGAGATCTCATATCCGGTAATCGCGCTGGTTTTGTCTTCAAACGTAAGCGTAATACTCGTCTTGTCCGACTTTGTAGAAGGCTGGTTGATCGCTCTTACCATGGTACGCTTTGCAGATATCTTTGCCGCTTCCTTTACATCGGTATAATTGAGGTAAGAAATCGGTTTCATACCGCCTGTTGCTGAATCAAATACATTTGCGGTATACGGAACAGAATGCTGTGTGTCTCTCTTTGTGCTGTCATATACAACAACTGAGAAATAGTAGGTCTCATTGACTTCCAGACCCAAATCACTGCTGCTTACTTCCGAAACTCCTGTATAATCATGATATGATACTTTATTGTTCAGAATGTTCAATGTTTCTCTCAGTGAATCCGCTTCTGTCAGGTAATATGTTGTCATACTGCCGTTTTCATTCACATCCGCATATGGATTCGCAAGTTCATAAGTATAAGCCGGCGTAGCAAACGCACTCTGATCCTTTGTATAATACAGACGGATTCTGGTATCTTCATCTACCGGGTTCCATACCAGATAAAAACTGCCGTCATCGTTCTTTTCCACTTTTAATCCTGTGATATCCGGAAGAATCTGCGTTTCCTCTGCAATTCCGGCCGTCAGCTCAACCGGAGCGGACCATGCGCCTGTCTGGCCGGTAAACTCTGTCGCAGAAGAATTTACAACGGCACACACCCTGAAATATACGTTTGTAACAGGTTTCTTCACCTCGGCAAATTTGCCCGGCATTACTTTCACATAGACAATATCATCATCGTCATCATAATACGACACATAGGAAGCCGACTCGTCATATTTGCTCCACCGGCTCGACCAATAGGAAACGGTGCCATCCTGCACGCCGTTTACAAATCTAAGATATTCATCCTCCTCCTCATCATACCGGAACGTATAGAGAGAGGAAGCAGCGCTTACATATTTGCCTTTTTCGGTCTGATAAAAGCTGCCGTTTACATCATCCTGTACATATTCCGTTTTCGTATAAAGATTCAGGTCGCCTCTGGAAAATTCATAATATGTTTTCGATGCAGACACATAATCCAGTTCACTCCAGTCAGAATCTTTCACTGCTGTCCAGTCGGCAACCGGCGCTGTGCTCTTATAAAACTCAATTTCATATCCATAGGCATCTGCTACGGCGCCCCAGGTAAGTTCATAATTTTTCGCACTATTCGCCTTTACAGACACGCCTGTCACCTGCGGAAGCGTTTTCGTCGCCTGCGTCCACGCATAGGCATACGGTTCAGACCATTCTCCTGTCTTTACGATATTATAGGATGTTTCTGTTTTATAATATCTTACTTTCGGCTGATTCGTAGCCGGGTCGATCACCGGTCTGCCATACTCGTCCATCTCATAGACCGGAACTGCATTTTCCGTCTCCGTATAGTAAACGCCTCTTACCTGATAAGTGGAGGATTCTCCTGCAGCATATGCTTTCAAGCTGACATAACTCTCATCCCTGGTAAACTTTTCGATCGTTCCCTGTGCCGTATCGCCAATCATCTCCAGATCATTTACAACCTGGTCATCCACTTTTACCTGATAACCGATATAAAGGCGCTTGCCATTGCTGTCAATTTCCGTCATGTTGGAAAGAGGCTGCCAGGAAACCAGTTTTGTTTTCTTTTCAAAAGAAATTTCATTTGAGGCATACGCATATACAATTCTTTGTTCTGTCTCAACACCGCCCTCAACCTTTGTCACAATCTGCGAATAAATGCTATTATAACGTTTCCCGCTCGGCATCTCATACCAGTCGTAATCCGAGCTGTAATTCACCGGATCCGTCGGAACAAGTTTTTTCCCATAGGTGGCATAAGCATCCGCCCCTGCCGGCAGAACTGCCACTTCAAGAGCATTATCCGGTCTGATATACCATACATAATAGTCATAGGCATAAGTCGTATCATTCTGTTTGGAACGCGACGACAGAAAGTATGAGTTTCCGTTCATCTGGTAAAAACCGTACCCATCTGTCTGGGGACGATAACTGGAGCTGATCTCCTGCCAGGTTGCCCCCTGCGGCGCAGACGCAATCACCTGTACCTTGCCGGATAATTCGCACAGAGAAGCCGTTTTATTTTCCGCAGATTCATAAAAATCGGTTCCGTTCTTATAAAGGCCCGTCGCAGGATCCAAAAGGTTTTCTTTTTGACCTTTTAATACAACACTGTCATCAATAAGATTGACATATGTATAATCTGCTTTTGTCCGACCGTCATCCGCCACGATCGTACGCGCACTCGGCCGGCCTTTCAGTCCGATGACTTTCGAAATCCCTTTTTCGGACGCCCTGACCTGCTCTTCCATTTCCACGACTGCACCCTCATGTGCGGTCTGTGCTGCCAATGCCGGATTGATATCCGTCATAATCATGCCTGCGGCAAGTATGACTGCACTGACACGCGCTGTAATTCCAACTTTTTTCATTGTAAATTACGCCTCCTTTTTGTTCTGCAGATATCGGAACATTCCTTTCGGTCCGATATCGTTGTCTCTCTGTAACATCCATTTTCATAACTTCCTCACAGAATTGTCACAGAATTGTCACAAATCATTATACACCTTTCTTAGAATTCGTCAATTGAAACCCCCCCCCCCCCCCCCCCCCCCGAAAAATTGCACAATTTTTCTGTATTTATTTATGCATTTTTACTTGTTCCAATTCTTTTTCATGCATCTCCTTGTACTATATTACTGGTTTTTGTAATCTTTATCGTTTTATATTTGGCAAAAATATCCAAAAATCTAGCAAAACGATGTCATGCTATTTTCTTATTAATGGGGAAATTATAAGACAGAAAAATAATCATTGAAAGAAATTCCTGATAAGCAGAACCCTTACTTCTTATCCATTATTAACTCTATCTGGATTCAATCATACATCACAATACAATTCCTGTGCAGCCGTCAGAAAAAAGATCAACCTGCAGGAAAAAATTCGTCAAAAACACAATTTCAGGTAAATTTTATGATATCATTGGGCGTACATTCCAACGCTTTGCATAATTTTTCTAATGTATCAACGGTAATCCCTTTCCCATGTTTTAAGTTATTGATTGTCCTGGGATTAATATCATGATAATGAATTAACTTATACGTTGTAACGCCCCGTATTTTCATTATATTCCAAAGTGGGTCATAACTAACCATAATTCCTACCTCATCCGTCTAAATTATGACCTAATAAAAAACACTTGCATATACTTCAAAATGTAACTATAATAGAATATAAAACTACAAACATTAAAATCAGGAGGGAATAAAATGAAGATCAGAAAAATATTTCAACGTTACACAGCCGGAATTACAGGGGCAAACAAAATTTTCCGATACGACGACACACCTGCCGTAACGGAGGAACAGGCCATGGCCGAGCTGAAAGCAATCAAAGAATTTGATGAATTTATCGAGCGCTTAAGCGACCCGAACGACCCTTTATATCAGGCAGCCGTGCGCTTTGACGAGGAGCGGAGAAAGGCGCAGGAAGAAAACCCGTGGAGTATCATTTTTTAACCGAAAAAAAATAAGGCTGCTGCATAAATTTCATTTCGTGCAACAGCCTTTTATCTGCTCCTGTCTGTTATTCCCCTGCCGCAGCCAGATCGGACAACGGCCGGAACGTGTATCCCATCTCCTCCCACTTTGTCAGAAGTTCATCCAAAATCTCACCGTTTGTTTTAGAAGTATTATGCAAAAGCACAACCGCACCGGGATGTACGCGCGGGATCAGTTTATCAAACGCTTCTTCCTTTGTCGGCTGCGCGTCGGCATTCCAGTCCACATAGGCAAGACTCCAGAAAATCGTATGATAGCCCAGCTGCTGCGCCATCTTCATATTTTCCACGTTATACTTTCCCTGCGGCGGACGGTAATATGGAGATATTTCCTCCCCTGTCACCTCTTTGAACAGATTTGCCACATCGTCCATTTCTTTCTGAAAAGACGTAAGATCGGCAATCGACGACATATCCGGATGATGGTATGTATGATTGCCTACGGTATGACCTTCTGCAACCATCTTCTTTACAAGTTCCGGAGCGCTTTCCAGAAAATGGCCCACAACAAAAAACGTGGCCGGGGCATTGTGTTTTTTTAATGCAGCAAGAATCGGCTCCGTATTACCGTTTTCATATCCGCAGTCAAACGTCAGATACAAAACCTTTTCATTCGGCGCTCCAATATAAAAAGCGTCATACTGTTTTAATTCTTCCGCGGAAACATTCCCTGTCGGCTGCGAACCGGACTCTCCAAATCCAAGCCCCCAGTTATCGGACTGACCCTCCATCGAAAATGTACTTACAGCTCCATCCTCTGGCCCGCCGGCATTGCTGCGGGAAATCTGCAGCCAGGCAGCGCCGCGTCCTGCCGCAAACATAAGCGCAAACACAAGCAGCAGCCCAATCCCTTTTCGATACTTTTTTTGCATATTTTACTCACTGCTTTTTTTACTATCTTATGCGTCAGACGTTATTCTTATAACCACATTTCGGGCAGACCGCCCCGCCCCTGTAAGTTGTTCCGCAGCGAAAACAACAGATTGTCTCGTGCGTTTCCTGCGCAAGATAGGAAACCTCTCTCGACTGCGGCTTCTCCCTGAGATAATGAACAAACCCGTCCAGCACATCGGCAAACAAAGGCAGTTCTTTTGTATCCACGGCATAGGGAATCTTTGTCTTTGTCCCGTTATTTTGATGCACATAAAGCCCTTTGTTTAACAATCCCGTGGATGCGGTTACTTTATCAATGGATGTGATATTCATTCCGTATGCGTTAAGGAGGGTGCTGTAATACAGATGATCCGGTGTTAAAATCATCCCTTCTTTTCCGCTGCCACTGCGGGATGTATCGACAACAAGCACCGGATATTCAAATTGTCCGCGATCCACCGCATAGGTATCCATAGCATAATCAATTACTTTCGTCTCGTCCTCATCCGCTTCTCCCAACAACACTTTCCTGGCAGGATAAAAATAATGCCTTGCATTTTCTGCAATCCCTGCCTCTTTGCATTCTGTCTGAAATTTCTTCACCAGAAGCTCGCTCTCATCCGCCTTTATTTTTTTCAGCCGTTTTTCAAGCATTTTTAATGCGTCAATTTTTAACTCCGGCAAAAATTCCCCCTGTGAAATATTGTCATATGCTTCTTTTCCTGCCGCAAACGACATGTCCGCCTGTCCCATAGCAGCACGTTCCAGAATCTGATCAATTGCCGCCTGGTCCATCTGACGCAACTTATCACGAATCTGTTCCAGATAAGGCCGGACCAGATCCGGTTGATACCTGCCCTCTCTGAGGCGCCCGGCAAGAAGCGCATAATCCTCTCTGCTCTGTTTACGCGCGCTCTTTACAACACGAGCGACCTCTCTGCGTTCGGCTTCCTCTTCTTCTGCCGCAAGCTCCTCTTCATAAGGCGACAAATCAACCTCCTCATATGCGCTCAAACGCTCACGAAAACGGCGGTGTTCCTCTCTGTCCATATTCCCGGATCTTTGCTCCATCAACTGGCGTACTTCTTTTTCCCCCTGTCGCCGCAGCAGACGGGAAAGTTTATCCAGCAAATTTTCTTTTTCCTCCCCCGGCAGTTCTTCCTCCTGCACTTGCGTCTGTACTCTTTTTGTCACCGCATAGGGCTTATCCTCGCAGCTGTCCACTTTCTTTTTAAAATGAGCGACACGCTGCTTTTGCTTTTTCTCTTTCAAGCGTCCTGTAAAATCTTCTTTTTCCTCCGGCAAAAGCGACGAATCCGACTCAATCTGTTTTTGCAATTCAACCATTTGCCGGTCGGAAAGCCTGTCCAGCACTTTCAGTCTGGCTTCATATTTTTCGGATTGCGGGGACGAAACGCTGCGCTTTATTGCAGTCTCCCTCCTCCTGTTCTCAAAATACTCCTCCTGATTCATCTCCTGTTCCGAAACCGCTTGTACGGATGTCTCCTTTGACATGCGTTTTTTGGCGATTGCACTGCGTAACCCTTTTTTGCCTGCACCCTCCAAATCCGCTTCTCTTTTCTGAAGCTCCTCCGTCCGCATGTCCTGCTGCACAGCTTCTCTTTCTGTTTTATAGGAAGTCGTGCCTTTCTTTTGCTTCTTTTCCCGCTCCTTTTTCTTTTTTCTGACATGGTCACGCACTTTCTTCTCATACTTTTTTGTCACTTCCTCCGGATAAAACATCTCGTCCATGCGCGACTGCACATCTTCCAGCTCTTCTTCCGATAACAGTTCAATATTGCGGTAGAGCTCCTCAAGCGGTTCCTGCTCATCCTGGCGTTTTTTTCTTCTGTCCGCATATTCATTAAAATGACTGTTAAAGACACGCCGCGCATTGCGTCCAAGAAGTTCCAGATAGTCCTCATATGCTTTCCGGTCTTCTCCAAACGGCATGAGATAGATATCGCCTTCCATCAACAGCCGTTTTGGCCGCGGCGTATAAAAACAATTGCATTGATCGCAGGCGCAGACGCGCGCCATCAGCACGCCGCCCTCTTCCGTTTCTATCCGGAACTCGCGATCCATTGGATAAACTGCCATATGCAGCTTTTTTTTACATTCCGGACAGAGATAACCGACCATATAAAAATTATTGCCAATACGCGACTTTATACGCTCTGTCCATGTTGTCTCGACACGCGAAAATGTGACTGGCGTTTTTTTCCAGATCAGTTTATGCCACAGCCCTCTGCTCTCCGGTTCCTTTTCTTCGGTAATCACTTCCTTTGGTTCTTCCAGCGCCGCCTGTATCACATCTTCATAGGTGATGCGGATTCCATCTTTATAGAATCGGAAATGATCTTTTGTGTATTCGATCTGGATGCCGATCTCCCCCATAATATTTCGAAACAGTCTGTTTAACTGCGCATAATCCTTGTCCACGCGCAGACCGTTTATCGTTCCCCATTTGCCGAACGCATACAGAATCATATTGATCGAATTGCGGACTCTTGTATTATTTATTATTTCCCACACCTCGTCCTCTTTTACCGGAATATCAATAATATCGGTATGTACACGCCTGCTGTCAAAATGAAAAAACAACGATCGCACCTGCCCCGGAAGAATCATAAAATCATCCGTAACCGCAAAAATTCCGGTCCACTTGACAGGCGCTTTCATTGTTTCAATCAGTTTTTCAAACGTCAGTTTCAATTCCTGATTTGCTTTTAATAAAATCATTTCTCCCACTTCCAAACTGTTTAAAATCTATCTTCTATAATATAACACATATTTAAAAATCTGTGAAATTTTTTCACCTAATTCTCACAATTTTATGTTACAATAAAAAACAGTCCGGGCAGTCCGGGCAATTACAAAATACGACAAATGCACCATTGATGCAGAAATGAGGTTATGAATGAAAAAAAAGATATGGGCAATTTTTGCTTTGACGCTTCTCCCCGTAGCCGCAGGATGCGGCAGCAAAGAAACACTCTCCGACAGTACCGAATCCATGGAATCCGTTTTCCCAACGGAATCCGCTGTCGCCACGGAGGCTTTGCTTATGGCAGAGACAGAGGAAACAGAATTTTCATTTGACGAACCGTATGGGGAGGTCAATCTGTGCGACTATAAAAATCTGGCTGCCGAGAGAAAACAGTACCAGATTACAGAAAGTGAGATTGATGAACAAGTTGAATTACTGCTCTACGATTATGTAGAATATCAGGATGTCAACCGGCCGTCCCAGGCCGGCGATTATGTATCCGTCACAATGACCGGTACCGAAAACGAGAATGTCCTGTTCGATTATACGGAGGAAACGTTTGACGTCTCTATCGGAGCGGAAGAATTTGGAGCTGAATTTGACGAACGGCTGACCGGCGTTTCCATCGGAGATAAGCTTAATTTTTCCATACACTACAGCGCTGACTATGAAGACGCAGAACTTGCGGGACTCACGGTTTCGTATGATATCACAGTCTCTGATATATATGAAGAAATACTGCCGGAACTGACAGATGAATTTATTACAGGTACGCTTGATTATGTCTCACAGGAAGACATGCGAACGCAGCTTGCAGAACAGCTGCAAAATACTTATGACGCAGAAAGCGAATATGAACTGCGTGAAAATTTAATTCAGCAGGTTGTAGATAATTCCGAATTTATCAGCGGATCTGACGCCCTCTATGATTACTGCGAGAGAAGCATCGACGAATCTTACCTCTCCTACGCAGACATGTTTGGCTGCCAGACCGTTCAGGAAGTCTACACACTTTTCGGAATTACTGCCTCCGAAGTGCGCGAGGAAGCGCTTAATCTGGCGCGCCGCATGATCGCAGTGCAGGCAATCAAAGAAGCGGAACAGATCTCCCTCTCCGAGGAAGAGTATAATGACGGACTTGCCCGCTATGCGCAGGAAATGGAACTGGAATCAGTCGATGACCTTTTGGACCAGTATGACGAAAATGCTGTGCGCTCCTGGATCATTGAAGATAAAGTACTTGATTTTCTGGAAGACCATGCCGCAATCCGAAATGTCACGGCCGTGCATGACGAAGAAACCGATCTGGAAGAAGAGACAGAAGACTAGACAGAAAGCATGCTTTGGACGGCGCAGAGAATCTCCCATATCCGGGGATTCTCTGCACATGTGGCTATCCAAGCATTACATCCAAAAGCATCATCAGGGCGAATCCGCAAATAATGCCCGTAGTTGCAGAATAAGGCTGTGCTGCCTGATTTCTCTGACATTCCGGAATCAGCTCATGGACAGCCACAAGAATCATGGCGCCGGCTGCAAATGACAGCGCATATGGAAGAACCGCTTCCACATAGACGACAAGCCATGCGCCAATCACTCCGGCCACAGGCTCAACCATTCCGGATGCCTGCCCCAACAGAAAACTTCGCTTTCTCGAATATCCCTCTCTGCGCAGAGGAACGGATACGGCCGCACCCTCCGGAAAATTCTGTAAACCGATCCCGACTGCGATCGTGATCGCCCCCATCAGTCCCTCCGCCGTGTGATTTCCGCTCTGCAGCGAACCAAACGCAACGCCGACCGCAAGCCCTTCCGGAATGTTGTGCAGCGTAATTGAAAAAATCAGCATAAAAATACGGTTAATTTTTTCATCCACGCGCTCTCTCTGAAATGTTACAATCTTATCCGACCCCCACATAAACAATGCTCCGCACAAAAAGCCTGTCGTTGCGACAAAATATGCCGGAATCTTTGATGTCCTGCTCGCCTGCTCAATCGCCGGAGCAAGCAGCGACCAGAAGCTTGCCGCAATCATAACGCCGGAGGCAAATCCAAGCATTAAATTCATGGCTTTAGGATTCGGGGATTTAAAAAAGACGACTGTCGCGGCGCCAAGAGCAGTGATTAACCATGTTCCAAGCGTCGCGGCAAGCGCCATTAATACAAGTTGATTCATTTTTGCACCTCCCTTACCCCATTATATTGAGAAACGGGATGGTCGGTGCAATCTATTGTTTTTATTTTGTTACTATTCTGGCATTATGGCGATCAGTTTTTGATCTGTGCATGCAGTTTCTGCAGAGGCTGCACCTCGCTGCTGCCATGTTTCTGCAGCGAAAGGATCCCGCTCACTGTCGCTTTCGCAGCCGCCATTGTCGTCATATATGGCACTTTCTTTTTGATCGCGGCTTTGCGCAGATAACTGTCATCCGCATGACGTTCCCTTCCAACCGGCGTATTGATAATCAAATCAATCTTTCCATTTGTAATCAGATCGCGCATATCCGGCCTGCCTTCCTGCAGCTTGTAAACCATTTCCGCCGAAATTCCGGCATCCTGAATCACTTTGCATGTATTCTTAGAAGCAATGATGTGAAATCCGGCTTTTGCAAACATTGCCGCAACTTCCGCAACTTCCGGCTTATCCCTGTCGCTTACGGAGATTAAGACTGTTCCGCCAAGCGGCAGCTTCATCTGCGTCGCTTCCTGCGCTTTATAAAACGCCTCCCCGTAAGAAGCGGAAAGTCCAAGCACCTCGCCGGTAGACCGCATCTCCGGCCCCAGAACCGGGTCAACCTCCTGAAACATATTAAACGGAAATACGGCCTCTTTTACCCCATAGTAGGGGATATGCCGCTCCTTTAACGACGGAACGGGCGACGGACGGCCCGTCAGTTTGGCCGTAACAATCTCAATTGCAAGCGGAACCATGGAAATCCCGCAGACTTTTGATACAAGCGGAACCGTGCGCGACGCGCGCGGGTTTGCCTCTAAAACAAACACTTTCCCATTTTCAATCGCATACTGCATGTTCATAAGTCCTTCCACATGCATTTCCTCTGCGATCTTTCTGGTATATTCCTTGATCGTCGCCACATTTTCTTCCGAGATATGTTTTGAGGGGATAATGCAGGCAGAATCTCCGGAATGTACGCCGGCAAGTTCGATGTGCTCCATCACAGCCGGTACAAACGCATGGCTTCCGTCGCTGATGGCATCAGCTTCGCATTCGGTCGCATGGCCCAAAAAGCGGTCGATTAAAATCGGACGATCCGGCGTTACACCGACAGCCGCATCCATATAACCGGCCATACTCTCTGCGTCATAGACAACTTCCATTCCTCTCCCGCCGAGCACATAGGACGGACGCACCATAACCGGATAACCGATCTGGTCCGCAATCTCTAACGCTTCCTCTACATTGACGGCCATGCCGGATTCCGGCATCGGAATACCAAGTTTTTCCATCATCGCACGAAACAGGTCGCGATCCTCCGCAAGATCAATCACCGACGGGGATGTACCCAGGATCGTGACCCCGTTTTTCTCAAGATCCGCCGCAAGGTTGAGAGGCGTCTGCCCGCCAAACTGTGCAATCACACCAACCGGTTTTTCTTTCTTATAAATGCTTAAGACGTCTTCCAGTGTCAGCGGTTCAAAGTACAGCTTGTCGGACGTATCGTAATCCGTCGATACCGTCTCCGGATTGCAGTTGACAATAATTGTCTCAAATCCCAGTTTTTTCAGCGCAAGAGCGGCATGTACACAGCAATAGTCAAATTCGATTCCCTGACCGATACGGTTTGGCCCGCCGCCAAGAATCATAATCTTTGGCCTGCCGTCCGCTACCGGATTTTTATCTTTTGCATTGTAGGTGGAATAATAATAAGCGCTGTCTTTTGTCCCGCTTACATGTACGCCTTCCCATGCTTCTTCCACCCCAAGCAGAATACGCTTTTCCCGGATGCTGTCCTCTGTAATCTCTAAGATCTGGCTTAGGTATTTGTCTGAAAATCCGTTCTTTTTCGCGCGGATCAGCGCTTCATCCGACGGCAGATGTCCCTTTTCCTGCAAAAGCGCTTCTTCTTCCTCCACAAGCTCTTTCATCTGCTCCAGAAAATAATGTTTTACTTTTGTAACATCATGGATTTCCTCCACGGACGCCCCTTTTCGAAGCGCCTCATAGATAATGAAATAGCGTTCGCTTGACGGCGTAATCAGAAGCTTCATCAGCTCTTCTTTTGTTTTCCGGTCAAAATCCTTTGCATGTCCCAGTCCATAGCGCCCGGTCTCAAGGCTTCGTACCGCTTTCTGAAACGCCTCTTTAAAGGTCTTTCCAATGCTCATTACCTCGCCCACTGCACGCATCTGTGTGCCCAGCTTGTCTTCTACTCCTTTAAACTTTTCAAATGCCCAGCGCGCAAATTTAATTACGACGTAATCCCCGTCCGGCACATAGCGGTCCAGCGTACCGTATTTCCCGCATGGAATCTCTGCGAGCGTAAGCCCGGACGCCAGCATTGCCGACACAAGCGCAATCGGAAAACCGGTCGCTTTCGACGCAAGCGCTGAAGAGCGGGATGTCCTTGGATTGATTTCTATGACAATGTCCCTGTCTGTCTTTGGATCATGCGCCCACTGTACATTCGTGCCGCCGATCACCTGAATGGATTCCACAATGCGGTAGGATTTTTCCTGCAGACGCTTTTGCACTTCCTCCGAGATCGTAAGCATCGGCGCGGAACAGAACGAATCACCGGTATGCACGCCGAGCGGATCAATATTCTCGATAAAGCATACCGTAATCATATTGTTGTCCGCATCACGCACAACTTCCAATTCCAGCTCTTCCCAGCCTAAGATCGACTCTTCCACAAGAACCTGCCCGACAAGGCTTGCCGCCAGCCCTCTTGCACAGACTGTCTTTAACTCCTCCACATTATACACAAGCCCGCCGCCCGCGCCGCCCATAGTATAAGCAGGGCGCAGCACAACAGGATAGCCGAGCTTTTCTGCAATCCGCATCGCCTCCTCCACAGAATAGGCGACTTCGCTTCTTGCCATCTCTATCCCAAGGCTGTCCATCGTCCGCTTAAATTCAATACGGTCTTCTCCGCGCTCAATGGCATCCACCTGTACGCCAATCACCTGGACGTGATATTTTTCCAGTACGCCGCTCTTTGCAAGCTCCGAACAAAGGTTAAGGCCCGACTGCCCGCCAAGGTTCGGCAGCAGCGCATCCGGCCTCTCCTTTGCAATAATCTGCTCCATGCGCTCTGCATTTAACGGTTCGATATAGGTGACATCCGCAGTCTCCGGATCTGTCATAATGGTCGCCGGATTCGAATTGACCAGCACAATCTCATAACCTAATTTCTTCAGCGCTTTACAGGCCTGCGTACCGGAATAATCAAATTCGCAGGCCTGTCCGATCACAATCGGCCCGGAACCAATAATCAGTACTTTATGGATATCTTTTCTCTGGGACATTCTCTCTCCTCCTGTCAGTAATCATAGATATTAAAACCCTAATCTGATTCCTTATTATACTGAAAAATGTCCGCACTGGCAATCAAAAATACTATAGAATCACTGATTTATGCAAAATATCCAAAAATCCGCCGTGACAGGGCTCCAGCATAAGCCCTTTTTGGGCATATTCGGCCGCTCTCTCTTCCTGCTGCCTTCCAAGACATCCAAGCGCCGCCATATACAGGCAGTGCACTTTATTTTTCCGGTTTAGATCAGCCTCAAAAATCAAAAAATCGGGCAGGGAAACGGCAAAATAGTCGATTTTCATATTATCTTCCATATGTTCTTCTGCATAATCGCAGAACGCATCAAACCGCCTCGCAGCTTCTTTGGCATTGCCAAGCATTTTTTCTGCAAGCGCAGCATAATACATCATCTGCGGCGGCTGATCGTTGTAATACATGGCATCGGTGAGCAAAAACTCTCCTCTTGCCGCAAGCGTAAACGCATTCTCTCTTTTCTCTTTCTCCTCATAGAGACAGCCGAGCATATAGTAAAGATCATTGTCAAACGCTCCGCAGAGCTTGCCTTCCCCAAGGTTATGCGGATAATGCAGCGCTTCCTCCAAAAGACGGATCGCCTTGTTTCGGTCGGTTTCTTTTTTTGCCAGATGCATCAGAGCGTTTCTGTACTGTGTCGGGATTTTTCCCTCGCCTCCCTCCCACGGATGGAACTGGTGAGCCATAATACAACGGTATGCCTTTTCATATTCTCCGTTCAGGTTTAACAGCGTGATATACTCCGTGTACAGATCGTCCCTCTGCTCCAGAAGCTCTTTATGCCGCTCCATATAAGACAGCCTTTCGTGAACCGGAACCTGCAGCGCTTTACAGAGCGAATCCCGTTCAAAGAAAATGCGCGCATCGCTCTGGTCCATGGAAAACGCCTGCTCCATATACGCCCGCGCCTTTTCTTTTTCCTGCATTTTATTGTAGCAGGCAAGGGAGAGGTTTCGGTAGACAACCGGCAGATTCGTCTTCTCTTTACACTCCTCCCAAAGACGCACTGCCTCTTCAAAACGTCCTCTGTCATAAAACAGATTGCCAAGATAATATGCCGCAAAACTGCCGCCGTCTTTAACCGCCGTCTGAAGAACCTCCATATCGCTCAGCCGGTTCGGAAAACAGTACCCCGGATCTGCCTGCTCCGCTCTCGCAAGCTGTTCCCTGTCTTTTGTGCAGTAATAGCGGTAGTAATGTACCATCGGCTCATCGTCTGCCGGCGCAAGTGAAAGGATTCCATCTGCCTCCCGGAAAAGACCTGCCTCCAGATAAGTCAGCGCAAGCTCTATATAATTGTGGTTTTCCCCCCGCATCCGCTCTCTTAATTCTTCCAATCCGCAGCCCGTCAGCCTGTATAACTCATACCGGCAGCCATGGTCAAGCGGATCCAGCTCTGCCGTCTGCTCTGCAAAATCAACTGCCTCATCTTTCCTGCCCAAAAGACGCAGAAGAGCCGATTTTAACGTTCTTGCCTTAATATTGCGAACACCCCGCTCCAGTGAACGCTCCACAAATGCAAGCGCCGTCTCGTAACCGCCAATATCTCTTATTTCTCCTCCTGCCGCAATGCAGGCAAGCTGATAATATGCCTTATCCTGCATATTTCCATCCCAGACCGCTTTATAAAATGCGTCAGATGCAAGCCCTGTTTCCCCCACAGCCTTATGCGCAAGGCCAAGATTGTAGTATGGTTCGCAGTCATAGGGATTTGGATTTTTCCATGTAGCAGTTTCGACTGCTCTCTGAAAACAACGGATACTCTCTGCAAACCGCCCCTTTTGATACAGATATTTGCCATAACCGTTATTTAACCGCAGATCGGATGCATCACGCCTCAATCCCTCCTGATAGTAATCCTCCGGGGAATAAGTCGCATGACGGTACTGTTCGAGATGCACTGCCGCAAGAAAAAGTTTTTCCGTTGTAGGCAGCTCCTCCGGCGCAGGAATTTCTTCTGCCGGAGACGGCGTCGGCTCCGTATTTACTGACGGACGGCAGGAAAGGAGTTCTTTCCCGTCTTTCGTTACAAGAAGAAACAGATCCGTTTCATCCTCACACTCTTTTTCTGCCTCTCCCGTACAAAATTCTGTCGGGTGCAAACTTATTGTTTTCTCCGTCAATACGCTGTCACGGTACGTCAGACAGACGTTCAGATCTGCAAGCTCCGCGGAAGAATACAGTGTCCATAAGATCTTTCCGTTCTGATACTCCAGATTAACCGCTAAATCCTTTGATGCGTTTTTGACAGCACCGGCTCCTTTATAGGGCATAAAATACTGGGTGAATCGTTTTTCCTCATATGGCTTTAGATATGTAAAATCAGGCTGGTTATCTGTAAACACGCCTGTCATCAGCTCAATATAAGGTCCGTTTTCATCTGTCAGATTGCGGTCCCATGCCTTTCCAAAATCTCCGTTCCCCCAGGTCCACTGCTTCTTCCCGGGAGAAATATGGTGATCGGCAACATGAAGAAGCCCTGCTCTCTTCCCATGATCATAATTGCCGATAAAATCATAGTCAGAGTGATAAGCCATATAGGAAGTCGGCACCGGAATATTTTTATATCTGGAAATATCCGTACCGGGCGCATAATTTACTTTATAGTACACTCCGTCTGCAATCGGAAACCTGGACACAGCCCTTTTTCCATGATCCATAACAGCGGTTACATCAGGCGGAAATACAGACTGCGTGTCGTCGTTCACAGCGACTGCCGGATTGGCCCACCAGAGAAACGTCTGGGGCTGACTGGTCGGGTTGTAAACCTGCCCCCTGATTTCCAGATAGGCCTTGTCCGGATACACTGTAAAACCGGCCATCCCTTTCGTATGAAACATTTTCTCCGTCTCGCCCACCCATACTGTAATGGATCCGTCTTTATTTTCTGTCACCGTATAGTCGACCGGATCAAATGTAGACGGCCTGTGATGCTGCGGCCAGTTAAATTCTATCCCTCCGGACACCCACGGCCCCGCAAGCCCGACTAACGCCGGCTTTATTACTTCGTTGTAATAGACCGCGTCATATCCGTTTGTCTTATCATAAAGACGCTGGATTTTGCCGCCGATCTCCGGAAGCACCATTACCAGAATATAATCGTTTTCCAAAAAAATTGCGTTGTACTCTTTGTCTGTTTTCTGATCCGAGACTCTCTCGCAGACCGGGTGCGGATACACGCGCCCGCTGGATCCCTGATAAACTCGTTTCTCAAGAAACATTGGGTTTTTGTCATACTCCGCAATCTCATATGTCGGAATTACCACCTTTTCCTGCCGAATCGTTACTTTTCCCATATACATACCCTGCCCTTTCTCTTCCCCTGCCGCTTTTAGCCGCAGGCTCAAATCTGATTTCTCTGTATTTTCCGGTAACAGCCTGCCTGAAAAATTCATGCTCAGGCCGTTTTCGACAGTTCTACTATATATCTTCCGACGCAAAAAATCATTCCATAAAGTTGCGAAAAAATAGGAAATTATTGCTTATGACATTGCAAACAGAAACTGCCTGTGTTATAGTGCTCCAAAAGACGATACTAAAATATTTAACAAACCAGGCAAGGAGCCAGCTGCAATGCCAGATACACACAAATACAACGAACCGATTTCCGATCTATCCAGATGGATTACGGCAACTCCGACAGATACTGCGCAATCTCTGCCGTTTTATCTCACAGAAGCCGGCCATTTTTACGCGAATCCGGATTACTGTATCAACCGTGCCAGTCACGACAGTTTTCTTTTTCTCTATACCAGATCGGGCTGTGGACAAATTAGAAGCAATGGGGCGCAGTTTTTACTTCCGGAGCGCCAGGCAGCCCTGATTGACTGCCACCGGCCGCACAGCTACGATTCCGGAAAAAATGAATGGGAATTTCTCTGGCTGCATATAGGCGGAG
>CAMUHN010000033.1 GCA_947088675.1 uncultured Roseburia sp.
GGAAGCCCTCCGACTCCCTCACCCTCGCTTTCATCATTTCCCGTAGCGTCATAGGCGAAAACATAATATCCATGACAGGCAAAATAATTCACACAATCCATATAGGAATTATGCCCTCCTCCGCCAAAGCCATGTGCCATTACAAGGATGCCGCGCTGGTTTTCCCCCGAATTATACATATATCCTGCCAGTTTCTGCCCCTCATTGGAACGAAACTCATATTTCGTGCGCTGCAATCCATCAAAATCATCAACATGGAGCATAAGCGGCTCATAGCTCTCAAAACGCTGGTTAAAATTTTCGTCATATACCATTACAGACAAAGTCCAATCGCCGGCAATGATTAGTACAGCCATGATAGCAAATACAAGAAAGAGAAGCTTTTTCTTTTTAGATTTCGGTTTCATATTTTTCCTATCCTTTTCCGTTTATAGTTGTGTCGGGAAATCCCGATGGTGATTTGATGATTTTTAAGGGAAGTATCAGTTGCTATGAATCTATGATAACATATTCTTTTGCATTTATCATCAGGAAAAATCACATATACCACAAATACTTCATAGCCAGTAAAACGTTCTGTGCCTGTATTGGTGTAAACAGAATTGTCTGATGCCAACTGCGTAAAAAGTTTCCCTTGCGTTCAAAGGTTATCAGTTATATAATGAAAGCATCAGTAAACCGAAAAGGAGAAGAAAAATGAGCAGATTTACATTACCGAGAGATGTATATCACGGCAAGGGATGCCTGGAAGAGCTGAAAAATTTAAAGGGCAATAAGGCAATTCTTGTCGTAGGCGGCGGCTCGATGAAGCGCCAGGGGTTTTTAGACAGGGCAGTGGGGTATTTAAAGGAAGCGGGCATGGAGGTTGCGCTTTTCGAAGGAGTGGAACCGGATCCGTCAGTTGAGACAGTGATGAAAGGCGCGGAGGCAATGCGTAAATTTGAACCTGACTGGATCGTGTCGATGGGCGGCGGTTCTCCGATTGATGCGGCGAAAGCGATGTGGGCGTTTTATGAATATCCGGATACCACGTTTGAGGATTTATGTATTCCGTTTAATTTTCCGGAGTTAAGGCAAAAAGCAAAATTCTGTGCAATTCCGTCAACATCCGGAACGGCCACAGAGGTGACGGCGTTTTCTGTTATTACAAATTACCAGACAGGCGTAAAATATCCGCTTGCCGATTTTAATATCACACCGGATGTTGCGATTGTTGATCCTGATCTTGTAGAGGGGCTTCCGGAAAAACAGGTTGCGTATACAGGGATGGACGCGCTGACGCATGCGATTGAGGCATATGTATCCACGTTGAACGGCCCGTTTACAGATCCGCTTGCGCTGCAGGCAATTGAGATGGTACTGGATTATCTGCCGGCGTCTTATCGCTGCGATATGGCGGCAAGAGAGCAGATGCACTATGCACAGTGTCTGGCCGGGATGGCATTTTCCAATGCGCTGCTTGGCATTGTTCATTCTATGGCGCACAAAACCGGCGCTGCCTTTGATACAGGCCATATTCCGCATGGGTGCGCAAATGCGATTTATCTGCCATATGTCATTCGCTATAATGCCAAAGAGCCTGTCGCAGCAAAACGTTATGCGGAGATTGCCCGCAGAATGGGACTTTCCGGGACTTCTGAAAAAGCGTTGGTTAACAGCCTCTGTGAAAAGATTGACGAGTTTAATGTGAAGTTAAATATTCCCAGAACATTAAAAGAATTTGGCATCAGAGAAGATGAGTTTAAAGAAAAAATCGCAGGGATTGCTGAGAGGGCTGTCGGAGATGCATGTACAGGTTCTAATCCGAGAGAGATTGACCCGGCAGCTATGGAAAAATTATTTACATGTACATATTATGGAACAGAAGTAGATTTCTAACATACGCAGAATCAGACGGGAAAAAGCACATCAGAGATGGTGTGCTTTTTATCTTATAGAAAATGGCTGCCATCTGGTAAAAACTATATTTTTTTCATAAATGTATTTCTTTATCAGGAAAACATGTTATAATAAAATACAAAGATGCCGGGGTCAAAAGGTATTTTGATCCTGGTATCATATCGTGAAGCAGTTTGTATCAGGAAAATAAGGGAGAGGAAATATGAGAGAAAAAGGATTGTTTGCTGATTTAAGGTTTTGTGAGTTATGCAGAAGGCCGCTGCCAGCTACATTTACGGAAACCGTATGCCCCAATTGCCGGGAGCAGGCGCTGTTTCAGAAAGTAAAAGAATATATACGAAACAATGACGTTACGGAATATGATGTGGCGAATCATTTTGAGATTCCAATCTCCAAAGTGAAACACTGGATTCGTGAGGGGCGAATAGAATATAAGGATAAAGAACTTAACGAGAGCATAACATTCTATTGTCAGAAATGCGGCGCGCCGATTTCGTTTGGCTCGCTTTGTACGAAGTGTTTAAAGACTGCCAATATGGCCGGTCATGCCGGAGCGCTTGAGGCGGAGGATACGCGGATGCGCTTTTTGGAGAATGCCGACCACAGTGGCAAAAGATAATTATTTGGTTACGACTTTGGAATATTTAATGAGCATTGCGTCAAGCATTTCCTCATCCGGTTCAAATTCGTACCGGCTGATGCCTTTTTCACCTTTTGCGATCAGTTCGTATACTTTGGCATCCGGCCTGCCGGATCCGAAGTTTTTGTATGTAAGCGATTTATCGTTTTCATATTTGTAGACGCTTCTGTCGCCTTTGGGCGCGATCAGAATGATATGGTCTTCCATGGTAAGCCATGCAACGTTTTTACGCTTTCTCTTGTCTGTAATTTTTGCAATGCGCAGATCACCGTCAAAATAGACATATTCATATTCCACATCAGAGCGGTAGTTCTGGTAGAACCAGATGATTCCACAGATGATTGCCGGTATTAAAAAGAGGATTGGCACCGGGATAGAAGCAATGATCAGAAAGCATGTCAAAAGAAACAGAACCAGGATCATTGTTTTTTTGAAAGCTGTTCGTTCTTTGGGTACGATCACCAGACATTGGCGCATAGTTATCAGTTCCTTTCTGTTTTTTATTTTCGAAATCTATTATGGCACATCTTGTCGTCTTTCGCAATCTATTCTTGCAGATTGTAAACAGTTATTTTTTATGCTTGACAAAACATGGTAATTCCTATAAAATGAATATAATAAGTTGCCCAGTTAGCTCAGTTGGTAGAGCAGAGGACTGAAAATCCTCGTGTCTCTGGTTCGATTCCGGAACTGGGCACTTTCTTTGTACTTTTACAGGTCCGGATTGAGTAAATAGTGATTTTGAGGTAAAGAATGGACAATAAGTTGATTCCGATATTATTGAAAGAGCAGCGGGAGAATAATAATCTTTCTGTAAAAGACGTTGCCTCTCTGTTAAAGGAGCGCTCAATTGCGGTAGCGCCGAAAACGATTTACGGATGGGAGAACGGGCAGGCATGTCCGAGTGCGGATGTACTCCTGACACTTTGCGAAATCTATAATATCAAAGATATCCTTGCCACATTTGGCTATGCAGATCGAGAGACATTTCACATCACAAAACAGGAACAGGCAGTAGTCGAGGCATACCGCAGCCACCCGGAACTTCAGGAAGCGGTAGATTTACTGCTGGGACGAAAGAAGCATACAGCATTGTGAAATGCAGGTTGAGTGGGTTTTTGCCCGGGTTTGGCGGTAAAGCCGGAAATTATACATACGAGGTGTCTTATGCACAAGGAACAGATAGCGAAAATGTTAAAAGAATACCGGGAAAAGAATCACTATACAGTAAAAGATGTTTCCTGTATGCTGCATGAGCGTTCTATTGATGTCGCGCCCAAAACGATCTACGGATGGGAGAGCGGACAGGCGGCGCCGCGTGCGGATATGCTTCTTGTGTTGTGCCGGTTATATCATATTTCCGATGTTCTTTATACCTTTGGCTATGCGCAGCAGAATGATTTTACTTTATCGGATTCAGAAAAAGAACTGGTTGAAGCATATCGGGACCATCCTGATCTGCAGGAAGCAGTCAGGGTTTTACTGGGGTCATAATTCTGTTATATGTCGAATGGTTCATGCAGTATCTGTCTTCAAAATCCGCCTTTTTTCATTGTATTTCCTTTTGTAATATGATATTATAAGAACAGAATCAAAATGTTTGCTTAAAATACGGCAAACCTCTTTTGGTATACGATTATATCTTTTACCGGGAGTTTCCGGGTAAACGGAGGGGGTTACTATATGCAATTTGTGAAAACAGCTGACTTATTGCCGGGTATGAGGCTGGCAAAACCGATTTATAACAAAATGGGCGTTCTATTATATGAACGCGATACGAAACTTACTATGCAGGGCATTAACAGCATTGAGAATTTTGGACTGATCGGCATTTTTATCTTAGAACCGGCCGAACCGCTTCCGCCGCTTTCAAAAGAGGATATTGAGTTTGAACAGTTCCAGACCATCTATATGTTTAAATTAAAGGACAATATGGATCTGCTGCAGAAAGGAAAATCGCCGGAATCCATTCTGGATCTTGTTGTCAGTATCCAGACGCGCTACGGTGTTTTGGATCATAAGGTGAATTTTGCACAGACGCTCAGAAGCTCCGTTGATTTTGTATATAAGCGTTCGATCAGTGTTGCCATTTTAACGGCCATGGTTTCCAATCGTCTGCATTTTGGACCGCAGGAGCGCATTGCGTTAATAACGGCGGCGCTGTTGTACAGTTATGGATATCTGCATATTTCCCAGAAGATTTTGGATAAAGGAGATGAGCTTGATCAGGCAGATATGGATTTGGTTCAGTTAAACCTGGAGCGTGGCTATGAGGAGATTCAACCGGCTTTTTCCAGTACGAATCTGCCGGCTCTTGCACTTGAGATTATTCAGCAGGTGATTTTTGCAAACAGCGAGCGTACGAAAGTAAAAGAGCCGACTGCCAAACTGCGTCAGCTGACCGATGTGTTAAAGGTCTGCGATCAGTTTGACCGAATGACTGCGATGAGTATCAACAAACCGCCGGTATCTGAGATTGCAGCCATTTATTATCTGCGTTCTCATAAAACGGAATTTAAGCCGAAAGTGGTAGGGGCGCTGTCCGAAGCAATACATATTCTGCCGACAGGCGCATGCGTCGATTTGTCCGACGGAGAAAAAGCGCTGGTACTTGTGGAGAATCCGGCAGACTTTTTGCATCCAATGGTATTAAAATTTTCAAACAATGTAATTTATGATTTGAGTGATCCGGCGATTGCACAGAACCTGTATGTCAAAGATATTATGAAGACAATGGATAACCGTATTACCATTGACGAGACGACACTTGAGCAGTTCACCGGCGATAAATATATTCATGATATGACGGCACGATTCCGTAAGCGCAAGATGGAGATTGCCGCAAGGCATACCAGCAAAGTGTAAGTCAGTATGAGCAGTAAGCGATTTGAAAAACAGCGATGCTGCGACTCCTGTCCGGGCGGAGCATGCCTGATCTTTGGAAGTCGCCAACGTGAACTTTGTTTACGTTGGCGACTTCGCTGTTCTTCGCGCGTGAACCTGTTTCGCGTGTGCCCTCTGGCGTAAGTTTTAGAACGTTTATTGCTTCCTGCAAAAGCGTAACAGAGCCGTTCCTGTAAGATAAGAACAATGATCTGCGCAAAGGAAAGAGGGCGATGCAGTCAGAGGTCGATTTGAAACCAGATGGATGCGCCGGTTATGAGAAACGGCAGTATGCCTCCAAAAAATAATACATGCAGAATGTTGAACAACGACAGAGTCTGATAAAAAATCAGAGCGGTCAGACATTGAAAAATCAGAGATACCGGCAGCGTCTGGCCGAGAAATTGCAGCAGATATCCAATCCGAACAAGGCGCAGTTGTTTCGGATCTACAGGCAGATATTTTATTTTCTGGGAAAAGGGTACGAGTCTGGTATTTTCTTTGAGATACAAAAATATTGATATGTAGTTTGTTGGCGCAAGAATAGACCAGCTGAGCATTAGGAACCAGAACGCAGTCCACTCGCCGCTGCCATAAACAGCCTGAACGGGGAAAATCAAAAAGAATACTGCCATAAATCTGTGCAAACCTGTACGCCAGGATACGGGCAGTCCATAAGTCTGCAAGGAGAGCATCTCCTGGTCAAAAGCGCGGATCAGTTCGCGCTGTTTTTTTTGTTCGAATTTCTTTGTACGATCGGTTGTCATGATCCAGCCTTTCTGTCTGCCGCAGCGGCAGACGATCTAGTATGTGTTTGAAAAATACTGTGTTGTGTTAAGAGCGCCGTTTTCCTGAAAAGAACTCAGATGCCCGTCTGTCAGGATGCCGGTAAAATCCATTTTTTGTTCAATTTCTTCGGCAATGTGGCTTGTCATAAGGACAGAGGCCTCTTCCTGCTCAATCACTTTTTGCAGGATACGAAAGAAATCAATGCGGAAAACAGGGTCCATGCCGGCCGTTGCTTCGTCCAGCAGATAGACTGCGGGATGATGCGCGATCGCAAATGCCATTTGAAAACGCATCTGCTCGCCGCGGGACATTTTCCCTACAATTTTTGTTTCCGAAAGTTCCATTTGCCGCATGGCAGAGAGAAATCGCTCATAGTCGAAATGCCGGTAAACCATGCCGAAAATTTTTGCGTTCTGCGCTGCGGAGTGCTCCAGCAGGAAGTTGTTCTTTTCGGAGACAAAGCCGATTTTATTCTGCATGGCGGCATGATCCTTACGAATGTCCTCTCCCTGGATGCTTATGACGCCGTTGTACCGCTGCTTTGGATTGACAATGTAATCAATCAATGTCGTCTTTCCGGCCCCGTTTTTTCCGGCCAGTCCCATGATATAGCCTGCCGGCAGGGCAAAACTGATATCGGACAATACAAATCCTTTTTTGGCAAGCCCCGATACATGATAAAATTCTAAAATAACAGGTTCCATTTTTTCTCCATTTCTGTGCTGTGTCCGGAATTCAAAAGAGCGCATTTGCCATTTCCAGAAATTCTTCACGTGAAATGCCTGCTCCTTTTGCTTCTTCGATTGTTTCTAAGAGACGTTTTTCCAGCATCATATATTGTTTTTCTTTCAGGTAGTCTGTATTGTATTCACAGACGTAAAAGCCTTTTCCCGCGACCGGGCGGATCAGCCCTTCCTGTTCGAGTTCTGCATAGGCGCGTTTCGTGGTGATTACGCTTACCTGAAGATCTCCTGCAAGTGCGCGGATGGAGGGAAGAGCTTCGTTTGGTTTTAATTCGCCGGAAACAATTGCGTTTTTGAGCTGGTTTACAATCTGTTCATAAATCGCAAGCGTTCCCTGCGGCTGAATCACTATTTTCATGTTTCCTCTCATTCTGTCAGTCGTTATGGCTGTTCTCTCTGTTTTTATTCTGCAAAAAGACCCTGTTAACTGTTTTCGTAACGGAGCGATAATGTGATCGCATGTTTCAGATAAAACAGCATCCGTATGGTCAGGGGCAGCTGTATGGCAAGAAACAGGGATCCGATCAACAGGGAGGTGGAACGGCTGCATCCCGTTATTACAAACAGATAGCCGACGATGCAGAAAGCTCCGTAAATGGAGGAGAGGATCAGCCATACGCTGATATAGCGCAGCGGGTGTTTTTCGGACATTTTTGGCGTGGCCGGATTGACATTGACGCAGATGGAAAAACAGATAAAAAAAAGCAATTCAAAGCATGTTTCTGTAAGATTTGTCCATCCGGCTGCAATTAACGGCAGGCGAAAGGCCGCATGTAAAAGAGTTGGAAACGCTATGCGCAGGCAATACATACCGGTCAGATAGGTCTTTCGTTCCCTTTCGGTCAGCGGACATAAATATTGTATTTTTGTCAGTTTAAACGGCATCAGCTGAGGGACGGTGACAGCCCAGATAAGCGGGATAACAACAGCATAATACCTTGCCGCTGTTTCGGGCGTTTCAAGCAGTCTCATAAGCACCGGAAATATGGTTAAGAGGTACAGAGAACCCCACCAGTTGTTGAATTGCTTTAGATAGATTCGTAGTTTTTCGCGGCTGAATGTGAAAAAATAGTCGCAGATAATTTTCGCAGTCACTTTTTATGCCTCCTTTTGGTAAGAAAATACATCAGATCTTCGACGGTCGGTGATGTGACGGCAAGTTCTCTGTCATACTTCACCCAGTGTCTGTGCCTTACAATGGCGCGCGCACCAAATTCGCCCGGTTCTGTGTGTATCACAAGTTCGGCGGGAAGAAGTCTGATCTTGTAGGATTCTCCGGTTACAATGCGGTATTGTTCGCGCATGCTCTCAATATCGCTGGCGAGCAAAATACGTCCGTTTTCCAGATATAACAGATAATCGGCAATACGGTCGAGGTCTGCAGTCAGGTGCGTTGCAAGTACGATACTGTGCCTGCCGTCCGAGATAAAATCCTTTAAGCATTTTAGAAAACGGCTGCGAAATTGCGGGTCAAAGTTTGCGGTCGGTTCGTCTAACAGCAGCAGTTTTGGATGGTGAGCAAGAGCAAACGCAAACTGGAATTTCAACTCTTCTCCTTTTGAGAGCGTGCGGTAGCGGTTATCTGTCTGTAATTCGAAGTCGCGGCAGAAAGAGTGAAAATCGCTCTGACTGTATGAGCTGTAGTATTTTCCGTAAAACGCGGCATTTTCGGAAAGTGTTTGGCGCCGGTCAAACAACTGTTCCTGAAAGACAAATCCCAGTTCGTCATGCAGTATTTTTTCATCCTGCGGGTAACTTTTTCCGTTAATCTGCACGATCCCCTGATCCTGCCGATAAAGGCCGGAAAGAAGATGCAGCAAAGATGTTTTTCCGGAACCGTTTGTCCCGATGAGGCCGATGATATATCCTGCCGGGAACGAAAAAGAGAGATCTTTTAATGCGAAGTTTCCGAGGTATTTTGTAACGCCGGAAAGATTCAGAACAGGTGCAGCCATCTGTTACCTCCTATTTTTGTTGTGTATATTTACTGTATATATAATTATATACAGTAAATATACACATTTGTCAAGAGGGATTAGCAAAGATAACGAAAAGAGGTTGTGTATGGAAAGCGTCTGGTGTATGATTTTACTGTAAAGTAATAAACGAAAAGGGGCAAACGATATGAGATATACTTGGATAGACGGGTATTTGCTGGAAAAAGCAGGTGTGGTCAGGGATCTTCAAAAAGACTGGAACTGGATTCGTTATCAGGTTGGCGGTAAGATGTTTGCGGCAGTCTGTCTGGGAGAGACAGGGGAACCTTACTATATTACGTTAAAGCTGGAACCTGAGGAGGGGGCGTTTTTGAGAACGCAGTATGAGGATATTGTTCCCGGTTATTATATGAATAAGATTCACTGGAATTCAGTCAAACCGGACGGGAAAGTGCCGGATGATTTGTTAAAAGATCTGCTGGACAAATCGTATAAGCTGGTACTGGGGGGCTTAAGCAGAAAAAAACAACGGGAAATTTTGGGGGATGATGAGGAAGAGAAGACAATATCTTAGCCGGATAAAAGCAAAGAGGCATTTTCCGACAACTCCTTAAGCCGGAAAATACCTCTTTTTATTATTTCGCCTGTCCCCTGATCTGTAATTTTTTACATCAGACTATGTAATATAACGCGGAATGCTGCTTTGAATCTAAGTTATAATTTTAATTTAAACTGTGAAACCAGTTCTTCCAGACTCTCAGACTGTGCGGATAATTCCTCACTTGTTGCGGATGTCTGCTGCGCCGCAGCGGAATTGCTTTGGATAACTTCTGCAATCTGCGATACGCCGGCCTCCAGCTGCTGCATGGATTCTGCCTGAGTGACAGACAGTTCACTGATTTCTTTTGTGGAGGTTGCCAGCATATTGATGCCGTTGATTACGGATTCGATTGCCTTGGTTGCCTGTAAAGTAATCTCGTTTCCAGTCTGGACTTCCAGAAGGGTATTTTCAATCAGTTTCTTTGTATTGATTGCCGAAGTAGCGCTGTCGGTTGCGAGCTTGCCGATCTGGTCGGCTACGACAGCAAAACCTTTTCCTGCTTCGCCGGCTCTTGCTGCCTCAATGGAAGCGTTCAGTGATAACAGGTTAGTCTGTGAAGCGATATCTTCAATGTCTTCAATGATATTGGCGATTTCCTGCGAAGTATTGCTGATACGTTCCATCGCCTCAGTCAGATGTGTGATAACCTCGCTGCTTTTTCTTGCCTCCTCCCGGAATTCTTCCGCATTGTGGTAGGACAGATTTGCCTTATCGGAAGTGTCTACAACAGCTTCTGTAATATTTTGGATTGTTGCGGTTAATTCCTCTACGGAACCGGCCTGATCCGTTGCGCCTTCTGCAAGGGACTGTGCGCTTTCCGCCATTTGGGTCGCTCCCATCGCAACCTGCTCGGAGGCTTCCTTAATCTGTCCCATCGTTTTGCTTAAGGAGTCAATAATCATATTGATTGAATCAGCCAGGGAAACAAAATCGCCCTTAAAGTCGACTGTCGATGAGATATCAAAGTTTCCGGAGGCTATTTCACTTAAGCCGCGGTTTAATTCCTGGATATAGTGCTGTATCATGGCGGTTGCTTCTTTAAAAGAAGTTGTCATTTCACCGATTTCATCCGGGTACATTGGTTCTATGTCTACGTTCAGGCGTCCTTCTGCAAGCGCTGCCGAAGTGCCCTTTACTTTTCCGATCGGTTCCGCAAACAGTTTTGTGACAAATTTTGCAAAACGCATGGAGATCAGAATTGACACTGCGATAATAATGATCATTACCGCGAGCATGATATAAGTCTGGATTGTCAGCCGGGTGGAAACGCTGTCTCCCGCTTCCACATTATAGTCAATTAATTCTTCCACTGCACTGGTGAGCTGTTTTAGCGTCGGTTTGCCCTGCGTAAGCAGCATATCCAACGCCTGTTCATTTTCATTTGCAATGGCCAGCCGCTCCACTTCGGCAAAAATTTCCCGGTATTTTGGAAGCGTTTCCTGAATCGTATTGATAAACTCCGCTTCCTCTTTGGACTGGCAGCTTTTTACCATTTCCACCAATGCGGCGTCTGTTTTTGCCTGAATCTCATCCAGTTCTTTGACTGCATCATCCAGTTCGGAGTCTTCTGTGACAAGGATCATTTCACGCACGATGGCGGGTTCTTTGTTTAAATAGGTGCTGAATATTCCGATCTTACCCTGAGAAAATCCGTTGTTAACCAAAGCTTTCTCATAACCGCTATTACAGATCAACAGGACGATCATTCCCAGAATACCGGCAATGCTCGCGACTATTACAACTGCAGTAAAACAGAAAGTCAGCTTTTTCCCGACTTTCATATTTTTAATTTTATCAAACATAAGTGTTCCTCTCTTCCCTGCATCGCAGGGGATGTTTTAAATCATGCTTCTGAACAGCTTACTACAGCGTTATATTCTAATGTCAAGGTTCGGGCTGTCTCCTGTAAACCATATTTTCATCTGAAAAATATCAGAAAATTGTAATCCATATGATAAATATGTGTTTACAACAGATCTAACTAGATAATATCATATTTTGTCTGTTCCTGCAACCCGATTCTGGGAAATCAGTTTTTACAATTTCATCATTTTGTATATAAATTTTCAAAACGCAGCGGTTTTTGTGTCTTTTTATTATAGGCAAGCAGCATTGCCTCGGAGAAGCCAAGGGAACCGGCGCGCCGGTCCTTTGCAGTACGGCTGATCTCCTTGACGGAAATACAGCCAAGTTTTTCTTTGAAAGTGATATCTTTGATGTTTTCTCCGTAACAGTGCAGCAGCCTTGCAAGGCCGTTCATCATATTGGCGCAGAAAGAGTTCGCCGCGCCCTCCCAGGTGGCTGAAATCAGTCCCAGCGTGCGGTCTAAAATGTGAAATCCATAGCTGTCATAAATACGTTCCAGGGCTGAGACTGCGCAGATACAGCCGGGACCGGATTTGTCGGAGATGGTAAGCCGGTAGGATTCCACAAGAGACAGGATCATAAGCTGTTTGTCGTTTCCGGCCTCAATATTCGCCATAAAAATTTCATAGGGAAGAAGCGCTTTTGTGTATTTCATCTGATTGGCAAAGATATCTGCTTCCTGCGTATATTCCAGATCATCGTAAATCATACACCACACGGGCGTCTCGCGGGAACCCGAAACGAGCGCAATAATTTCAATCGTATGCTGGCCGTTAAAGACATAGTTGACGCCGTCACGGCGGCTGACTTTCACCGGATTGATCTGGCACAGGTCAAAATGGCCGGCTGCTTTCTGTACATGCTTTAGGGACAGATTGCGCTGATAAGTCTGGTTTGAGACAAGATTTTTGATCGGAATCAGCTCATAGTGCACATTCGGCACATAGGCGCTTAAATTTTCTTCATGCATGGCGGGCCTCCTTAATTGCATTTTTCAAAAGAGCAGCAGCCCCGCAGAGATCGGTTAATTTATCGTCCAGTCTCTGCAGGGCGTCCGGAGAAATACGGAGCAGATCGGCTTTTTCCTGTGTATGTTTTATGGAAGAGATCCATGTGGGAATGGTAAGCGTCAGGCCGGAAAGAGCGTCGTCCGGAATATAGGAAGGCATCTGTTTGACAGCCGGCACAGGTTTGTGTGTCTGCAGATGATCAAATGCTGCGGTCATCTTTTCGGACGGGAGTTTGGACAGTCTGATGCACTCCCTTATGGACACAGAGAGTTCATTGCGAAAGAGCCTGACTGAAATTTCAGGCGCTTTTCCTGCGATCGCATCCATTGCTTTTGCGTAAGCGCCATATAAAGATATGGTTGTTGGCGTGATGCCGAATATGCTTTCCGCAACTGCCAGTGCGGAGCGGCGCTCTGATTCGTCGGTGAAGATTTTATCCGGTAGAGAAAACGGGCATTTCCTTTTTCCGGAAAAGACATCGGAAAGAATACGTTTCATGGAAAGGTAACACTTTCCGGTTACATATCGGTGGTAAACACCGGTTGGCTTTTCTGATTTCAGAATGGTCTGGCAGGTAAAATAAAGCGCCTCATCACGGTTAAGATAAGCACGGTTTTCGATTTGGAATGATAAAGACCATTTGCGGCAGATGTTATAATCCAGATAATTATACAAAATAATGTTGTTCCACACTTGAATCGGTTTCTGGCAGCCGTTGTTTAGGAGATCCATTTCCAGTTCGTGATATTTCAAAGGAGCAGGTTTTGGACAGATGCGTTCAAATTCCGGGTCGTATTTGAGAGGGGGGCAGTATTCTTTCGTCATTGCGGGTTCTCCTTTTTCTTTTTATCGTTTCGAATGCCAAATATAATACGATCATCCACAGCCTTTATCTGCATAATTGGTATTGGTTCTGCAGCAGACGTTTCGGATCGTTTTATCGGTTCTTTCGGACAGGCCAAGTCAGATAAGCCGGCGGAGATGCTTACCGAAGGCCGGCATAAAATCTCCGGTGCAGTCAGATCAAATACAAGCAGGGAAGCAGAGTCGGACTGCAGACATTTTCCGATTATTCTGTATCGGAACTGCGGATGCCACTCCATAAGGAGGAAGAGTCTGGCGGCAAACAGCGGACAGCTGATCTGCCGGGGCGTACGACATGTTCGGCGGTGCCAGCGAAGAGAATCTTTCTCATCTTCTTTGCAGGGGCGTATGATCAGTTTTTTTTCGGCGGAATGTACCAGAATCTGGATATGCGTACAGTCCGGCAGTTTCTTAAGACAGGCGGCATTTACGGAACATTTGTTGTGCCAGACGCTGAAAGCCGGTTCCGATACATGGGAAAAATATTTGCGATGCGCTGACGGATCTTCGCCGTTCGGAAAAAAAGGGGAATTTGTTTCGATCATTTCGTAACCTCCTGTATGTCGTTTTTGATCACGGCAGAAATACCGAGTTTCAATTGCCCGGCGTCTGTGATGTTAAGACGGGAAGACTTTTCGCAGGGCTGACCGGCCTGCTGCGTGTTCCAGACAGACAGCTGGCAAAAAGGGCTTGCTTCCTGCTTGTGTGCGCGCTGTTCGACGCTTTCCCCAAATTGGTGCATCCATTCTTTGGGACAGGCAGGGATACACTGGTTTGTAGTATAGGCAGATATGCCGGCTTCAAAATCCGGGGCATTCCGTGTATCCTGATTGGACGGACAGTTTGGGAGCAGCAGTTCGGCCCCTGCCGCGTCAAACAAAAGAACCGTTTCGGCGCCGCGCGTCAGCCTGACGCCGGAAAGTCTGTATTTGTGCTCCGTTTTCCAGCAAAACAGCTCATATAGTGTTGGTAAAAAAGCAGAGCCGCCTGTTTGGCGCGGTATAAGACGATCTTTTTTTTGTCTGGCCCATGGGATATAGTATTTGCTTTGCGACGACACAGATGGGCGTATGACAATTGTTTTCTGCAGAGGATGAACCAGCAGTTCCACATACAAAGACGGAGATTTTGCAATACAGGATGTGCTAAAATGCAGGGAGGAACGGGAGACGGTCATCGTAATTTTACCTGCAGTGCGGAAGAACTGCTCTCTGACAATTTCAAATCCCTGCAGTTGAATCTGATCTTCTTTCGCAGAATACGGGCGAACAAAAACCGGTTTTTCATCAGGCCCTGATACAGACTCCGAGGCGCTGCGGTAATCGTTTGCGCAAAAACCGGCCCATTTTGGATGGACAATTACATAACCGCGCAGCGCTCCTTCCGGTATAACGCTTAATATGGGAAAGAATGTCCGGTTTCCATATCGGGCGTTGCGGATCAATTGCTGTACGGCGATAAAGTCGTCGCGCTGTATAATCGGTTCATGGTGATTTTTACTCAGATACTGCGGACAGTTCTGCTTATTTTTTATGGCTCTGTGGTCAAGGTAATTTGGCGTCCATGTTTTGTGTGCCAGTACGTCTCCGCAATGGCGTTCGTTTTGCAGTATGCCAAGAACGGAGGAGGAGGACCAGCCGGAAGTTCCCTTTTTTGTATGACAGCCCGCAGCAGTCAGTAATTCTGCAATTTTCTGACAGCTGTAACCATAGAGGTACAGGAAAAAGATGCAGCGCACCGTTTTTGCTTCCTGCTCATTAATGACCAGATTTCCGTCTGCATCCTGGTCGTATCCAAGCAGAGGAGGCGTAAGGAAAATGCCGCGCCGAAAACGCATCTCGATGGATGCGTTCATAATTTCACTTTTTGTATGGCTTTCTTCCTGCGCAAGCGTTGCAATAAATGACAGCATCATTTCACTGTTGTTTTTTAACGTGTCAATCTGTTCCGTTTCAAAGAAAACCCCGACCGGCGGCTTCAGAGCGGCAAGCTGGCGGATATAACCGATACAGTCAACCACATTTCTCGAAAATCGGGATACGCTTTTTGTGACGATCAGATCAATTTTTCCGTCCGTGCAGTCTTTGATCATGCGCAGGAATGAGTCGCGGTGCGACAAAGACGTACCGGAGATCCCCTCGTCCGCGTAAATGCCGATGAGCTCCCAGCCGGGATGTCGGGCAATAACATCCTGAAAGTGATTTTTCTGAAGTTCATAGGAAGAGGTCTGTCCTGGGGCGTCAGTGGAAACTCTGGCATAGACGGCAACGCGCAGTGTCTGGCCGGCAGAGTCAGAAGATGCCTTTTCCTGCGCCGGGATTACAATCAGATCGTCCGGATTGGCGCCGCGATAGCGCTGTCTGATTTTTTCCTTTTGTTCCATAGAAAACCTCCGGAAGTTATAGTTATATCGTATCACAGTGTTCTGTTCGATTTTACCCCGCATGACAGAAAAAGAAAACAGACTGCAGGTTGATTTTTAACCGACAGGGCAAGAAATTTGAGAGAATATAGATGCCTTTGTCCAAACAGGGGTTAAAATACGGCACAGGAGGAAGAAAGATGGGATCAGTTAATTATTGCAGAATCGGAAAGACAATACGGGAGGCGAGACTCAAACGCGGTTGGTCGCAGGCTCGTCTTGCAGAAATGGCAGGTGTGAGCGCCCAGTATTTAAGCCGGATTGAAACCGGAAAGAAACAGGCGAGTTTACAGGTAGTTTACGGTATTGCGCGCGCATTGCAGGTGTCCATGGATTTGCTGACGGGAAACGAGAGACTGGAACAGGAGCGGGAGCTGCCTGCTGCGGGGCGTATCCTGTCGGATTGCAGCGAGTATGAAAGGCAGGTTCTGCTTGACATATTGGAAGCCTCCAAACAGAGCCTGCGGGTAAATGCGCGGTATCGGGAATAGAGATGGGATATTCTAAACAGAATCTTTCGGCGGACTGCAGTGATAGACTGTCTGATACAAAGTATTCCGAATCATTCGAAATTCTTCTGTTGTGACAGGCGCGCCGTAAGTCAGCAGGAGTAAAGGGAGAGGATTTTTTCCGTTGGAGATAGGCGGCTGTACATAATAGTATTCATTTACATAGAAACCGTTTCGCTGGTAAAACCCGACCCGGCGTGAGGAAAGCGCGTCTGTCGGCGGTTCCGCCTCAAGGCAGAGCGGAACGGGAAGCAGCCCGATCAACTCTTTTAAAGCGGCGGACCCGACGCCGCTGCAGCGACAGTCGGGGTTTACCGCAAAATGTTCCAGAAAAGCAAAGGATGCAAATTGCCAGACGGCCAGAAATGCCTTGATATCCGGTGCATGCGTATCCTCCTGTACAGTATAAACGGTATACTGCGGCTGTTTCAGCAGTTCTTTCTGTTCTTTGTACGGGCGTCGTTCGTCAGGCGGGAAGCTTATTTCCATCAGGCGGCTGACCGGATCAAATTGCTGTTCTTTTACAGGTGTTAACATGGCGTACCTCGTTTGATCTTACTGATACTGTCTGCGGAACTGTACCGGAGTCATATCGTAGGAAGCTTTAAACAGGCGGTTGAAATGTTCGACGTTTTCATACCCGACATAGGCCGCAATGGATTCTACTGTCTGGTTCGTCTCCTTTAACATTTTGCGCGCTTTTTTCATGCGAGCCTGTTTGACTGCATCCTGAAATGTGACGCCTGCTTTCTCTTTAATATATTTGGAGAGATAAGTGCGCGACAGGTTAAAATGTTCGGACAGAGAGTCGAGCGTTACGTCCACATAGTTTTTCTGAATATAATTCATGATATCGACAATACGCTCCTCACGGCCCTCTTTGATATTTTCATATTTTGCCATCTTATTGGCGGCAGAGACAAGTGCGGCGATCGAACTTTTGATAATATCTTCATCTATGCCGACGCCCCAGTAATTTTTGCCTTTGCAGATGATTTCAACATACGCGGCCGCTTTCGAGGAAGAACCCTGTGAGATTGCGTGTTCCTCGTAGTTTGCAAGCTCGTAGCTGACGCCAAAATACATTTTAATTGCATTGCTGACGGCATCCAGACGGCCGTTTCCGCTGGTCTCAATGACGCGGGCGGCCAGATCCTGTTCGATGGTTACTTTTGCAGTAATACCGTCTTTTTGTTCGAAGTGACAGTCCGGTATTTTGAAGATATCGTGGATATTGATATAGTTTTCCTCAAAGATACGGTAAATATCGGTTGGGGACAGCTCCTGGTGCATACGGTCGGAGACGCCTTTGACCAGATACCCGATCTCCTCTTTCATTTTATTCGGAAGCGACATCCCAAAGTTTTGTTTCAGGATATAGGCTACGCCTCCCTTGCCCGACTGGCTGTTGATGCGGATTACATCAGATTCGTATTCGCGTCCGACGTCTTTGGGGTCAATCGGAAGATAGGGCACATCCCACCGCTCGCCGCTTTTTCCTGCCTGCCGCCATTCCATGCCCTTTGAGATGGCATCCTGATGGGAACCGGAAAATGCGGTAAACACAAGATCGCCGGCATACGGCGTTCTCTCATATACATCCATTCTGGTAAATGTTTCATATTTTTCGCGGATGGAAGAAATATTGCCAAAATCCAGTTTCGGATCGACGCCGTGGCAGACCATATTCATGGCAAGCGTTACGAGATCGACATTGCCGGTGCGTTCACCGTTGCCGAACAGCGTGCCTTCGACGCGGTCTGCGCCTGCCAGAATGCCAAATTCCGCGTCGCTGATGCCGCAGCCTCTGTCGTTGTGCGGATGGACGCTCAATATGACATTGTCCCTGTAATTTAAATGTTTATGAATATATTCGATCTGGCATGCGAAAACATGCGGCATTGCAATCTGTACTGTCGTAGGGATATTGATAATGGCCTTATGCGCTGCATCGGGCTTCCATACGTCAAGTACGGCGTTGCAGACTTCCACTGCGTAATCCACTTCTGTCCCGGGGAAACTCTCCGGACTGTACTCAAATGTGAAATTGCCGTCTGTCTCTTCGGCCAGTGTTTTTAAAAGTACGGCCCCGTCGATGGCAAGCTGTTTTACCTCTTCTTTGCTTTTTTTAAATACCTGCTCGCGCTGAGCGACTGAAGTTGAGTTGTAAAGATGAATCACTGCATGAGGCGCGCCTTTTACGGCTTCAAAGGTTTTTCGGATAATATGTTCCCTTGCCTGCGTCAGAACCTGGACTGTCACATCATCCGGTATCATATTCCGTTCAATTAAGGCGCGCATAAAATTATATTCGGTATCGGAGGCGGCAGGAAATCCTACTTCGATTTCCTTGAATCCGATGTTTACCAGCATTTCAAAAAATTCGAGTTTTTCTTCCAGGCTCATCGGCTCGATTAAAGCCTGATTTCCGTCTCTTAAATCCACACTGCACCAGATCGGCGGCTGCTCAATTGTATCTTTTTTTACCCAGTCATATGTCACTTCCGGCGGCATAAAATATGACCTGCCGTATTTCTTTGCGATATCCATTGTAATCCTCCGTTCGGTTTTCTCATGTCGTATATCGTAACACAACTTTTGCCGGTTGCGCAAGGTATGAATTTATCAAATTTATTGATGTATTTTGTGGCTGCTGGTGATCAGAGTTCGCACAGGCAGATTTTTGTATCGGCGCAGTCTTCTGTTTCGTACAGTCCGTTTTGATCGATTGTGTAGGGAGGAGTAAATCGGATATATCCATTTACAGAAAGCCGGTTTGCGCATCTTGCATACAGGCCGGGTATGCTGTGCGGGTACACATGGCGCACGGACGGCTGTTCGTCAAACCAGCCGGGAGATTGTGTGCCCTGTGGGCACATGGTAATTTCAAAATCAGACAGTCTGATATCGGAAAGGCGTGCGTTTTCCTCCCCTCCGAGAAAGATGCTGGATTCCGCTTTCATATAGATATGGTCAAACGTAATATTTCGGATGCTGCCGATTGGTGTTTTGGCGTCCATGCGCGATTTGTTCCGGTAGGTTGCATTGATAAAAATCGGTTCGCCGTTTCCCCACCACATAGCCGGGCCATTTTCGCGGTAAGCGTCCGCATATTTTCTGACGCTGCCGGTAATATGATGGATATGAATGTTTTCAATGACGGCTCCGTCCCGGACCCAGATGCCGATTCCGCGGGAACAGTCCTGAATCACACAGTTTCCCATAACGAGGTTTCGAATATCGCCGTGGGTTTCCGTCCCGATTTTCAGTGCGGAATCATGTGAGTAGAGGATGCAGTCGCTGATTGCAATATTTTCGCAGGATCCATAGCGTTCTGCCATCGGTTTTGTCGACTTTACGACAATCGCATCGTCGCCTGTTTTGACAATGCAGTTTGTGATAATGACATCTTTACAGCTGTCCGGGTCGATGCCGTCATTATTTGCCCCGCGCAGATCGTTTAAGATGCGCACGCCGGAAACGATGACATGGCGGCAGCCTGCCATGTGCAGCGTCCAGAACGCAGCGTCCTTGATGGTGATATCACGTATGGTAAGGTTTTCCACATCCTCAAAAAAGGTAAGCCTTGGGCGAAACGACGTTACATGCAATGGGCTTTCATGGAAGCCTCCGTCCGTATCGTCGTCAAAGAAGACCTGATCGCCCTGTCCGTAGAGGACGCCGTTTCCGGAAATTGTGATGTCTCTGGCATGGCAGGCAAACAGAAAACAGCCGCCGTCCCATCCGGTTTCACGGTTATCGTCGGTAAAGAGCGCTGCAAAGTCCAAAATCTCGGAGGGTGAGAGGCTGCTGATTAAAACGGCTCCTCCCGCAAGGTGAAATTCGATATTGCTTTTTAACGTAATTGTCCCGCTTAAGAACCTGCCTGCCGGAATCACGACGCGCCCGCCGGAGACGGAAGCGTCGTCAATCGCTTTTTGAATGGCAGAAGCGCAGTTTGTACGGCCGTCCGCTACGGCCCCATAATCTAAAATATTATAATCCATGTTTTTCCTCATTTCTAATCTGGTGAAAGGGAAAACCCCCTGTATATCAGATGAAGAAATCAAATACAGGAGGTTTTGCGATTGATTATACAGTTTGTTTTTTTGCGATAAATACAGGGAATGTATCGGTGCCTTTTAATTCTTTTCCGGCTGTGATATGTACATTCTTATCTGAAACGACATATTCCAGCTGAGCGCCCTCTTCTACAGTGGTATCCTGCATCAGTACGCAGTTTTTCACTTTTGCCCCTTTGGCAATTTTGACGCCTCGGAATAAAATAGAGTTTTCTACATCGCCCTCAATGATACAGCCGTCCGCCGCCATAATATTATTGACTTTTGCGCCTGTGATATAGCGTGTCGGCGTATCGTCACGTATTTTGGTATAAACCGGATTGCCCTCAAAGAGCGCGTCCAGATTTTTGGCATCCAAAAGCTTCATGTTTTCGTCAAAATAACTCTTCATGTCGCAGATGCGCGCCGCATACCCCGTATGTTCATATGCCTGTACATTTAAAGTGTCAAGCTGCGGTTCCAGAATATCGCGTTCAAAGTAGATATAACCCTTGACATATGCGGATTCAATCTGGCTGATCAGAAGTTCGCGGTCTATAATATAGATGTTCATCGAGAAATCCTGTACGCCGGCATCTTTTGGATTGATGCGAATTTCTCTGACACGTCCGTCTTCGATACGAAGCGTATAGGAAAACGTATCGCTGGTCGGATTTTCTTCCACTGCTTTGGCCGGAACCTCCGCTTTCACATAGGCAACCGTAACATCGGCGCCGCTATTCATATGTGTATTGATAAAATCGCTGAAATTAAAGTTTACGGCGATATTCGCATCTGACATCACGACATATTTTTCTTTCTGGCTTTTCAGAAATGTCAGTATGCTTGCAAGCGCTTCCACACGGCCATGATAGATTTTAACTGCTTTCTGCGCGAACGGAGGGATAATATTCAGTCCGCCGTTTTTGCGGGTCAGATCCCAGGCGCGGCCGGAACCTAAATGGTCTAACAGGGAGTGGTAGTTTTTGCGTACCACAATGGAAATATTGTCAATCCCGCAGTTTGCCATTCCCGAAAGGATAAAATCAATCATCCGGTAACGGCTTGCAAACGGTATGGATGCCATTAGCCGCTCGCTTGTGAGCTCCGGCACAAGTGAATCGTAACTGTTTGGAAAAATGATGCCAAGAGCATCTGCATTAGAATTTACCATTGTTCTTCACCCTCCTTTACATCATTGCTGACCATTGCGTTCGGTCCTACTTTAGCGCGTTCTCCGATGGTGACGCCCGGTCCTACCGTTGCAACGCCTTTTTCGCCTTCGGCCGGCATTGCGCCAACGACGGCATGCTGCCCGATTTCAACATTTTCTCCGACAATACAATGGGATACGACTGCGCCGGAGCGTATTACGGTATTGCCCATGATAACGGCATCTTCAACCTTTGCACCCTCCTCTACTTTAACGCCGGCGAAGAGGATGGAATGTTTTACGGTTCCGTCAACGCGGCATCCGTCTGTGATCATCGAATTTTCTACGAGGGCGTCGGCGCTGATGCGATGGCCTGTCATACCGCTGTTGCGGCTGTAGATTTTCCAGTTTTCGTCAAACAGGTTGATCCCGCTGTCCTCCGGGTTTAAGACCTCCATATTTGCTTCCCAGAGAGAGGGAATTGTTCCGACGTCTTTCCAGTATCCGCTGAAATGGTAGGCATACATACGGCGACCGTCTTTCAGCAGATTCGGAATGATATTGTTGCCGAAATCGTTTTCGGATGTGGGGTCGGCTTCGTCTTCGACAAGATATTTGCGAAGGACGTCCCAATTGAAGATATAAATTCCCATGGAGGCGAGATTTGATTTCGGCTCCTTTGGTTTTTCCTGAAACTCGGTGATCCGGTCGTCTTCATCTGCAACCATAAGGCCGAATCGTGATGCGTCTTCCCACGGAACCTCCATAACTGCCACGCTGAATTCAGCGTTTTTTTCCTTGTGGAATTTTAAGAAATCGCTGTAATCCTGCTTACAGATCTGGTCGCCCGACAGGATGATGACATACTTCGGGTTGTAACGCTCAATAAACGGAATGTTCTGATAAATTGCATTTGCCGTTCCTTTGTACCAGTCGGAGCCGGATGCCTGCTGATAGGGCGGCAGGACATGTACGCCGCCGTGCAGCCTGTCAAGATCCCAGGGCTGTCCGTTTCCGATGTATTCATTCAGTACCAGCGGCTGATACTGCGTCAGAATGCCGACCGTATCAATGCCGGAGTTTACACAGTTTGACAGTGGGAAATCAATAATGCGGTATTTCCCGCCAAAAGGTACTGCCGGTTTTGCCAGTTTTTGTGTCAGTACGTAAAGTCGTGAGCCCTGACCACCGGCAAGAAGCATTGCTATCATTTCTTTAGCCATAACGAAATTACCCCCTCATGCGGTTTTATTATCCAATTCTACCATAAAGCTTTGAAAAATGATAGAGAAAATGTACATTTTTCCCAAAAAAATTACACACATTTCCAGAAAACCATCACATTTCACAGATCATTTTGTCGGATTTTAAAATATGATTGGACAGCCAGCCAAACAGAAATTCGGTCAGTTCCTCCAGATAGCTCTGTTGGTTGTCATCCATCTGCTCTAAATTGATTTCGCGCAGTTTTGTGATAAAGCTCTGATGGGCAAGCTTTTGTGCCTCCAGTCCGGAATAGTGGATGCTTTCCATATACTCTTCTTCGTCCCGGAAATGTTCTTCCGTATAGTCTTTTAGTCTGTTTAAGACGGCCACGATTTCGTCGTAACGGTCAAAACAGTCCTGATCCTGTACAAGACGGTTTGCCTCCGCGATAATTTCAAACAATGTCCGGTGCTCCCCGTCGATCAGTGGAATACCGGTTTTGTATCTGTCCGTAAATTCACATGGATTTTTGGTGTTGCGCCATTCCTGCAGCGGCGGCATCTTACCGATCAGTATATCACTGTTGATAATATGGGCATAAAGCCATCTGGTCAGATAATGCATCAGGTCTGTTAATGCGGTCTGCTGCTGTTCCAGTTCGTCGATTTGAAAGATGTCCATGGCGTTCATCTTTTCCCGAAACTGCATATGCTGTTTTTTCTGGATATCCAGCTCCGGGTCATTGATTGCCGCCATATATGCTTCTTCGCGTGTAAAATGGCAGTCCGCATAATCCTGCAGTTCGGCTACGATGTCTTTGATCTGATTGTATTTGTCAGGTATGTACTGGTTGCCAAGCAGCACGAGCACTTCGTTCATCAGTTCGAACAGTTTTTTGTGGTCGCTGTCCAGTTGTTCTATGCCAATCAGGCAGTCATCCGTAAATTTGTACAAAGCAGTCTCTTCCTTTCCCGTTTAATTTATTTTTTTCAATTGTATCATATCAAAAACAGGTTGTCGAGCATTCCCGTTCGTCAAAAAGTCCGATAAATAGAGGATGGTTACTGTTCATGGACGAAAGGCCGCTCATCGTATTTTTTACAGGGTCCCTTCTGGATGATATTTAAATTTTTGCAGAGGACATAGCGTTCCCAGCCGTTTGGTTTTATGGTTTTGCAGACGATTCGGTAGCCAAGACGCAGAAAATTCTGCAGGCTGTACGGATTTTTGGGTGAGACGGTCGCCATCAGATAACGGTACGGCGAAAGCTGTTCGGCTGCTTCTGCTGCAGAAAGAAGTTTTCGCTGTAGTCCCATACCGCGGAAATCTGAAAGAATTGCGACAGAGTCCATATAGGCGGTTTTCAGGAGTTCCGCAGGGGACAGATTAAGATAACGGCCGAGATGATCAGGTTCGTCTCCTGGAAAATGCACAAGCAAAAACCCGACAATGCGGTTTTTTTCGTCGCAGGCCTTTAATGCAAATCCTTTTTGTGTCAGTGTTTCCTGGATATAGGCGAGGTCGTCTGCAAAATACAGTTCTTTGTCAGTCATAGAATTTTTTACTTCGTGCATGACGCGATAAATATCCTTATCGTCAGTTGGTTTTGCGAAAGTCAAAACAGGTTCCATATCAGTCTCCCTGCGCTGAATTATGATTCAGCTCTTTTTCCTTATTTTATCTGATTTGTCTTCGGATGCAACAAAAAATAGAAAAAAAATGAAAAAAACACTGGACAAATAAAAGTCAGTGTGATAATATAATTAAGCGCGATTCAGTAAGGAATCGGCGATACATATTTAGCGGCGCGTGGCTCAGCTTGGTAGAGCGCATCGTTCGGGACGATGAGGTCGCAGGTTCAAATCCTGTCGCGCCGATTCTTACTAAAAAATATGGGCTTTTTCGGAAGCCCATATTTTTTTAATATGTACTTATAAGTTTGCTCTGAAAATGTTATCCCTGTACAAGCAGCGGCACATATCCTCTGTTTTCAATACGTTCAAGTTCCCTTTCAAGCCAGAGATATTTCCGTCTCACGCTGTCTTCTTTATAACCGTTTAAATTTCTGTCAATCAAATTTTTCAGCTTAAGATACTGTTCAGAATTTTCAATTTCTTCCCAGGTGCGCTCTTTTCCCAGATATCGTTCGATACAGTCGATGTAATAATACCCGTCTTCATCTTTTGGTAAGTCATGGCCGTGATCTACGGAAACTCTTCTTCCAACAGTAATGTCGTTAGATATAATGATTCTCGGATATACAGCATACTTTTCCTGTGCCCAATATGCGTCTACAAGTCCTTTGCCAAATACGAGATTTTTATTCAGGTAAAAATCTCCTACGGCAATGGCGCCGCGGAGTAATATCGGGTCTTCCAGATGCAACAGCAGTTCCTGAATGCTGTTGCAGACGTCGATAACGACGGCCAGAGATTCAGGATGCCAATCTGGTGCGGCGACTACGATGCTGTCCGACATAATATGTATTTTCGTTTCTTTCAGAGATTCGTTATAGCGGCGGTATCCCTCTCCCTTTGGAGAGAGATCATCATCTGTGACTGCATGCCACAAAGCTCTGACTGCTTCCCTGTCTGTTATGATGGACTTAAAGATATCAAGAACTCTGTCAAAACTACTTGTATTGACTATATTTTTGAAACCCAGAATATCCAGAAAAGCAATTATAAATGATTCATAGTCAGTCATTTTTATTTTCTCCTTTGATTTTCCACATTGGAACGGATACGGTATAGGAAGCGCATACCGTATCCGGTGGGAAGCGGCGTTACGTATTATTCTGTTGACAGCAGCAATCCTACTCGGATTCCAGATAGAAAAAATCATTTATCGTGTGTTCTTTGTCGAACAGATTGTTATATTGCAGAATTTCGTATTCTTTGAGTCTGTCGTAATAGGGTGAAGTTTCATCGTCGACTTCATATAAAACGCCGTCGTCGCCGATATAGCCGTTTTGCGTCAGAGCCGGTATTTCTTCATACAGATCAAGCAGGAACTTCTGGTATCCGGTCAGCGCCCCGCCGGAAAGTTCTGTGACAAATGCGCCAAGATAGTTCGGGCTGATCTGATCCAGATGCTGTTCTTCGATATCGTAGTTTGTCCATATTTTAAAAGGCACCTGGTATTTTTGCAGCGCTACTTTCTTTTTTCGTTTTACCTTGATATTCGGCTGGTGATCTCCGAAAAAGACGATCATAACAGGGTCTTTTTGCTGCTTAAAGTAGGAAATCAGGTATTCGTAGGCTTCATCCGTTTTTTTCATCAGGTTCACAAACGTCTGTATGTCCACTCTGTCTTTATACAGCGTATCGTTTACCGTAATATCAAGGTTGAAATTCGGGTAAATTTTGTTGTAGGAGCTGTGATTCTGCATGGTGACATTAAAGCAGAACAGGGGGCTGTCTTCGTCTTTATGTTCCTCATAGACCTCAATAATCTTTTCAAAATGCGACTGGTCGGAAATAAATTTCCGGTATGAGTGCGGGTCGGTGAAATCTTCCATTCCCAAAAAGGTATCAAATCCGAGCGCATTGTAGGATGCGATGCGGTTATAACCTGTTTTGCCGAATGAATGGATGGCAAGTGAATCCTCATAACCCATGCTCTCAAAATTTCGCGTAAGCGAGGTGTGCGGAATGTTGATCTTTAAATATGACTGGTAAGGAACCACTCCGGCGGAGAGGAATGCCATGCTGTTTCCGGTTAAAAATTCATATTCGGTGTTTGCGGTCTGGCCGCCGAATCCGGTTACATACATGGTTCCGTCTACGACATTTTCCGACAAGCTGTGGAAAAAGGGCAACGGATCTTCACTTGTGTCCAATTTGTATAAGCTGGCAAAATCCGTAAACGATTCGTCCATAATTATGATCAGGTCCGGGGCATCGGCGGCGTTAACGATATCTGCCCGATCGGAAGTATATTTGGAAGTCAGTTCGGCAAGCGTTTCATCTGTGTAATTTTTTGGTTTTTCCAGTACCAGAAATCTGGCGCTGCCGACGATTGTAAGCGATGTCCCCATACTTTTATAGCTTTTCTGCGGTTTGTACTGGTTGATTTTCATACCGTTATCTGTAATAATACTGCTTTTTACAACAATCAGATAGCAGAGTATGGCCAGAAACGGGATGGAACCAATTGCCGCAATTCTTTTCTTTTTGTCGAAATAGCGGATGTTTTTCAGTTTGCAGACTATGATAAAGTAATCGACCAGAGCGATTAGCATGACGACCATAGAGTAGGTCAGCGTATAGTCATAAGATTCCGCAACTTCAAGCGCTGTCCCGATCTGCAGAAAATCAGTCAGCAAAAGGGCAAATCCGCGGAAGCGCAGTACATAAATGTTGGCGAATCCGTAGATCATCCAGATCGTTGCCGGAATCAGCACCGCAGGCCGAAAGCGGTTGCACAGCGCAGCAAACAAAAAGGTGCAAAAGCCTAAAATCAGCATATTCAGCAGAAATGCGACCGGATGCATGGTAATATAGTCGGACTGATAACTCAGCTCCAGTAAGGTGAAAGTGATAAAAGGAGAACCGAAAGTGATCGCAAGGATCAATTGTCTTTCTTTTTGTTCCGTGAGGTTGTTTTTCCAGCGGATAAAAAAAATGCTGCCGCAGTAAGCAAAGAACAGCAGCACAATTTTGCCGATATTAACAGTGTCTACATGAGTGACGGAGTTTACCACGTCATAATCGACAGAATCGATGCCTGTGATATAGAGCTGATTTGCCATAATGTAAAGAAAAGTCGCAAACAGCCAGAGGTATCCGATCCATTCTTTCCATGTTGTTTCTTTGAAAGCAGATACAAAATTTTGTTTTGAAAATTTTACACGCATTACTTTTGTCTCCCGTTTATTGAGAATTTTATTAATGTTTAATCCGAAAATCCAGTATAGCACGGCGATTTTTATATTGCAAGTAGCAGTTCATAAAAACTTAATAAATTTTTAATAACTTTTGATGCCAGGCGCGCTAGTTCATTCTGATCATTCCGGGTGATTTTGGAACCGGTTATGTCAAATCACTTGAAAAATACGGATGTAATGTCGATATAAAAAATAACAGATTTCAGATTACAACAGCAGTGTTTTTTGTAAAAGCGAAAGGAGCGCTTATGATATCACAAATTGGCCAGTGGAAGAAAAACAGTATATTTTCAACCGGATCAGGCGGAAAATCCACATCGAAAAGTTTTGAAGCGCAGATGGTTTCGGCTGTGGAACGCGTGCAGGATGCGGCGGAACTGGAAGCGGCGGCGGAAAAAAAGAATGAGCCGGAAGAGACGCAGGATTTTGTGCGCATGATCGTGGATAAAATCAATGATCTGTACGAAAAGATTAAGAACGGTGAGGCGGCGCCGTCTTTTCAGATTGGCGCGCGTTCGTTTACCATTGAGGAATGGGATAAATTTTTAAAACAATTTGATTCACTGGAAGATGCCATCCGTGAACTGATGGCGCAGGAGCAGCGGAAACGGGCAGAAGAAGAGGAGCAGCAGGAAATGCTGCTGGAGGTTGTGATTACGGAGTAGGAGCAGAAAGAGGGCCGGTCAGCGGCCCTCTGTACTTTCTGTAAATGCAGGCTGATTTATCTTTGCATCACGCGATTCGACAAATCCGATATACCAGAATAGAACAGTGAGACATAACAAACCTATAATAACTGCATTTGAAATCAGAATTGGCTTTATCGTTTTGTCCCGATTGACCAGGTTGTTTATATAGAAAAAAAGGGCAAAAAGAATATTAAGCAGTATAAGGCCGATAATAAGGGAGATGATAATAAGCCGATAAATACTTGCACCTGAAATATTGTTTAACACAGATGTTGAAAATGTAATACCGCCGGTAAAGGCCAGTACCACGGCGGCAAAGATACCTAAAATAGCGATATACTCTTTTTGCTGGTTTGAAATGCCGGAACCGTTCTTCCCGGCCAGGCGGATGATAAAGATCTTCCAGTTGTTTATAGATGCGGATGCGTTCCTGTTTATCCTGCAGGAGGTCCTGTTTTTTGGCAAGTAAAAATAAAAGATTGCGGAAAGTACTGCGTTGTTCGGATTCTCTGCTTAAGTCCATGCTCAGCCTACTTTCTTAATTAGTTCGATGGGAATGATGTTATGATTATCGAGTCCGTTTTGATAGATTTTTGACCAGGCTCTTTCCGGTTTGTGTGTTTCTGATACCATAACCCATGGATCCAGTGTTCTTTTTGCTTCCACGATCTGGTCAACCACATTTAAACCGAAATCCATGACCAAATTGGTCTGATAGGAAGCGGTAATTGGCATTGCACCATATCCGCAGAAGTAGTAATAGAAATTTGGGACTACGGGACCAAACTGCCAGGCTTCAATATCGTCGGCAAAAGCCTGACTGCCGTTCTGAAGAAAGGCTTTCTGGATATAATACAGTATTTTCTGCAGCTGCAGATTACTGATTGGATAACCGTCACTGACGCATTTTGTAACAATGTACTTTGACAGGTCAATTGCATGATACATGAAATGCCTCCTTTCGGTGAAATCAGTTTATTTAATGTTGAAATCCTGTGTCTGTGATTTGTTTTCAGGCATATCATAAAATAGAACGTATGTTCTGGAAATATTATAACGGATACAGTAAGAAATTGCAACCCTTTTTTGTTAGTTTGTGTTGACTTTACTCAATTATTCCTGATGAAACCGGGACAAAAACTGTTTTGTCCGCTCTTCTTTTGGGTGTTCAAAAACCTCGTTCGGATCGCCCTGCTCTAAAATTTTCCCATCATCCATAAAGATTACATGGCTTGCCACATCGCGCGCAAAAGCCATCTCATGTGTCACAATAATCATTGTAGTTTTCCGGTCTGCCAGTTCCCGTATTACCTTTAATACTTCGCCGGTCAGTTCGGGGTCCAGCGCCGATGTGGGTTCGTCGAAACAGAGAATATCGGGCGAGAGTGCAAGTGCGCGCGCAATCGCAACGCGCTGGCACTGTCCGCCGGAGAGCTGGTGCGGATAATTTGACATGCGTTCGGAAAGACCCATCTGATGCAGCAGATTTTTTGCCTGCTGCGAAATCTCCCGGTGCAGTTCTTTTTTCCTTGATTTGTAGTCGGGAAGTTCCTTTGCAAGCAGTTCTTTGGCCAGCATTACATTTTCCAGCGCGGTATACTGAGGAAAAAGGTTGAATGACTGAAAAACAAGCCCAAAGTGAAGTCTCTTTCTGCGTATCTCGGATTCCTTTTGTGTGGCGGGGTCATCTGCATCGAAGATTGTTTCGCCGTTTACACGAATTGTGCCGCAGTCGGGTCGTTCCAGAAAGTTCAGGCAGCGCAGCAGCGTCGTTTTTCCGCTTCCGGAGGAGCCGATGATGGATACGGCCTGTCCTGCTTCCAGGGAAAAACTGATATCGTCAAGTACTCTCGTATGTTCAAACGATTTTTTGATATGTTCCACTTCTAAAATAGGCATATATGTTCCCCTTTCGTTAACGGAAATAATTTAATTTCTTTTCCAGACGCCCTAAAAGTACCGTTAAGATGCCGTTGCAGATCAGATAGTAAACAGCCGTAAAGAAGAGGGGCCAGATCGCGCCCGCAATTCCCTGCGAACCCTTGAGAAACGACTGGCCGGCCCAGATGATCTCCTGCAGTGCGATAATACGGGCAAGTGAGGTGTCTTTTACCAGCGTAATGATTTCGTTGGACATGGGCGGTACGATGCGCTTGATCATTTGCAGCAGCGTTACCTTAAAAAAGATCTGCCGTTTTGTCATTCCAAGCACAAGTCCGGCTTCGTTTTGTCCGACCGGTATGCTCAAAATGCCGCCTCGGTAGATTTCCGAGAAATAACATGCATAGTTTAAAATAAATGAGACGCTGGCAGCCAGAAAACGACCTGTCTCTCCACTGCCCCAGATCGGGTTGCCAAGTACAAGTCCGGGAAAATAATAGATAATAAGAAGCTGTATCATCAGCGGCGTGCCGCGCACAACCCAGACAAGAATACGGGAAAAATAACGAAGCGGGCGAAACCGCGACATAGATCCGAATGCGATGATAAGGCCAAGCGGAAAAGCCCCGATCAATGTCACAAAAAATAGTTTTAAGGTCTGTAAAAAGCCGACATTTAACGAGTGGATGACAATCGGCATTTGTTCCAAAATAAGTTCCATAGGAAAACCCCCTGATTTTTCCGTTTGTCCGGAAAAAAAGAGCGGACTATCCGCTCTCTTTTCCGTTTATGACTGGTTGTTTACTGGGCAATGACTGCGGCCGAAACACCGTATGTTGTTGCGCATGTCATCATGCTGCCGTCTTCATAGCTGGAAGAAAAGAATGCGTTTAATGCGGCCGCAAGGTCAGAATCTTTGCGGAAGCCGACACCGTATTCCTCACTGTTTAAGCTGACCGTATAGGTAAGGTCTGCATAGCCTGTCCCGTCTCCGACCATTGCAGCCGCCATCAGCGAATCAATGATCGCGCCGTCCGAAGTGCCGGAGGCAACCTCCATCAGTGCGTCGGCCTGTGTGTTTACCGGGGTGAAAGAAAGGCCGTTTTCGGTGGCCTGCGCTTCTCCTGCGCTTCCGGCCTCAACTGCAAAGGTGAGATCTTTTAAGCTTTCTTTGTCCTGGTATTGATCGGCAACGTCTTTGGGGACAATGACAATCTGTCCATTGTTTAAATAGGGGTTCGTGCATGCCATCGCGCTTTTTACTTCGTCATTTAATGTCATGCCGTTCCACACGCAGTCGATCGTTTTGCCGTCCAGTTCCATTACCTTATTATCCCAGTCGATCACGACAAACTCAACGGAAACGCCAAGGCTTTCTGCAAATGCTTTTGCCATATCGGCGTCAAATCCGATCCAGTCGCCATTTTCGTCTTTGTAGTCCATCGGCTCAAAGTCAGTGATTCCTACGACCAGAGAGCCTTTTTCTTTCACATAGGCAAGATCGCTCTCCGAAGCCGATGCGCCGGCATTTTCAGTTTCCGGTCCGCCGCAGGCGGTAAGTGAAAATGATAATAAAAGTGTCAGGGTCAGTGCAAGTAATTTTTTCATAATTTCCTCCGTGTTTTTGAATATTTTACGTTATCATACTAGCAGGTTAGCAAAATAAAGTCAAGAGAGGAAAGTAGTTACAGTTCATCCTGCAACTGCGCACTTGCTGCGCAGTTAGCAGCAAGCAGTGCCAAATAGCCAGGAATCCGCTCCTTTGCCGCAGGCAAACTTTAAATGGAGCGGATTCTGTAACAGTGAAGCCGAAAGCTGAACTGTTACGGAAAATGTGAGAAGAACGAACTTGAATAATTGAAAAAAGATGATATAATCGGTAAAGGCCAGGGTTGTTAAAAGAAGGAGAGAGAAGATTGAAAGCGGCAGATTTTAAACACAGCCGAAAAGCGCATAATAAAAAATTGACGGAAGGCCCGATTTTAAAAAAGTTAATGATGTTTGCGCTGCCAATGATGGCAGGCAATTTTTTACAGCAGATCTATAATATTGCGGATACGCTGATTGTGGGACGCTATGTGGGAGCGCAGGCGTTGGCGGCTGTCGGGTCTGCGTATACGTTGATGACATTTTTGACGTCTGTGATTATCGGGCTTTGTATGGGCAGCGGAGCGCTGTTTTCCAAATGGTACGGGGCGCAAAAACCGGAAGAGTTAAAGCAGGACATACGCCTTTCCTTTTTCTTTATCGGCGCGGTAACGCTGGTTCTGTATCTCATTGTATTTGCGGGAACAGATATCATCTTACAGATGCTCTCGGTTCCGGAAGATGTGTACGGCCCGATGCGAACGTATGTAAAGATTGTTTTTGTGGGGATTGGATTCACCTTTCTTTACAATTTTTTTGCCTATCTGCTTCGGTCGCTTGGAAACTCTGTTGTTCCGCTTTTATTTCTTGCTGTGTCATCGGTGTTGAATGTCATACTCGATCTCTGGTTTGTGATTTCTCTTGGTATGCAGATTCCGGGCGCAGCAGCGGCGACCGTGTTGTCTCAGGGAGCAGCAGGCATCGGAATCTTATTGTATACCGGTTGGAAATATCCGCAATTGATCCGCCCGCAGAGAAAGATATGCCGGAAACGACTGGGAACGATTATCAAAAACGATGTCTTTACCGGAGTACAGCAGTCGGTGATGAATCTTGGTATTTTAATGATACAGGGGCTGGTCAACAGTTTCGGAACAACCGTTATGGCAGCGTTTGCTGCTGCCGTAAAGATTGACACGCTCGCCTATATGCCGGCCCAGGAATTTGGAAACGCCTATTCCCTGTTTGTCTCGCAAAATTTTGGCGCCGGACAAAAAGAGAGGATTCAAAAAGGCACTGAAATTGCGGTCGGGGTATCGGTAATTTTTTGCGCGATTGTTTCCGCCGTGGTGTGGATCTGGTCAGAACCGTTCATGCGCTTGTTTGTGGAGGCGGAGGAGACGCAGATTATTGCAGAGGGAGTCAGGTACCTTCGGATTGAGGGCGTCTTTTATTTCGGGATTGGCTGCCTGTTTTTGCTGTATGGTTTTTACAGAGGTATCCAGCGTGCCGGGATATCTCTTGTGCTGACAATTATTTCTCTTGGAACAAGAGTGCTGCTGTCCTATCTGCTTGCACCGCGCACATCGTCAGGTGTGGCGGTGATCTGGTGGTCGATTCCAATTGGGTGGATTTTGGCGGATATTGCCGGAATCGTTTACTACAGGAGGAATATATGAAAGAAAAATTAAAGCGTCTGCCGAAATCGGCAGTCTGGTATCTGTTGTTTGCTGTTTTCATGATTATAGTCATTTCATTGAAAGCAAATTATTATCTGGATGAGATATATTCCTATGGCCTGGCCAATGGTGTAAATGATGGAATTGACATGGAGATTACTTATAATTTCAAATATGAACCGGGGGAATCGGTTTATTACGATTATATGCGGGTACAGGACGGGGAGCGTTTTGCATGGCGGAATGTCTGGAAGAATCAGAAAAACGATGTGCATCCTCCGCTGTACTATTTCGTATTGCATACGATCTGTTCTCTGTTTCCGAATACATTTTCCAGATGGTATGCCGGGGGAATTAACATTGTATGCGCGTTGTTTGTGCTGTTTTTGCTGCGAAAACTGATCTCTCTGCTGACGGATGAGGGGTATATCCGGGAACTCCTGTCATTTACGTTCATTATGCTGACCGGGGTTTTGCATCAGGCGGCCAATTTCCGTATGTATCTGATGGGGATGTTATTTGTGACGCTGTTTACGTTTCTGTTTGTCAGACAGGTTGGGAAAAAACAGCAACATTCTTTTTATATGGCAGTTTTCATCACAGCTGTCTGCGGCGCACTGACCCATTATTATGTCACGCTCTATATTGTGTTTGCGTCCATAGTCTATGGGATCTGTCTGTTATCGGAGAAACGGTTGCGGGAGACCCTGCTGTATACGCTTACGATGGCTGGCGCTGCAGCAGTTTCACTGCTGATATTTCCGCCGATGATTGAACATATGTTTTTTGGCTACAGGGGCGCGGAAGCCGTTGCCAATCTTGCAAAGAACAGCAGTTACGCAGAAAATCTAAAAGGTTTTTTTGAGTTTTTGGATCAGCAGATGTTTGGAAAAATATTGGGGATACTGCTTGCGGTTTTGCTGGTTTTGGCGCTGCTTCGTTTTGCCGGACGATTTTTTCAGGTATCCTCGCTGATGGGGCAGGAAAAACTTGTTTTTGGTTTTCGAAAATATGACAGGATACGATACTGTATTGTTTTGCTGCCGTGTTTCTTCTATTATATAGTAGTTTCAAAAATTACCTTTGCGGTAGCTGACCGCTATATCTCTCCGATCTATGCGGTTTTGTTTGCGGGCTTGCTGTGTATGGTATATCGGCTTTTGCGGTATGCGCTGCAGGGGAAATCATTCCTTATGATGACGGCGTTTGTCACGGCTGCGCTTATTTTGGGAAGCCATCAGGCGTTTGCCTGGGAATATCTGTTTCTGGAGAGCAGACAGACGCTTGTACCGGTAGAAGAACACAGCAAGTACGACTGTGTCTGCGTATTTGACGAGGACGAGACATATCTTTTATATCCGGAATATGCAGAATTTTCCTTATATAAAAGCGTCACATTTGTCACGACCGCAGATTTGAAAGAGAACGGGATTCAAAGATGGATTACTTCGGATGGAATTGTGGTTTCTTTTTTTCTGCGCGAGAAGGACGCAAAAAAATATCTGAAAAGGATAAAGAGAGAAACCGGATTTGAGAATGTCCAAAAGCTGGGGACATTTGGATTTGACAATACATATTTTCTTGGCAAATAGCGTGAAAAGTACATCTAAGGCTCATGCCGGAGGGCATTTCGCCAAGATGTACTAAGTTTCACGCCGAAAAACGCAAAAAAAATGTGACGTAAACGTCACATGGCGTTTTTCATCTTGATTTGAGTCACAGCGAAGCTGTGACATGTGGATTAGAGTGAGAAAAAAAGGGAGATTCGTGTGAAAAATCAGCTTGATAGCTGATTTTATCACACATGAACTTGTTCATGTTGGCTATATTGTGCCGAGAACGTCACAAATAAGCCCTGATCCGACAAGAGAAACTGCATTCGCAGATTTCTCCTGCGGTTCCTCGAACGTAAACGTTCTCGG
>CAMUHN010000034.1 GCA_947088675.1 uncultured Roseburia sp.
CAATTGGCGGATCTTTATTCGGAGCGCGTATTATCACGCATAGTGAGCAATTATACACTGCTGAAATTATTTGGTGACGATATACGCATTTTAAAGCGCCGCCGTTAGCATGCTGCATGCAAAACGCCGCTGTGCTTTTGATAGAAACATAACCCCAACACCTATCAAACGATTACGGAGGACAATGATTCATGCCAAACGATGAAAGAAACTTAGAAACTCTTCCTGACGGATTCCTGGGACTGATTCCGCTCGAAAGCTGCCGGGAACTGGGGCAAAAAGTAGATCAGTATCTGGTAGGCTGGCGGCAGAAACGCCAGCATATGCACAAGCATGACTTCGCGTTTAAAAACTATGTCATGGATTCTTACCTGATTGAAACTGCTGTCCCGCGTTTTGGCACAGGCGAAGCAAAAGGAATTATCAAACAGTCGGTACGCGGTCATGATCTCTACCTGATGGTGGATGTGACAAATTACAGTCTTACCTATACGGTATGCGGCAACGAAAACCACATGTCGCCGGATGATCACTTTGCCGATTTGAAACGTATCATCGCTGCTGTAGGCGGCAAGGCAAGACGCATCACTGTTATTATCCCGTTTTTATATGAAAGCCGCCAGCACAGACGGACGGCACGCGAATCGTTAGACTGTGCGCTTGCACTGCAGGAATTAATTGCAATGGGCGTTGACAACATTATTACATTTGATGCGCACGACCCGCGTGTGCAGAACGCAATTCCGTTAAAAAGCTTTGAGACAGTGCAGCCGGTCTACCAGTTTATCAAGGGCATTTTAAACAATGTAAAAGACCTGCAGATTGACTCAGAGCATATGATGATTATCAGCCCGGATGAAGGCGGCACAAATCGCGCCATTTATCTGGCCAATGTACTGGGCCTTGATATGGGCATGTTCTATAAACGACGCGATTTCAGCAAGATTGTTGACGGCAGAAACCCGATTGTTGCGCACGAATTTCTGGGTTCTTCCGTAGAGGGAAAAGATGTGATCATTATTGACGACATGATCTCTTCCGGAGAAAGCATGATAGACGTTGCAACAGAGTTAAAGAAGAGAAAGGCAAAACGTATCTTCGTCGTCGCTACTTTCGGACTTTTTACAAACGGTCTTGACTGCTTTGATCTGGCGGTTGAAGACGGCATTATCTATAAAGTCGTCACAACAAATTTAACATACCAGACGCCGGAACTGCTCTCGAAACCATATTACATCAACTGTGATATGAGCAAATATATCGCCTATATCATTGACACGTTAAATCATGATTCTTCGATCAGCGATCTTCTCAATCCCTATGACAGAATCAATCGATTTGTGTCCAGATATAAAGAAGAGCAGGAACAGAAACGCCCTCTGCGCTTCTTTTCGAAATAATCTAATCATCAAAAAAGAACCGCCGGTTTCGGCAGTTCTTTTTTTGATGTACATTATTAAAATAAATCAACTTTCCCGGCAAACTTCTGATTGATCACATAATAAGCTGCGTTCTCTTCCGGCTTCAGATACACCTGAAGTGATTTAATGGACGATACCCTGTGGCCTGCTGCAATATACTGCTGCCTTGCCTGCTCTAATGCATCTTCCAACATGGTTTCTTTGCCCTGGAACTGGATGAAAATGTCTGGTTTAACCTGTTCTTTCACTGCTTTCTTCTGGGTTTTGGCTGTTTTCTTTGCCGCCGTATCTTTTACTTCCGCTGCTTTTGCCGCTTTGGCAGGTGTTGTCTTGGCTGCTTTGGTGTCATTTGATTTTGTAGTGTCTTTCGCATCCACTGCCACTTTTTCTTCCGTTGCTGTTGCTTTTTCTCCTCGCATAAAGGACCTCCTAATAAACTAATTACAAACTAAAAACTTTTCCATCGCTACCAATGCTTCCTGCTCATCGCTTCCGTTGACTACAATATTTACTGCCATTCCTTTTGAAAGATTGAATGCCATAATCCCCATTATACTTTTTGCGTTAATCCTGCGATTATCGCTTTCGAGCGTAATATCGCTGTCAAAACGACACGCCATCTGTACCAGCTCTGCAATCGGGTTATTGTGACCTTCAGAAACATTTGAAACGATAACTTCTTTCTTGCTCATATTCTTCCACTTCCTTCTATACAGACAAAAATCACCTATCAAAATATACTCTATTACACAAGTTTTTGCAATAGTAACTACGAAAAACTGGTAAATTGAACAAATATTTTCCGCTGACAAATAATTTTTGTGCACTTTTTTTCAGATTGTAGCATATGCAAGATATATATTTCCTGCATTTTTAAAATCCTCTCCTGCATGCTCCATATTTTTACGATAGATTCCACGCACCGGCTCATAGACAATTAATGTATTGGCATCATATCCAACAATCAGCAGGGCCTCATTTGTTCCTGTCATTGCAAATACAGGCGTTCCGCAGCTTACGTAATATAATACTTCTTCCACATCACAACCGGACAGGTCATAAACGGTGGCCTCTTTCATCGTATTGTTCAAAATGGACTTTGGCGTCTCCCCGCCCTCAATCATCGCTGCTGCGTTTATGTTGATCCCTTCTTTCTGCAGCATCGCATTGATGCAGCGCGCCACACTGCCAGGCGTTTTATCACCCTCGTCATCCGGATTCATCACCTGTGCCTGTGCCGATTTCCTGGATCGTTTCCAGACATACGCCATATCGTTATTTAAAACGACTCCCATATTTTCATTTGCCGCATGAATCGCATCTGCTACCTGATCTGTCACACAGACCACATCACCTTTTACATATACATAATAGCGATGCATGGCTTCCCTGGATGCAAGCGCTACCGAACGATCCTCTTCAAGGAGTGTTTCTTTTGGTGTAAGCAGTTTTTGCGCCTTTTGCACAGATTCATTCGGAAGAACAATCTGCCATACGGTCTGCTTATCTCCGTCCTCCTGTGTATCAGCGAAAACAAGACGAGCGCCCTCTCCCTCTCTGTTCATGATCATATCTTCGTCAGCTGCCACATAAGTGATCCCATTGAAAACAAGACGCTCAAGATACATGGTATAATCCTCTATCCGTATATCCGATACAAAATAGTCATTTTTCTCATATGTCTTCAGTAATTTGGGCTGCTTGTGCGTAAGATCCGCAATACAAACCTGATGCATCGGAAAAATCTCGTTGCCTGCCGCATCATTTAAAATCCTGTTCCTGTCCGCTATCCCATAAACAAAATCCTCTTTCATAAAACCGAGAGGCTTCAACACTTCCCCGCCGGATGCGCTGATTTCACTTTCTGTCCCATCTGAAAGATTTAAAATATGGATCGCTGCATCTGTCTCTTCTCTGGTCCAGGCGATAAAACAATTTGATTCAGATACAACAAATCTTCCGTCGTCCAGATTTTTTACAAGCTCTTTCACCTCCCGCGTATCCAGCTTGATTCCGTAAACACTGCCGCCGACCATAAGAAAAAGCTCACCGGCGTCATTTACATACATCAACTGTCCCATTTCAGCACGCATCACCTCAAAAGACTGCGCAGCGGGAATAAACGCTTCCTCCTCGTTTGTATTGGATGCGCTGTCATAGTGATAAACCGCAACGCCTACCTGTCCTTCATGAATGCCCCGGTTCATATATCCGTACACCAGAAAATCAATACTTCCCGTTTCATCCACACGCATAATTCGAATATCATGCTCCCCATAATTTTCCCGGTCATCAATCCCCTCATATCCGCGGAAACTAAACACCTTTGCCAATGTATTTGCATCCTGATGAAAACACCATAACGCTCCCTGCTGCACAAAGGCAACAGAGTTACCTGCCTCATTTGCTTTATATTCAATATCACCCGAACGTATTCCCAAATCTATTTTATTTGCATGAATATTTGCATTTTCTCCCCGGAAAATCTGTTCCACCGTACGTTCAAAATTCAGAAGATAGGTTCGGCTCTCTGTATAACGGATCCGATAATATTCTTCCACATTAAAATATTCACTTTCTCCCTGCTCATTGACGCTGGCTATGGTATATGCAAGCACAATCACATTGTACGTATCCGTAATCTCCTTGATCGACGGAACCGGGTCTGTCAGCCGCTCTACGGCAAGGTCAGCCCATCCGATCTGCTTTAAGGAAGAGTGGAGTGAAGTAAAGTGAAGCGTAGTGTTGTCCTCGGTCATCTTTTCCATATAAGTGGCAAGCGTTCCAACTGTCTCCGGATTAAAGGTTGTATCATTATAGTTCAGAGTAAATTCCACACATTCTTCGACATGGCTCCCCTCCGCTTCCATAATACGCGTATAGTAGAAGATCGTCTGATTACCGCAGGCAAGCTTTATTAAAAGCAGATATTCCGTATTCTTCTCAATTAAATTCTGTATGGTAAGCTCCGCCGAAATCTGCCCTTTTGTCTCTGTATAGTGTTCTACCTCCGCATCGGCAATCAAACGTTTTGCATCAAGACTTCGAATCTCGTAAGAAATTCCACTGACAGCCATATGATACGTGCGAATCAGAATCGGCAATATCCTGTCGCTGCCAATCGGTGTAATCGCATCTCTCATATATGCGGCATCCATTTCCGTGATATAACCATGCAGCTCGTTGATCTGCGTCCCGTTCTGATACAACGATATCACCGGAAGTTTTGCCTCCGTCATTTCTGTTGTCAAATCTTCATTCGCATAATTCATCATATTCCCAAATATCAGAACCGAGCCAAAAAAAACAAAAATCAGCACGGCCGCTTTTATAACGCCTTTAGACAACCTTTTAACCTGCCCTTTCTATCCTGTAACAGCATTTTTCCTGTAAGACAAAAATAGCTATCGCAGGACACGATAGCTATATTGTATGCATTTTTGTAAAAAACTGCAATCTTTTTTGAAAAATTTCTATTTCAAACTTTTTACCACCATCTTCTGCAGCGGCGATGTCTGCACCTTCTTTTATACATCTCATTGTTCAGCAATACGCCAATCAGGCTCCTGACCGGATCTCTCTGCGGAGGACGTCCGGGCGGCGGGCCAAACGGCGGCGGACCTCCCGGGCCTCCCGGCGGCGGGTCAAATGGCGGCGGACCTCCCGGACCTCCCGGCGGCGGGCCAAACGGCGGCCGTCTCATCTCTTCTGTTTCCACACCCGCCCCTGACCTTTCTTCCTGATCGGCCATATTTTGATAAATCCGGTCAACAACTGTCTCAAGCATCAGACGATCCGGATATTCATCAAACATCAAACTTCCCTCATATTCCATCTTATCACATTCGTCTTCGACATATTCCAGTATTTTCCCGACTTCCCTTGGATAGAGTTCTTTCATGCGGTCCATATCTTTTTCATATTCCAACTCTGTCAGATACAGATTCTGCATGGGATAACTCATATAAAACGGCATTTTCGGTACATCAAACTGAGGATAAAAAAGCTGTTCCTGTTTATAATCCACTCTGTCTCTCCTCAAAACCACTTCACTTTTATCGTATGCCGACCCGCAAAAAAGGTTACTCTTACATAAGTTCCGCTATTCTGGTCACACCAACATAAATTTCCGAGATTTTATACCAGGTGCTGTAATCAATGACGCCTGTCACCGGCAGGCCAAAGATTGCCTGAAATTTTTCGACTGCCTCCCTTGTCGCAGGACCGTAGATTCCGTCCGGCGTTATCGTCGGAATGGCCGGATAGCTGCGGGAAATACGTGCAAGCTGTTCCTGGACCTGCATGACCTTTTCTCCGGTAGAGCCGATTGTCAGGTCAACTCTCGGCCACGAAGCCGGTATTCCCGAGATTTCCTCCGCCGTATTGATATACATATTGCTGCCATAGTAATAGCGCAGAATTTCAATTGCGCTGTAGTTCTGATCACCAAGATATTTGCTGCCCCACTGGCTTAGCCAGTTGCTGCAGGTCACACGCTGCCCGTCACAGTACTGCGTTAAAATAGGCTGTCTTACATTCGGTCTGGAGAGGTAATTCTGGAACATCTCATCCACAATACGTGAAATATTGCGGAATATATTTCTTCCATAAGAAAACTTCTGGTCAAACGCCGTTGACGTCGTGATTGTAAATGTGTATCCTTTATTCCGATACCACTCCGTATAGACCCGATTCATCGTAAACGACATAATCGCCAGAATATTCGCACGCAGCGTGGCATCCGGCCATGTCGCATAAATCTCGCTGGAAGCGACATTTTTGATGTAATCACGATATCGCACATAATAGTTGTTCGCCGTAGAATCAGACGGCGCGCCATCATGCACAATCACATACTCCGGCACAACGACACGGCTTAAAACAATTTCTCCCGATTCATTGACCGGTTTAATTTCCGACTCGGCTATTTTAGGCGGGAAATTGCCAAACAGTGTATTGACCGGAATCACGATCGTATCAATCGGATTGCCTGGCGCATTCTCCTGACTCATGCGCACATCCTGCAGTGAAACCTCCCCTGACAACAGCTGAATCCCCGAAACAGTGACCGGGCGAAAGCCGTCCGCTGTTACAGTAACTGTATACTGCGAAAACGGCTGCGATTCGCTCGGTTCCATCGAGTATTCGAGCGGAGGCGTCGGCAGCACAACCTCCTCGGACATACCCGAAGAATCGCTCTGTATTTCCTCTATGGGGCTATCCGGATCCCCGGAGTAGGAAATTCGGATCTTTGCATTTTCAATCGGTATATTTCCGTCGCGTGAAAGTACCTGTACTTTCAATTCTCCTTCGTCTACGCTGTCATTCTGCGCATATCTGATATTTCGCATACCTGTCTGTTTTACCTCGAAGCTGTTTTTATTCCTGACTATTTTATGCAGAGAACAGACAGATTGTTCCAATTCTCAGGCAATTTATTCGACTGTTACAACTTTCGCAAGATTTCTTGGCTTATCCACATCAAATCCTTTATCCGACGAGACATAATAGGCCAGCAGCTGCAGCGCTGCAGATGCCGGCATTACCATAAATGCATCCTGCATATCCGGCAGCAGAAACGTCCGGTAATCCTCGTTTACACTGCCCGCAAGAGACTTTTTGATAAAAAGAACGATATCGGCCCCCCGCGCGCGCACCTCTCTGATATTTGACATCTCTTTCGACATCAGCTTTTCCTGCGTCACCGAAGCAATCACAGGTGTATTCTCCGTAATCAGCGCAATCGGCCCGTGCTTTAATTCTCCGGAGGCATATGCCTCGGAATGAATATAAGATACTTCTTTTAATTTCAGCGATCCCTCCTGCAAAATCGAGTAATCAAGCCCCCTGCCGATCATAAACAAATCCTTTGCATCCAACACGTTATTGGCGAGGAGATGAATATCGCGCCTCTTTGCCAGCACCTTTTCTACTGCTTCCGGCGTTCTCTGCAATTCACGGATAAAGCTCTGTGTCTCTTCCGTAGTAAAGATACCTCTGCAATGAGCCATCTTTGCCACAATCAGATAGAGAATGGCAAGCTGCGTCGTATACGCTTTTGTACTCGCAACCGCAATCTCCGGTCCCGCATTTGTAAACAGCACGTAATCGCTTTCACGCGCAATTGAGGAACCTTTTACATTGAGAATAGAAAGGCACTTTGCACCTCTTAGTCTTGCGTATTTGACTGCTTCCAACGTATCAATCGTCTCCCCGGACTGTGAGATGGCAATTACGAGCGTTTTCTCATCCAATACCGGATCCGAATACATAAATTCGGAAGCCATCTCGACATTAATATGCATATGAAGAATAGATTTGACAAGCGCCTGCGCCACCAGTCCGGAATGCATTGCCGTCCCGCAGGCAACGATCGTCACACGCTCGCAGTCCGTAAACAGCGAATCCGGAACCCCCTCTCTCGTAAAATCGGGCATACCGCCCACAACACGGCACGCAATCGTTCGCTCTATCGCTTTTGGCTGCTCCATAATTTCTTTTTCCATATAAAATGGATAACCGTTTTTTCCCGCACTGTTTAACTCCCAGTCCGCCGAGAGAAATTCCGGTTTTTTTTCATTCCCTTGCAGATCAAACAGCATCACACGATCTTTGTGCAGCTCCAGAATATGATATTCCGGCACAACAAAATAACGGTTTGTAAAACGGCACAGAGCCGTCAGATCAGAGGCAAGCATGGCTCCTTCGTCACAGACTGTCGCGACAATCGGACTTACGTTTCTGGTCGAATAAATCACGCCCGGATGATCCGCAAAAAGAATCACAAGCGCAAAAGTCCCTTTTAATTTGGAGACAGTTTTTTTGATTGTCTCATGCGGATCTCCGTTATAATAATGATTCAGGAGTGCAGCCACAACCTCGCTGTCTGTCTCTGATCTAAGCTGATCTGCGAGATCATAATGCGCCGTAAGTTCTCTGTAATTTTCTATAATCCCGTTGTGAACAAGCGTCACCTTGCCCACGCTATGCGGATGTGCATTTGCGTCACTGACGCCTCCATGTGTCGCCCATCTTGTATGACCGATGCCGCAGCCGTTTGCCTGCTCCGCAAAAAATTTCTCGGATTCGCAGATCACACGCAGATCACTGACACGCCCGGCGCATTTAATGATATGCGTCTTTGCGTCCCCCTCCACTGCAATTCCGGCGCTGTCGTATCCTCTGTACTCCAGCAGCTCAAGCGAATCGAGCAGTACGTCTTTTACTTTTTCCTCTCCCGTATAGCCAATAATTCCGCACATATCTTCTCCTCATTTCCTAATTGTTGAAAGTCGAAACATTTACTGCCGCTCTGCTTCCTCTGCAGACAGAAGCACCCGTTCCGCAATTTTTACCGCATCCTGGATACAGTCCGTACATTCCCGCAAGGCTACGCCTGTCTCAATTCCCTTTAATTCCTTGCAGATCATAGAATGATTCTGCTCTGTAAACGACTTCGTAATCGTCCTGCTTAACTTTAACGTAGATGCCGCGGAATCCGGCCGCTCCAGATTTCTGGAACTGTTTTTGATCCCTGCCGCCATAACGGCGCCCACAACAGCGCCGCACACGGAACTCATATCGCCCATCCCGACTCCAAATCCCTCGCAGCTCGCAAATAACGCTTCCTCCGGCAGATCCAGCACATCCGCAAAACTGCAGATCACTGCCTGCGCACAGTTATATCCTTTTTTTCGCAGCAAAAGCGCTTTCTCACTTCTCTCCATATTTTACCCCATTTTCAGTTTTTCTGCCTCGATACAATAGAAAAAAGCATCCTGTACGGGTGCTTATTTCCGGAAATCTGTTTTCGTTTTGTTTCTCTTGCATGATATTTCAGCATACCTGCACTGTCCATCCGTATTTGTCTTCTAATTTGCCCCACTGGATGCCTGTCAGCGTATCGTATAGTCTGTGCGTCAGCTCGCCTGTCTTAAAATCATTGATTGTGACTACGTCGTCCCTGTAGCGAAGCTCGCCGACCGGTGAAATAACTGCTGCCGTTCCGGTGCCAAATACCTCTTCCAGCGTACCGTCATGTCCCGCTTTCATCAGATCATCTATCGAGAGTCTCGTCTCATTCACCCGATACCCCCAATCTTTGAGCAGCCGTATCATGGAATCTCTGGTAACGCCTGCGAGAACGGTTCCTTCAATCGGCGCTGTGTAAATTTCTCCCGCAATTTTAAACATAATGTTCATGGTGCCGACTTCTTCCACGTACCTGCGGTGCTCGCCGTCAAGCCATAATACCTGGGAATAGCCCATTTTTTCCGCTTTCACCTGGCCCAAAATGGAACCTGCATAATTGCCGCCGCATTTTGTAAAACCTGTGCCGCCTTTCACCGCACGGACAAGCTCATCTTCCACCAGAATTTTAACCGGATTAATCCCTTCCGCATAATATGCTCCTACCGGACAGCAAATCACCATAAAACGGTATGACGTGGCCATATGCACGCCAAGCGCAGACTCGGTTGCAAACATAAAAGGTCTGATATAAAGAGATGTTTCCGGCTCGGACGGTACCCATTCCTCCTCTGTCTTAACAAGCGTTTTTACTGCCTCGACAAACATATCGACCGGAAATTCCGGCATACAAAGTCTTGCGTTGGAGGTAATCATTCTCTTTGCGTTCATCTCCGGACGAAACAGCAAAATCCTGCCGTCTTCTGTGCGGTATGCTTTTAACCCTTCGAATGTTTCCTGCGCATAATGCAGTGTCACGCAGGCAGGATTTAATGTAATCGGTCCGTAGGGCACGATCCTTGCATCTTTCCATCCTTCCTCTTTTGTCCAGTCCATCAGAAACATGTAGTCTGTCATGTATTTGCCGAATCCGAGATTCTTCTGATCCGGCTTTTCTTTCAGCTGCTCTCTTTTCTCAAATCTGATCTCCATGATCCTTTCATCCCTTTCTTCTCATTCGCCATCGGAACGGTAATCCCTGCCGGATTACGTTTTCTGAACCTATTATGATACTTTCTTTCTGCGCTGTCAAGTACGTATTGGACAGGGCAGGGCCTATACAAAATTCTTAATTCCTTCGCAGATCCGCTTTGCAACAGCGGGATTGTTCATCGTATAAAGGTGTATCCCGTCGACATTATTTGCAAGCAGCTCAATAATCTGATTGATCGAATAAGCAATGCCTGCGTCAAACATAGCTTCCTTATTGCCGCCGTATTTTTGCATGATCTTTTGCAGCTGAACCGGAACGGACGCACCGCACATCGTTACCATACGGTTGATCGAAGCGGCGCTGATGACCGGCATAATACCGGGCGTAACCGGAACGTCAATGCCTGCGATCTGACAGTCCTCCGCGAAACTGTAATAAATACGGTTATCAAAAAACAGCTGCGACAGAAGAACAGATGCGCCTGCAGCAACCTTTTTCTTCAGATAATGCATTTCCTCCACACGTCCGGACGACTCGGGATGACACTCCGGGTAACAGGCTCCGGCAATACAGAAATCTCCTTTTTGCTTTAAACAGGAAATCAGTTCGTCGGCATGGCGAAAATCGTCTTTCTCCGGAATATTCGGATTTTTATCGCCGCGCAGGGCGAGGATGTTTTCAATTCCCTCGTCCTGCAGTTTTTTTGAGAAAAGCTCTATCTCCTGTCTGTTATAGCAAAGACAGGTAAGATGCACGACCGGTTCCACATGATATTCATTTTTAATTTTCTTTGCCAGTTCAATTGTTTTATTGTGATTGGAGCTGCCTCCGGCTCCAAACGTAACGCTGATAAAATCAGGATTCAGCTCACACAGCTGATCTAACGTCCGGTCAATGTGTTGTAATTCCTCCTCTTTTTTCGGAGGAAATATCTCAAAAGAGATCACATTCTTTTTTAATTCGTGCATCTTTGTTATCTTCATTTGCTTCTCCTATTTTTTTGTGATCTTTACTTTTTTGCCCTGCCCTTTTTTCGCGAACTTTTTCTGATATGTTTTTAACTTATCAGAAGGAACGACAATTTTTGCTGTCGGCTTAATTCCTTTTAATGCGTTCTTTCCTACGGTGGACAGTTTTTTTGACGTAATCGTAATTGTCTTTAATTTTCCGCATTTATAAAACGCTTTGCTGCCGATCGACTTTAACGCCGATTTTTTCGACTTGCCTGTCTTTACGGTAAGAAGCGCTTTGTCTCCGTAAAACGCATTGTTACCAATAGAGGTCACACTGTCCGGCAGCACAATAGTTTTCAAAGATGTGCAGTTTTTAAAGGCGCCTGCGCCGATCGTTTTTAACACCTTTGTTGAAAATGTCACGGTCTGGAGTTTTTTGTCGTTTTGGAACGCGCCGGAACCGATCGAAGCCACTTTTTTTCCGATTTTTACCTTTTTGAGTTTCGTACAGCCCTCAAATGCCCTGGCCGGAATCTTAGTAACATTATCCCCAATTGTAACAGAAGTAACCGCCGTATTTTTGCGGAATGCGCCGGCAGAAAAAGCCGTTACCTCATAGGTGATTCCGTCAGTACCTGTGATCACGGACGGAATTACAATCGTCTCCTGCTTCGGGTCCAGCAGCTTTTCATAGACAACGGATTTGCCTTGCTGCGAAACCTTATATTGCGCTTTGCTTCCGTCCTTTGGCGTTACAATCTGTCCTGCCGGAGTCCCCTGCGCTCCGTTTCCGCTGCCGTCTCCCGGATTGCCTCCCGGATTATTGCCGTCTCCCGGATTCCCGCCCGGGTTACTGCCGTCTCCCGGATTATCGCCCGGATTGTTGCCTCCCGGATTATTGCCGTCTCCCGGATTCCCGCCCGGATCGGTTCCGTCTCCCGGATTATCGCCCGGATTGTTGCCGTCTCCCGGATTTGCGGTATTCGCTTTTACTGTAATCGTGCATTTTCCTGTCAGTCCTGCATCCACTGCAGATACTGCTATAATATCGGTTTTTCCTGCTGCAACTGCCGTCACTTTTCCGTTCCCGTCTACAGCCGCCACAGCCGGATTGGCGGCAGACCACAGAACAGTCCGATCTGTGATCGAATCCGACAACACCTGATACTGCAGCTGCAGCGTACCGCCTGCGGTCAGCTCCGCTTCCTGCGGAGTAATCAAAATACTTCCCGCGGACGCCGGATCGACAATCACAATCTCCTTTGTATCAGATATTTTTTCATTGTCTTTGGAAACTGCAGTAATCGTTACGCTTCCGGCTTCTTTTGCCTTTAAGAGCCACTGATTAGCGCCGTTCTCTGTAATTTCGGCTTTTTGGGGATCGGATACGCTCCACGTAACCTCCCGGTTTGGCGCGTTTGCCGGAGTTACTGTAACGGTCAGCTCCATCGCCTCTCCCGCCGCAATCCTGTCAGAGGAAGCGGTAATCTGAATACCGGTCACTTTTATATCTGCATTTACCGTCACTTTGGCAGTCGCTTTCACGCCGCTGCCGTCTGCAGCTGCGGCAGTAACCTGCGCTGTACCGTTTGACACGGCAGTTACCACGCCGTTCTTTACGGTTGCGACAGACGTGTCGTCCGAAGTCCATACCACCTCTTTATTATATGCATCCTCCGGCGTTACCACCGCCTTGAATACCGCCGTCTGTCCGATCTGCGTAAGTGTAACTTCCTCCGGAGAGAGTTCGATACGCTGCACTGGTACTTTTTCGGCAATCGCAACTGTCACCAGGCATTCTGCGCTTTTCCCGTTTGCAGAAGCTGCCGTTATCGCAGCCGTTCCGTTTTTGCCGGTCGGTGTGACAATACCGTCGTTTACGGCTGCAACTGTCGGATCGGAAGAAGTCCAGGTCAGACTTTGATCGTCTGCATTTATGGGAGCAACTGTTGCAAAAAGTGTCTTTGGTTGTGTAGAATCAAACGTCAGTTCCGTTTTATCTATTGTTACTTTTTCCACCGGAATTGCCCCTGCCGAAGCTTCCTGCACTTTTCGAATGATAATCGCAGCAAGCCGTCCTGTTTTATCGTCAAATGTAAAATTCATCTGTCCGTCCGAAACGGTTACGTCATATGATTTTAACGAGTATGAGCCGCCTTTATTGCTGACATCCATAGATACGCTCTCAATTGTCCCGCGCACCCGGTTGGTTCCGCCGCTGCCGGAACTGCTGACAACGGAAACCTGATATTTGCCGTTTTCGACATCGACTGCAAACTTCTGATTTGCCACAAGCGCCAGGTCGGTATACACGCTCTGCGGCAGCACGCCTTCCTGCAAAAATCCCTCGCTGCGCCCTGCTGTCTTTGCCTGTGCATCCTCAAATCCCCATTTCCGGTCCGCCGTATAGGCAATCTTCATCTGTTCGTTTGTATAATTCGCATCTCTGTTTAACCGCACTTCCGTCCAGCCATCCGTCGCGCCGGCCGCTTCAATGCCAAAATCAAAACGCCATACCGCAGGATATACAATCGCAAGGGATGCCTGTTTCATCCCGTCATACCCTTCTACCGTATATCCGACCGAAACAGTTCCAATCTTTGACGTATTGACGGACTGCTCCAGCCATTTGACAGGTAATTCCCCTGTTTTGCCGCTCGCATAAACCACATGCGCCGTCGCCGGAAATTCCGTTTCCTGATTCTGTTCCGTCTCCAGATAAAAATTCTCCACTTCCGCCACATAGTCGGGCACGACAGATACGGTCGCCGTCACCGGGTCTTTCCATCCCTGCACATAGGCGGTCGCCGTATAATCGCCGACTTTTGTAAGATCTACCTGATCGGCATTCCATGTGACCTGCGCCTGCACTGTCTCCCCAGCCTGATTCACAACCGGTACCATTTTATCCAGCAAATCGGCAACTGTCTGGCCTTTCTGCAGAGGCGTATTCAAAAACAGCTTTGCTCTGATCTCCAGGACGTCTGCTATTTTATTCGCAGTCAGAACGTTTAACGGCCGTGAAAGATAAGATGTTTTTCCGTCTACGACAGCTGCAACCTTATAATTATAATAGCTGTTTTCTTTTAATCCGTTACTGTCCTCGTAGCGGTAATAAAATTCCGGATTCGGCGCCACCTGCCGGATCTGCGCCTGCGATCCCCGAACCGATACATTGTCAACAAATACGCCGCCATATGTTCTTCCGGCTGATATGAAGATACTTCCCAGTGCATGAAGCGCCGTACTCTCGTCAGCAAAATCGACCGTTCCCTCATAGATTACGCTCTGATCCGATTTTCTGGTCAGCTTCACCTGTACTTTCCTGCCGGTAAAATCCAGTTTCGCATCCAGATGCATCCAACCGGTCGTATCGCGGTTTAGCCCTCCTTTTCCGCCGGATTCCCCGTTTTCCTTTCCATTGCTGACATTCGCTTTTGCAGTAATATCGCTGCCGTTTAACTGGATGCTTCCCCAGTATCCGTTTCCGGAAGCGCTTGCCGAAATTGTCAGTATCCGGCTGTGCCCGGTAACATAGGCACTGTGGGACGGCATGCCGAGCAATGCAAATGCAGACGATTTGCCGCTGCTGCAGCCGTCCATCCTGAGGTCCAAAGACACTGCCACATCCCTGCTGAACTGATATCCGGTCAGATCCGCCTGCGCGCCCGTATCGCCGCCGCCGCACCCAACGCCGTAAATATGACCGCTTGTGTTCTGATTTTTGGTTGCAGTATCTTTTTCCAGATATTCATACGGTCTGTGATCCGGATTGACCAGCTGGAATGAGTTGTTCGTTCCCTCAAAATCCTCTGTATACACAGTTTCTTCCTGCTGCCCGTTATCCTGCAATACGGCAGCGTCCGCCGTTTTCTTTTCCAGTTCCTCCGGTAAAACCGTATCAAGCAGGCTGTAATTTCCGTCGTTATTGTCGCGGTAAATCTCATATGCCGTCACGTCATGGCCATACACACCGTCGCTTGCCGGCGTAAACAGGATTGACGCTTTCTCCGGCTCCGCCTCTTCTACAGAAAGCTGCGCCGTCACCAGGCCCTCCGAGAGAAGATAGCTTAAATTGGCCGGCTGGTTATATCCGTTATTCTGCCATGCGACGCCTTCGCGATAAGTACGGTTTTCCATCAGACACGGAACTGTATACGCTGTCTCAATCGTCGTCGTATAAATACGGATCGTATCCGCCTTTGTCCCGTCTGCATCATTCACTCTGGAGATAATCTCCTCTCTCCAGTCGCCTAATATATCCGCTGCAAGACCGACATTGGCTTTTGTTCCGTTATTTGTCCAGATCTCAGAGGAAGACAGCAGCGGTTCTCTCTTTTCCTCCTCATAATTCCATTTGTCAATACAGAGCGTTGTGGGCTTTTTCGCATCCGTGTCATAGCCTCCGTCCAGTGTCTCGCTCAACAGATCGCCATCCCAGAATATCGTAAAGTTCTGTGACGGCGTACTGTCCGCCAGTTTGACCGGATTATCCAGGGTAGACCATGCCGAATATACATTGCCCTTTCCGCCGTCCGGCGCATAGGCAGCCCACCACTCGCCGCCTTCTGAAGTCGGATCAATATCAGCTGCCGCGCCGCGTCCGGTATCTTTCCCGACAAAATAACCCATCAGGATCTCGCCTGTTTTGGCATCATGCACCTCCACATGGTATTCCACGCCGTCATGTTCATGTACATCCATAATCTCAAGTCCGTCGTTCCACGGAATCCAGTCGGAAACATGCATCGCATCCCCGTGTTCCAGCCCTGTGGTATACAGCACGCTCCCGTCGTCATCCAGGGTAAGCCCCGAAAAAACAATCTCGTCCTTTCCGTCTCCGTCCACATCATTGATCGACAGTCCGTGATTTCCCTGTCCTGTATAGCGGTCGCCGTTTGGATAAGTATCGGTATCAAAATGCCAGTATACGTCGAGCGTATCGCCGATTCCGTCGCTGTTTGTATCTTTCATATAATAAGCGGCCATGGAGGTTCTCCCATAGTATCCTCTTGTAAATACTGCAAACGGGTGAACTCCGTCCAGATATGCCGTTCCGGACAGATAACGCTCCACACGGTTTCCAAAACCGTCGCCCCAGCTGGTGATATCGCCGCGCTCCGACAAAAATGCCGTATCGTCGGCCGCTTTTGTGCCGTCCTCGCCGTTAAATACGGAAAAATACTCCGGACCCTCTACAATCCTGCCGACATGGACTTTCCCGTCCGGCAGTTTGTCCTGCGCAGAAGTACGGTAATCATGTTTGTCCTTTGTCTGCTGTGTCTGCACAGGCAAAGAAGCGGCGCTGCAAGCGCCTGCATATGCAACTTCTTCCAGCGTCTGATCGGTTCCGTCCACACTGCGGTAGGACGTCGTGCCGTCCGCTGTCTTTAATGCGATCTCCGCTTTGCCGTCCCCGTCATAGTCCCAGACCTGAAACTGCGTATAGTGTGCGCCGGAGCGTATATTGACGCCGACGTCGATACGCGACAAAAGCTTTACCGTCCCCGCATTAAAATCAATTTTATAGCTGTCAATAAAGGTCGTACCGGTATAGCCGTCGGATGAATTGTCACTGGCATTGTCCGGATACCACTTGACAATCAGATCCAGCGCGCCATCGCCGTCCAGGTCGCCTGTCGACATATCGTTTGCGGTATATTTGCAGGTACTGCCATCCGGCATCTTCTGGTCCTTTGGAGGATACAGCTTAAAATCTTTGTATCGGTCGCCCCAGACTTCTACGCCGGCGCTTTTTAATTTAAGAGACTCATCATTGCTTCCGACCACCTGATAAATACTGGACGGCGCTCCGTCCGGATCTATGTAATTGGTCTTTGTAATATTTTCTGCGATTTTCACACCGTCGCGGAAAACGGAAAACGCGGTTGTCATCGGTTTGTCTGTACCGAGCTCATAATCGCCTGCATAACTGCGCCAGCTTAAATATACGCCGCTGCTTTCTGCGCCAGTATAAGCAGACGCTCCTTTTTTTCCCGCCAGATTTACGGCGACTAATGCCCGATCCGAATAAGTCTCGCTTTTCCCTGTCGCCTGCCCTGTAAAATCCTGCGCCGCAAAAACCTGCGCATTTGCCGGAAGCAGGCTTATCGCCGCAAGCGTCAGGGACAATAAAACTGAAAGTATTTTTTTCCTCATTTTTTACCCCTCTCCACATCTCTTTCTGTATGATTTCCCGGTAACATTTTTTTCCATGTAAGTATAACATTGGATTCTTTTTTATTCAACAGGAAATTATTAATTTCTTTGCATACAGTATTGACATTTACTTATTGTTGTGTTATTATTTCTTTCAGTCTTAGTTTAATTAAATTTTATGTTTTGCGGGTGTAGTTCAATGGTAGAACACCAGCCTTCCAAGCTGGATACGTGGGTTCGATTCCCATCACCCGCTCTATTTTTTTGTTAAGGGAAGCCAGTAAAATCAATGGTTTCCCTTATTTTTTCCCTATCAGACCGACGGTACGTTCGGTACGGTTCGTACTTTTATATCTCCTCATCTGAAGCGTATTCACAGCACCGGTTAATGCCAGTAAACATCCTGCTGCATTTCCGTTTGTCCGGAAGATTCTTTTTCATAAGCCTTTCCGCGCATTCCCTGAGGTTAAGCGTCGTGATTGATGCAAACGGCTTTTCAGAAAGTTCCCTGCTTAAAGGCTCATCCGGATAATAAGCTTTCCATGACATACGCAGACGCTTAATGTTTTCGCTGCTATTCGGTGTAGTTTTCCTGTTAATCCATTTTTCGCAGAGCTGTTCAAACATTAAAACCTTTGACAGGAAGCTTAACAAACTTCCGAGACAGGACATGAAAGAGAATTAAAAGGATTTTATTTATTGTCACTCCTTGCAATACTCTGTCACTGTGATAGAATATATGGGTATTACCAAACTGCGCAGGAAAGGAGACAGCTATGAAACGCAGATCTTCACTGCTTGTCGCGCTTTGTGCGGCATTGCTTCTAAACGGCTGCGGCGCAATAACGGACAGTCCGCAAAACGCCGCTTTGGATCCCGGCGATTCCGCTACGTATGATACGGAAGCGCCATACTCCAAAAAACTGCCCTCCGTTACCTACAATTATATCAGAAACGACAGCGATCCTGCGCCTGACGGCACAGTCCTTTTGATGTCTTCTTATATGGAGCCCGAACTCCATCTGGCGCACAATGCGTCGGCAGCACAGATTGTCAAAAATGAATTTGACCGCATACGTGCCGCCTATGAAACAGAATATGAGACTGCGATTTCGGATGCAAAATCCCTGAAAGAAGAACTCGGGACAGACGCCGTTTCTTCTTTCGGACTTGATTATCAGTTTCAAAATATGCGTGACGACGGCAGGTTATTATCGGTTCGATCTGATATATATACCAATTATGACGGCCCACATGGCAATATGTTCTATAGCGGAATTAATTTTGACTTAAACGACGCAAAAAAGCTGACGCTAAATGATATTGCATCCGACAAAGACGCTTTCCTGAAAAGCGCGCACAATTATATTGAAGCACAGCTTCGGCTTCCCCGCTATCAGGACGTTTTATACGACTCAATGTCCATGGATGAAATTATGCATACGATTGACAGTTCCGTATTAACGGACGACAAGTGGTATTTTACAAAAAGCGGCATTACATTTATCGCAAACACCTATGAAATCGGCCCGCATGCCGCGGGGGCGCAGTTTTTTCAGATTCCGTTTGAAAACCTTGACGGCCTGAACCAAAAATACTCTTATGCCGGAGCCTATATGCTTCCTGTTCTGACCGGGACAGATACAACGAAAGATTTAGACAGCGACGGAACGGATGATTCCATATTTTTTGACAACCCTGCCACCGGGGACGGAGAAATAACTTATACGCTAAAAATCAACGAAACAGATTACACTGATACGTTGAATACTGCAGATATCGATCTGCACAACGGTGTTTCCGTTTACGGAGCGAACTGTTATTACCTGATTGATCTTGATGAATCTGATGCGTTTACAGAAATTGCGCTCGTCAACTACGGGGAAAATGATTTCTGCACGACACATTTTTTCCGCTATGACGACGCGGCGCTTTTGTATCTTGGTACTGTTTATGACGTGCCCGAGAGGCTTTCCACCGAATTTTACGGGGATGGAACCCTCTCTGCCACAGCGCCGTTAAATTTGTTGGAGACAAGACGCATCACGATGCGGTATGGCCTCACGGAATCCGGTATCCGGCCAATACCGCAGGACTGGTACGAGCCGATCGTCAACGAATATGCATCTGACGACTATAACTCGCATCCTGTTTTAAAAGACGTCACTGTACACACAAAAAACTCGCTTGATTCGGATGCGGTAACGCTTACCCCCTCGGACGGTCCTGTACATTTTCCGGCAACTGACAACGATCACTGGTATATGGTAGAGACAAGAGACAAGACCGTCTACTACCTTTACCTGTCTGATTTTTCCACAACGGAAGACGGTCAGCTTACAACGGACGTCTTTGCAAATTTGCTGCTTGCCGGTTAAAAAGCAAAAGAAAGATTGGAGATATTTATGGAAAAGAAAACAGATTTCAAATCACTCTCAACAAAAGCGAAAATAGACTATGTCTGGGACTATTACCGCTGGCCGTTTATCATTATCGGCGCGATCACTATCGTTGTCGCAACATTTGTCTGGGAATTTGCCACATATGAAGCGCCATTATTAAATGTAGTTATGATAAACTGCAATAAAGCGGTAGATACAACTGCGGAGGGTTATTATGATTTTCTGGATGAGACGAACCATCCGCATTCCGACAGCGCCGTCTCTCTGACTTCAACACTGAATTTTGACGAAAACAATCTCTCCACAACGATGTATGACCGCCAGACACTGACTACACTTTTATATACCGGCGACACGGATCTTTTTTTCGGTACCGGTGACATTTATCTGCAGTATGTCGGTCAGGGAGCTCTTCAGGATCTGACGAAAATTCTTACTCCCGAAACGCTGGAAGCCTGTGGGGATTCCCTGCTCTATTATACGGACGGGGAGACAAATGAAACCTATCCGTGCGCGATCGAACTAAAGGACAATGAATGGATTAAAAAATATAATTATTATGACAGCTGTTACTTCGGCATCCCATGGAGAGCGCCAAATACAGAACTTGCCGCAGAATTTGCAGAATATCTGCTGCATTATGAACACAAAAATGAATAACTCCTGCCGCTTATCTGCCAAAAAGTGTCACTCAGCCAATAATGATTGCATTTTGATTTCCCACCTGTTAAAGTAATACAAAACGATACGGAAAAACACGGGCCGTGGGCAGCGCAGCAGATTCGGACGAAAGGAAACTGTTTTATGAAGTATACCATCAGGCGTATCCAAAAAGGAGAAGACGAGCTGATCTTACAATACCGAAAAATCACACCTGAAGTAGAACACATCCTCTGTTTTTTCAACAGAGAACAGTCAAAGTTAATCGGCTGGCAGGACAGAACAAAAATCCTCCTGAATTTTAGCGATATCCTGTATCTGGAAAGCGTGGATGGTAAAACATTTGCCTGTACCGATGACGCCGTGCTGCGCGTCGACTATACGCTCGCCCGACTGGAACAGCTGTTATATGAAGTCAATTTTTTCCGCTGCAGCAAATCTATAATATTAAATATAGATAAAATAAAATGTCTGCGCAGCCTGCCGTCAAATCGAATTGACGCTACTATCATCAGCGGGGAACATATTTTAATATCGAGAACCTATGCGTCCGATTTTCGTAAACGACTGAAAGGAGGCGCTGCCAGTGAATAACCAGCGCAAAAAACTTTCCGCCTGGGAACATTATATTGCAAAAGAAATTGACATAGAATTTAAATCCTGTCTTTATTTTTTTGTATTCTTTTTTTCTACTGTGTATACCGGCTGCTGCACGGAAACGATACCGCACAGATTATGCATATGACGCAGATGATCTGTTTCGCGTATGCCATGGGCTATATTCAAATGTACGTTCTTGCCAATTTTGACGAAGCAGAACAATTACGGAAAAAGGAACTTCTCTGCATCACAATCTGTTCCGGGACCTATGCCCTGTTATCTTATCTGTTTCAATGGTTTGACCGCTCGGCCGCCGCAACAGTCCTGTTCGCCTTTTATATGGCACTGGTTTATCTCTGTGCGTTCCTGGTCTATAAGTCTAAACGCGAAGTGGACAGCAAACTATTAAATGAAGACTTAAAATATTTTCAGGAAAGGACTCGCCAAAATGTATGCAATAGAGATTGATCGTCTGACAAAATATTACGGAAAACAAAGAGGCGTTGCAAATATAAGTTTTCAGGTAGAAGCAGGCGATATCTTTGGCTTTCTTGGGCCCAATGGCTCCGGCAAATCCACAACCATACGCTCCATGCTTGGTCTGATTCATTATCAGAGCGGCTCTATACGGATTTTCGGAAAAGATGTAACGACGCAGAAAGAAGAAATTCTTCGTGAAATCGGCTATATGCCATCGGAGGCCATGTTTTATCCGCAGATGAGAGGAAAAGACGTCATGAAACTGGCTGCGGATCTGCACAAAAAAGACTGTACGCAGGAAGCGCAGAAACTATGTGAACGCCTTCAGGTAAATCCAGAAAAAAAAATCAGCGATCTCTCGCTTGGCAACCGAAAAAAAATCAGTATTGTATGCGCAATGCAGCACAAGCCGAAATTATTTCTGTTTGACGAGCCTACAAGCGGTCTTGATCCGTTGATGCAGGCAGAATTTTTCCGGCTGATCAAAGAATATGTAACAGCCGGGGCAACCTGTATGCTTTCCACGCACGTGCTCTCAGAAGTAAAACAGTACTGCCAGCACGCAGCCGTAATGAAAAACGGACAGCTGCTGTGCACTGCTTCTGTGGCAGATCTTACAAAAACAAACGCCAAACGAATCTCCGTCACACGAAATCAAAAACAGGAAAGCTTTCTGTTTCAGGGTAATATCAACGATCTGCTGCAGGATCTTGCGAGTTCAGAGATAACAGATATCCTGATTGAAGAACCGTCGCTTGACGAAACATTTATGCATTTCTATCAATCGTAATGGAGGCCCACAATGTTACCGATTTACAAACACGAAACGAAAATTTATCTGAAAACGCTGCTTGTCTGGTTTTTCTGCACTGCCGCCATTGGTGCGGCCTGCATTCTTCTTTTCTCCAATCTGAAAGAAAGCATGACAGATATCGCAGAAAATTTTGCATCCATGGGCGCTTTTTCGGATGCATTTGGCATGAGCGGGCTTAGTATCGCCACGCTCCCAGGGTTTTATGCCGCGGAGATCGGCACGATACACGCGCTCGGCGGCGCCATGTTTGCAGCCGTTCTCGGTACGGATCTGCTCTCAAAGGAGGAAAACGGCCATACGAGCGAATTTCTCTTTACACTGCCGACAACACGCAGAAAAGTTTTGTCAGCCAAATGGTGCGCTGCCGCCGGTATCATTGTTCTCTTTTCCCTGTTATGTGTGACCGTTTACTTTGCCTGCATCCATATCATCGGAGAAGAAATGCACTGGAAATCATTCTTTTTGTTTCATTTTATGCAGCTGCTGATGAATCTGGAGATTGCCGCAATCTGTTTTTTCATTTCTGCAGTCCTGAAAAAAAACAAACCGGGTCTGGGAATCGGCATTGTTCTTGTGTTTTATGCATTTGATCTGATTGCCAGAGCGCTTCCCGATCTGTCGGATCTGAAGTGGATCAGCCCGTTTTCGTATGCAAATGCAGCCGATATATTTCAGAACGCTTCAACGGATCTGACAGCTGTTTTTGGGGGGATTGCACTTGGCATCTGCTGTCTCCTCGCTTCATATGCTCTATATGAAAAGAAAGATCTGGCCGTATAAGAATCAGTCAAACATAATCTCCTCTACGGTTACAAATACATACCCCTGCCCCTGCAGCTCATCTATAATCGCAAAAGCCGCATTTACAGACGATTCGGACGCATCGTGCAGCAATATAATATCGTTTTCCTGTACTTTTGAAATGACACGCTGCGCGACAACGCCGGAATTATTTGTCTTCCAGTCCAACGGGTCAACATCCCACAGAACTTCAATCATAGTAGTCTCATAATCCAGGTTGCTTTTCCAACACCCAAACGGCGGACGTATGTATTCGGGATATTCTCCAGTCAGCTCATAAATTGCCGTATTCGTTTTATCTACCTGCTCTTTCGCAGCCATATCGTTTAAATTGCAAAGGTTCACATGCTCATAGGAGTGTGTGCCAATCTCATGGCCGTCCTCATATATCTTTTTTACAATATCGGGATATTTTTCTATTTCTTTCCCAAGCAGAAAAAATGTGGCTTTCACGCCGCGTTCTTTCAGTCCGGCGAGCAGTTTTTCCGTATAGTCCGGGTTTGGGCCGTCGTCAAACGTAATGGCAACTTTTTTTATCTCCTGTGGACCTGCCTGCTGCATATTGCCGACTGTGACAGCAGATGCAGCATATTGATTATGGCACAAAATAACAGCAAGTGTAAACATCAGCAGGATTCCGGACAGAAACAGGACATATTTTTTTTCAGAATTTTTTGTTTTCCATGACATCTGTTCAATAGCGCTCCTGTGATTATTCGTTGCTCTATTATATGCAGGAGGATTTGAAAAAACAACAGGATTTTATTTCGAATATATGCGAATTCAGGTCTTTCGACGGTTGATTTTTGAATAATGTAACATTATTATAAGGATTGAAGAGACACGATCCACACATTGATAAATGAATTGGAGATCAGTCAGCCGTTGTAAAAGCCAAACTGGCATCCTATAAGATTGATACAGAATCTATTGAAAATGCGATTTTTAAAAATAGTATAAATCCTTTACAGGCCTTTATTCAATTATCATCAGCATTCTGTCAGCGCCTGAACTGAAAAAACGGTATCGGAGCATATTAATGTAAATGCTCCGATACCGTTTTTCTTTCTGACTATCCGGTATTCAAAAATACATGCTTTGGTTTAGTTTGCTGCACTGCCCGCCGTGTGTATTTTCTCTAATTCACCTAAAATATAAGTGCCAATCTGAACACCAAGATACTGTGTATAATGGTTATGATCCGGATACCAGCTCTTTACCATATCCAATACAGATGAAAATTCCGTGCCATTCGCTGCATTGTAAGCGGTCACATTCTCCATGGTAAGGCTGTTCATCCAATCCTGTCCCCATGCTCCTACATCGATTACATTCAAGCCTTTATCTGCTGCGATTTTCTTCAGGTCTGCATTGTACGCCGCTCCGTCGCCACGGTTCGTTGTAAATTTGCCTGTAGCAGCATCATATGGATTTGATCTGTCGCTGAATCCGATCGGCGTCGCTGTAAGAATCACAGGAATACCGCCTCTTTGAATGATTCCGTCTACATAATACTTCTCCAACAACGTCACATAAGATCCCGGTTCGCCCGCTTCTTTTGAGTTAATGCCCATGTTCACTGTCACATAATCGCCCGGACATACATTGAGTAAAACTGCCTCTACTCTACCCTCATTGTAAAAGTTTACAGAATCGCGTCCTGCCATACCATTATTTGAGAAGCTGCCAAAAACTTCCGGAAGCGCTACATTTTTATCGGTCACACAGTTCCCCCATGATTTTGCACCGCTTGCCGTATTGTTTGTAGTAGAATCACCGATTGCATATACTGACGGTTTTGCCTGCGCTTCTTTTTTCGCCTGCTGCGTGATTGTCAGAGATTTCAATGCGCTTCCTGCATCAAAAGTCAGATCCAAAACACCGTCGCAAACCGCAACTGAAAAACTGCCGCCTGTTTTTGCAATACCTGTACTTGCCGGGATTCCGTCCACAACTTCAGACGTTATTGCCGCTGACGTTGTACTGAGCGTCACCAGATAGTTCCCGTTCGGAACATTCGCCTTAAACTGGTATTTGTTTGTCCCGGTAACACTGTCTTCACTCGCAGTCAATCCTGTTGTACTGGTAAAACCATAACCAAGCTTTTCCGTATACTGCGAATCTGCCGTTACATGCGTGTAGCCTTCCTGCGGCTCGTTTGTACCAAATGCAAAGGACAGTCCATGAATATTTACTCTTACTTTATTGGAAAGCTTTTCTACATTCGTTGCTTTTACATATACAACTGCAGGGGAAGCGCCGGCCGCAACGGTAAGTTTCCCGTCCTCTGCCAGTGTCACGCCCTTGACTGTTGCCTCTGTCACACCGTCTTTCGCAAGAAGCGTATACTCAATCGCCTCATCCGGCGTAATCACCTGGCCGTCCTTATTGCGCGTTTCCGCCTTAAATTCGCATACTTTGCTCTCTTCTCCCTCAAACGGAATATCAATCGAGGAAACCGACTTCGTAAACGCCACTACGTTTGCTGATGTTGTGAGTAAGATTTCTTTTTCAGCAATTTTTCCGTCTTTTGAGGCAACTACGGTAACTGTTCCGGCTGCGCCTGCGCTTACTTTCAGCTGCGCTGTCTGTGTGCCGGTAGATACAAGCTCCACTCCGGCATATTCATCCGCCAGCGACCAGTCTACTGCCCCTGTCACTTTCACGCCGGTTTCACTGGCAAGATTTGCTGTCAAATCCATTGTGGAAGCCGGATCTGATTCCGTCTCAGGCACCTTGATAACTTCCGCGTCAGATGCAATCGAAATGGAGGATACAACCGGTTTGTATGCCTCAAAGCTCTTCAGATACATCGGCCATGTACCCATAAAGCAGAAATAAATCTGGCTGGCATCCGGATTCGTCAAATCAACTTCTTCTGTCTCGCCGATTTTTTCTCCGTCCGGACCATATACGGTTACCGTATATTTATTGACACTCGGGTCAGCGGATATCACATAACGATTCCATGCCGACGCATCAATACCGCTGACTGTCTGTGTGCCTGCTGTCAACGCGCCGGAACCAACAGATGCCTCCCATTCCGGATTATTGTTACCATTATTCGGTGTGTTAGCATATACGCCAAATCCCATGCCTGACGGGAATTTTGCTGTAAAATCAATGACATACTGCTCTGTCTGATCCGCCCACTGGTATACGCCAACCGTTGATCCGCCGCCGCCGTTGGAAGCAAACTCCAAAGATTTTGTTCCGTCTTCATCTTTAACAAGCTTTAACGTCCTGACTGGATTGGAACCATAAATAGACCATCCGTTTAATACGACATCTTTATCTTTAATTTGGGTTGCCGTTGCCTCATATCCAACCAGGGAATCTTTATACTCACCCATATCAACCGGATATCCGGCCTGCGGCGCCAGCTGCGTTTCTTTCTGGTTGCCCGCGCCAAGCACTGCAAACGGTGTACGGATTGTAAACTGATCTTCTCCATAAGAAACTTCAGCCTGAACATAGCCAATCCAGTTTGAAACACCGTTTCTTACATTAAAGAATACTGTAGTACCTTCCGCAGCGGCTCCGTCTGTGCCTTCTCCTGTTCCTGCTTCTTTTGTTAGTGAAATGTAGCCGTCTTCATTATCAAGACCTGCCGTCGTCCATTTTACAGTCACTTTATCGGTCAGATCATTTCCAAGACTTCCGTTTGCTTTGACAGTGATCGGCAAATGTACCGGCTCACCCTCCGCAGGCTGAGCAACCGTCCGATTTAACGAGGAAGTAAATTCCGCGCCAATCAGTGTCTCTTCCGGAAGCTCGCCAAACTCATCCGTCTCTTCCACTGCTCTTACCGCAATATTATCCACTGACTCTACCGGCTTATATCTTCCGGCGCGCATATACAGACCCGCAACGTTACCGTCCCCGTTATAGGATACGATATGTTTATCCAAAATAACGTCTGACTGACCGGTAATTGTCACAGACATCAGCTTCTGCGCTTTATCTACAAATAATTTGTAATGGCACCATTCTGCCGACGGGATCTCCACGGATACAACATCATTCAGTTTGTATTCTGTAGATCCACCTTTTCCATTATCCAGTTTTAACAGATAATTTTTTCCGGCGCCATCATTCATCGTTGCTGATGCATATGTAAATCCGGTACCTTTTACAACCAACTGCGTATTCTGGTTATCGCCCGGTTTTATCGCGGCATCAAATTCAACAATATATTTCTCCTGTGCGGAAACATCTACATCTGCAAAATCCATGACCGCTCCGCGGGCATTGGCGCTTGTTTCAGAAAAATCAAATGACAGATAGTTGCAGTGTTCCGTATCGTTTGCGATTTTCAATTGATCCGGCGCATTTGCCGATGTTGCAATTGTTGTTGCATCTGTAATCCCTGCAAATGTCTGCCAGTAATAATAGTCGTCATGTTTTACACTGTCAGGGTCTACAAGCGGTGCAAATGCCACTGTAATCTCAGCCGTAGCCGTCTTTGTGCCTGCAGCTGCGGTAATCGTTGCCTTTCCTTCGGCTACTGCTGTTACAACGCCGTCCGCTACGGTTGCTACCGCCTCATTATCCGATGTCCAGATTACTGTTTTATCGGTTGCATTCTCCGGCAGTACCGTTGCCGTTAATTTTACTGTCTGACCCGCTTTAGTTAATTTCGCCGTTGTCTTATCTAACGCAACGCTCTCAACTTCAACTAACGTTCCGGCCTCAACTACCGTAATCGAAGACGTCGCAGATTTTCCGCCTGCAGTCGCGGTAATCGTTGCCTTTCCGACTGACACTGCTGTGACAACACCGTCTGCTACGGTTGCTACCGCTTCATTATCGGATGTCCATACAACTTGCTTGTCTGATGCATTCTCCGGCAGTACGGTCGCTGTCAGGGTTACTGTTTTGCCTGCTTCTGTCACTGCAGACTCTGGTGTCAGCTCAACACTCTCAACCGCAACCGGATCGGTCGGTTTCTCCGGATCTGTCGGCTTTTCCGGATCCGTCGGCGCTGCTGCCGTCACCGTGATCGTCGCTGTGGCTGTCTTGTCTCCTGCTTTTGCAGTGATCACTGCTGTTCCGGCTGCTTTTGCAGTCACAATTCCATTTGCAGCTACCTCTGCTATGCCTGCCTGATTGGAAGACCATGTCACTGTTTTATCAGTCGCATTCTCCGGGAGCACCGCCGCTGTCAGCGCTACTGTTTTTCCGACTTCAACTGACGCTGCCGCCGGCGTTACGGTTACGCTCTGAACCGGAATAATCTCCGGCGTTACAGTGCCGCTCTTCTCGGTAACAGTAACTTTACAGGCAGCTTTCTTAGCATTGTCCAATGTCTGAACAGTAATCACCGCTGTTCCGGCTGCGACTGCTTTCACATTCCCTTTTGCATCTACTGTTGCAACATCCTCTTTTGAGGAAGACCAGCTTACCAGCCTGGAAGTAGCGTTAGCCGGCGCAACAGTCGGCGTCAGGGAAGCATTTCCGCCAATCTCAAGATTTAATTCGGACTGATTCAGGCTTACACCTGTAACCGGTACAGAAGGCACAATGACATTTAATTTCAAAGACAGTGTTTTGATTCCTGCCGTCTTTTTACTCTTAATAGTCAGGGTCGTCTTACCCGCTTTTACACCTTTGAGTTTGCCTTTTTTATCTATGGTAGCTGTTTTCTTATTTTTAATCGAATATGTATAACCTGATACTTTAGCACCCTCCGGCAGAACGGATGGTTTCACTGTGATCGTTTTCTTTGCATCTACAACTAATGTTTTATCTACCGCACTTTTTACTACGATTGATTTCGCTTTTGGAGCGGTAACTGTTACATTACATACTGCTTTTACCGATTTCTTTGCCGTAGATGTAACTGTAATCTTTGCTTTTCCTGCCTTTACTCCGGTAACTACGCCTTTATTTGTGACTGTGGCAACTTTCTTATTGTTTGTCTTAAATGTCACTTTTTTTGATGCTGTTTTCGGCGTTACCGATTTTACTTTCAATGTAAAGTTTTTCCCCACCTCAACAGACTTTTTTGTAGCGCTGAGTGTAATCTTTGTCGGCGCTTTTGCTGCCGCCTGAATTTCTGTAGCAGGCGTCATTGTGATACTGCCAACAGCCATCAACGCAGCAAGCCCAAGAGCCAATGATTTTTTAAATCTTTGAAATTGCATCTCACTTCTCCTTTCATAATTCATTACACACCATGCAAAATTTACATGGTCTATCCCTTTTTTTTCATATACCTCCTTTCTGAAATTTCTATCTTTTCCTGTATCTTAATTTTAGATACTTTATTATTAGAATAGCATACTTGAAACAAATTTACTATATATTTTTCATAAATAATCCGGTATTATTTAAAATTATTTATGGAAATTATATCCCTTTGCCAAAACATCACTGAATTTATTGTCCATTCCTCCAAAAAACAGAGCGGTGCACTGAAATGCACCGCTCTGTTTCGGGTAATATTCAAAGATAACCAAAAACCTGTTTCACATTCTTTTCTCTTATTTTATTTCCCTTTCTTATAAGTCGCTTTCTTATTTTGCCCTTTGTTTTTAAATATTTTCTTCTTGTAGTCGTTGAATTTTTTCTTCGGGAATGTAAATTTCGCACTTTTAGCAGTATTCTTAAATGCATTCTTCCCTACTGTTTTAACTTTCGTGCTCTTTACTGTGATTGTCTTTAATTTGGTACATCCGCTGAACGCTTCGTTATCAATCTTTGTCACAGCCGCACCAATCGTAACTATCTTTAATTTCGTGCTCTTTGTAAATGCTTTCTTACCAATGGTCGTCACATTCTTACCAATTGTAAGTGTTTCAATCTTCGATTTTTTAATGGTTTTGCATGCATTTGCCGCAACTGCTGTAACCTTGAATTTTACATTCTTGTAGGTTACAGTATCCGGCACAACCACTTTCTTTACATTTGGCGCCTTTGTCATAGTAACGGCCGCTTTTTTGCCGGTAGCCGTGATCTTATAGGTCGCGCCTTTTGATGGAAAGCTCTCGTTCTTCTGCGGTGTCTTCGCATCAGCATTATCTTTTGCGCGCTGTGCTGCAACATCCGCTTTCACCTTTGTTACAATTGCATCCACTGCCTCTTTATTCTGAGCCAGTGTCTTTGCCGCATCATAATTCAATGCATTAACCGCTACTTTTGCCGCGTCAATTAATTTCTTTACCGCATCAGAATCACCTGCAGCTGCAAGCGCTGCCACTTCCGTCACTTTCTGCGCTTTATAGGAATTGAAATCAGCCTGATTTTTCTGGTCGTCATTCCCTGTTCCTGCCTCAGTCGCTTTTTGTGTCTCAATCGCTTTTTTCAGGTCTGCTATCTTGCTATCTACGATTGCTTTATTCGCATCCAGACTCTGATTTGCATCATAGGAAAGTGCTAAAATAGCTTCTTTTGCCGCTGTGATCAACGCCGTTACTGCCGCCGAATCTGTCGGTGTTGCAAGAGATCCCGCTTCGTTTGCTTTCTCTGCCTTGTAAGCTTCAAAAGCTGCAGCATTAACTTTGTCTCTTTCTGCCTTAATATCAGCATTTAACTGTGTGACAATTGCATTTACACGATCTTTGTTTTCATCCAATGTAGCATCTGCATCATAGGAAAGCTCACGAATTCTGTCAATTGCCGCATTAATCAGAGACTGTACCGCCTCCGGATCGCCGGCTGCTGCAAGTTTTTCTGCCGCTGCAATCTGAGCATTTTTGTAACTCTCAAACCCAATTTCCGGATTTGCAGCATCTAATTCTCGCTGGGCCTTAACATCCTCAGCCAGTTTTGTGATAATTGCATCAACCATTTCCTGGTTTTCTGCTAATGTTTTTCCGGCTTTAAACCTTAATGCAAGAATGTTTGCTTTTGCCTGATCAATTAACGCTGTCACCGCTGCCGAATCATCTGCCGCTTTCATAGCTTCCGCAGTCTGCGCTTTCTCTGTCTTATAAGCATCAAACGTCTCTTTCTCTGCTTTCTGCGTATCTGAAAGCTCTGTTTTCTTTGATGTACATGCAATTTGATTGCCTTTTTTATCTGTAAATGTATAGGTATTCTCTTTTACCATATCACCATATCCGAGATTTGCAAGCTCAGTTGCAACTACGGATGCCCATTTATTTGCACCGTGATATGTTGCATGCAAATCATCTGATACAGTATATGTTCCTTTAATTAATTCAACCTCTGTCCCATATGTCTCATACAGGAAGTCATAGCTGAGTTTTGCAAGGTCAATATAATCCGAATAGGTAGCCTCAGCTACTTCTTTCATTACAGACGTCCATGAAACGTCCGCCTTATAATCATGCGGCGAAGCATTTGGTGACACCAGAACAATATCTATTCCAAGCGCTTTTGTCTGGTTAACCATCGTCGTAACTGCATTTCTCATAATTGGCTGCGTATCATAAGTCCTGTCATTATATCCACTTTCAAGAACTACAACATCACCGGGCCTTGCACTTGCAAGGATCTGAGTAAATGCTGTTCTAAGCAGTCCGATCGCAGTCACTCCGCTGTTGCCAAGATCAACCACTTCCACATCATCTGTTATATAATTTTGAAGTACCTGGCCCCATCCGGTTTTCAGGTTATTTTCTGCATTTCCGCCATTATAGTAAATGCAGGTCAGGGAATCACCTAAAACATATACTTTCGATTTTCTTGTGACAATCGAAGGAGATTTCGTGATCGTAATCGTGATATTTGTATCTTTTGAAGTTTTTCCGCCGCTGTAATCAGCTGTATAGATTGTTGCAATCCCTTCCTTAACATAAATATCATGCACATCCAGATTATTTGGCGTGGAACCATCCTGAAGAATATTGTTTACGATCAGCTGTGTATTCACATAAACATCACAACGGTCTTTCTCATTTTTTACATTGAAATCATAAGTTCCAACTGGAACATGAATATCAAAGCCCGGTTCTTCCCCAAGCTTTCCTGCCTTATCTCCAATGGCATAACTAAATACCGGCGTAATCTCAAGTTTATCCGCCCCTTTTGTATCGACTGTCGTCGGAGCTGTTGTTTCTACCTTTTTAGAAACAAGGGTGCCGTCATTTTTTGCGGTTGTTACCTGATATCCGATAATGGCATCATTTTTTATCAGAGAAGATGTATCTACTGTAGTAGTGTCACCTGCAGCATCTGCGGTAAGGAAAAACTGTGAAACCATAACCGGAACCGTCACGGTTGACTCTGCCGTTCCGTTTACAATTTTAGCTGTTATATTTGCTGTTCCTGCTGCTTTTGCTGTCGCAACACCATTCGATGTAATTGATATTACATCCTCATTATCAGAACTCCACACTGCCGCAGGAAGCAGTTCCGCTACATCATCGCCGTAAGAATCCTTTGCGCTTGCAATCTTATAAACAGCGTTTGCATCTGCTCCCACCGAATATGCTCTCGGTCCGGAAACGAGTACATTCTTTGCTTCAAATGTCTGGAAATCACCTATTTCAACAGAAAATTCAGCTTTTTTCTCAGGATTAACCGTGCTGACAGCCGTAATTGTATATGTACCCGGAGCAGCTGTATCCGCAACAGAAAGCTTTCCGTTCTCCAGCGTGATACCTGTCATATTATCACCGGCAACAGCCCATGTGAATGTTTCATCCGGAACAATAACAGACTGACCAAGCGCATATGTCCTCGTGACAGTCTTACCGGAAACTTTTGCAAAATCTGCATCTCCAGTGATAGCGAGATAGTTATTATCCGGTTCCGATACCATAACATCTTCTACCGTTACTGCCCCGTAATTGCGATACTGTCCAAATTTAAATCCTGTTATTTTCTCTGCTGATACCGCAAACGGAAGCGCTACCGTTGAGGTACCGGAAGAAACGGAAATGCTCTTATTTTCCTGATCAATTACAAAAGTAACAGGAATTACTTCTTTATCATAACCGGTAAGCAGTACGCCTGAATTTTCAAACTGATCCACATCGCCGCTCTGGTTGAATGCCGAATTTCCTTTCCATCCTGTCCATGCCTTTATTGTGCTGTTTTCCGCCTGAAGCTGAATACCGGCCAGATTTCCTCCGTCAGATACCAGAACCAGTGTTACCTGCCCTTCTGTACCTTTGGGGAACTGTACATTGGCCATAACGCTGGCAACTGTCGGCAGCGTTACTGCAGATGCAAGATTCACGCTTCCTCCTCTGTTACCGAGTCCGCCATCCTGTTTCCAGTTTATCGGCTCGTAATAAATAACATCGCTGGTCCCGACTGAAAGAGTTTTTTTGACTTTCTGGTTTCTGTCATCTGTAAACGCATAAAGCGTTACATCAAATTTTGAAATTTTATTATCGGAATAATAATCCGAAGACACAGAAACAACGCCGTTCTGGTCTATCGTCACATTCGGGTCCGCCGTTTCCGTCCCTGCCGGGAATATCGTCCACTCTTTTGTATACTCTTCGTCTGTCATTGGAAGTCCGTACTGATCTGCAACATATGCCGTAAAAGCTGTCGTTTTTGCAGCTTCCTCTCCTGTTTTCGGCGCTGCAATAAAATCCTGTCCGTCTTTAATCTCGACAACATCCGGCATCTTTACATATTCTTTTTTGCTTAAAGTAAGTTCTGAGGTCTGATGATTGGATTCCACATTGACCGTTGCAGTAGCCTCATCCTTACCCTCTGTGAATTCATAACCCGACTTTGTAACTGTCACTTCGTATTCACCATTGGGCAATGCAAATGCAGCCTGGCCATTTTCATCTGTTTTTAACGCCTCCATAGAAGCAATTGCAACAGATGCATCAGTTAACGGATTCCCTTCCTTATCTTTTACTGTAACAACAAGTGTACCTACATCAGACGCTTTTCTCTCTATCTTAATATTGTCAATAGATACTTCCATTGCGCCCTGGTAGAATGTCGCACCTTTTATTGTCTCTGTCCCGATTTCTTCAATCCTCTGAAACGTAAGATCCCCCGCATTGTTTGTGATAATTATATACTTTTTCAGATTCTTAAGGTCTATGACTGCGCGAAGATGTGCAAGTCCCTCTTCCGAAGCAATTGCCGGAATCGGAGCAAAACCAGTCAGGGTAAAAGCTGAATCCGATTTTACGTCCATGCTTAACTCCAGCAGTCCTTCTCCGCCGGAAACACTCCCGTTATCCCCGCTCCCATTCGATATTTCGCGAATACCTGCTTCATTTTCCGTGTTATTGCCTGGTAAAAGCGTGCTCAGTTCCGGAATATCCGCATCAAACGTAAATGAAATACCCCGCTCTGAAGTGGCCATACTATCTTCCTTGATAAATAGATACTTATTTTCATCCGTACCTGCTATGCTTGCATTACAATTAATTTGCGCTGCATTTGACCTGCGCCCTGCGGCGTATATAATTTTTCCCAGTGTAACAGGCGCTGGCTTATCAGGTATATCGCTCCCAACAGATTTGATAATCTCTTTGGCTTCGTAGCTCTCAAAATCCTCTTCCAAATATACTACGCTCTCAACTGCCTGCGCAGATACTTCCTCACCCTGTACCGTTTCCGCACCTGCGCTGACGTACGATCCGGACAGCGACGATACAAAAAGCGCTGCTGCTGTCAAAAATGACAGAACTCTTTTCTTTTTTCTCATAATTCTTTCTCTTTTCCTTTCTTAGATTGGTTTTCTGCTGCTTTTTCTGTCGTCATAAATCTGACGGCAAAAAATACTTCCCTCCTTTCAACAGTTAAACAACAGTTTCTTGCATCCAAAGGATACTCTGCTATAAAAATAACATATTTAAAATAATTTTTCCATAGATATTTGTGAAATTTTTATTATTTAAGGATTATTCTTTGAAATTTCTGTGAAAGCAAGACATCATTTTGACGAAAAGCGGCCTGCATCGCGGCTTTTCGGGTCATGAAAAACGGGAAAATACATACTGACAATATATTCCAGACAGAAAAAACGGCGCCGTCCGGGGACGACACCGTTTTTCTGCTTCCGCTTTTATTTTATTTTCAGCGGTTTTAATTTACTTGCATATGCTTTTTTCTTACTCTTCGGTACGG
>CAMUHN010000035.1 GCA_947088675.1 uncultured Roseburia sp.
CTTGTTTATATTACCACCTAAAATCTGGTATGTCAACACTTTTTTTCATTTTTTTACAATTTTTTTCTAACAGATGACACGCCTAAATTACGCGTATCATCTGCACGATTTCTGACAGCTGTTTTGATTTCTCCTCGTAGGTTTCTTCGGTCATCGCATCGGTAAAAAATCCAATTTCCTCGGACAGGTCATGTACTTCCAAATACTCTACGTCGCCAAATACGGCTTCTATGGACTCTTTCTGATCTGTTGTACGAACAAAATAGCGGTTTTTCATTTTTCCGGGATCTGACAGAATTAATTTCTCTGATTTCCATTCCACTGGCAGATTCTTTCCGACATTTTTTGCAATTTCTACCATATCGGCAACCACTGCGCTCGCAGTCGGCAGTTTTCCCGCTCCGCTCCCATAGAACATCGCATCTCCCAAAACATTGCCATGTACAAAAATTGCATTAAATACGTCGTTAACGGCATAAAGCGGATGGGACGGCTCTAAAAGGTAAGGCGCTACTCTGACTGCATATCCGTCATCTGTTTTTTTACTTACTGCAAGAAGTTTAATTGCCCGGCCCGCCATCTTTGCATACTTCATATCTTCGGCTGAAATTTTTGTAATTCCCTCTGTCGGAATATCCTCGTAATCAACCTGCTGTCCGCTTACAATCGAAGTCAATATCGCTATTTTACGACAGGCATCGTATCCTTCGATATCGGCTGTCGGATCTTTTTCCGCAAATCCTTTTTCCTGCGCATCTTTTAAAACCTCATCAAATGCCATTCCGTCCTGTGACATTTTTGTCATCATATAGTTTGTCGTCCCGTTCACAATACCCGTAATTTCCTCTATGACATCTGCAGTCAGGCAGGACAATAGAGGACGGATAATCGGAATACCGCCGCCAACGCTTGCCTCAAACATAAAGTTTACGTTCTTTTCTCTTGCAAGTTGAAGCAGTTCCGCTCCTTTCACTGCGACCAGCGCTTTATTGGATGTGGTAACATGCTTGCCGGCTTTGAGCATTTCTTTTACAAATGTATAAGCAGGTTCCACACCGCCCATTGTCTCCACTACTATTTTTATTTCCGGATCGTCTGCGATGATCTTATAATGATCAACAATTTTATCCTGAATCGGTGATCCGGTAAAATCTCTGATATCCAGAATATATTTTACCTCTATCTCTTCTCCAACACGTTTCGCGATGCTCTTCCGGTTTACTTGCAATACTTCTACTACGCCGGAACCGATTGTGCCGTATCCCATTACTGCTGCTTTCATTATTATTCCCTTTCCTTTCCTGACTTCCATGTCGCGGCTCTGCCGCGACTCATATCCGCGCGGAGAATTCCCTGTTTTTGGGGATTCTCTGGTGTGAGACTTAGAACTTCTTCGCGAAACAGCCTTTGCTGTGAGCGATTAGAAGTTCTTCTCACACTATTCGCTGCCCAGTATTTTCACATAATGAATACCGTCCTGTTCCTCGATATGAGCAACCATTTCCTCAATATCCCCGGTCTGCGGCAAAACATCAATGCTAAGCGTCAGCGATGCAATTCCGTTAATCGGGATGCTCTGATGAATTGTTAAAATATTTGCATGAACTTCAGCCACTGCCTTTAACACGACCGAGAGTAAACCGGGTTCATCGTCCAGCTGAATCACCATTGTGATCGTCTTGCCTTTCGCCGTCTCATGAAACGGAAAAATATCGTCTTTGTACTTATAAAAAGAACTTCTGCTGATTCCCATTTTTTCGGCAGCTTCCTGTACGGAAGCTGTTTTGCCGGAATCCAGCAGTCTCTTTGCTTCTACGACCCTTAACAAAACATCCGGAACCGCCCGTTCTTTTAATACAAAAAAACGTCCTTTTTCCTGCATACAATTCCAATCCTTTCCTCTTTCCACTGTCTTTGGGACGCTTACAACTGTTTTCACGAAAAAGATCATAACACAAAGAGGCTGCTGCCGCAACCTCTTTTCCCAAAATTCAATTTCAAAATTTCCTGCTTCCTCCGCCATGACTTCGTCCGCTGCTGCTGTGGTGCGTTGTACTGCGCGTGCCGCTATGGTTTGACGTGGCGCCACCGCCTGATGTCTGTATCCTGTGATGACTGATATGCTGACCGATCAGAACATCCTCATTTCTGCTGAGACTGACGCTTCCAAACTGACGTGCATCGTATCCGGAAACGCCAAATTTCAGTCGATAACTGCCGATAATCGACATAAAGACAATCACCCCGACGATACAGGCAACAAGACCTGCGAGCAGCGCTTCCAATCCTGTAATCTGACGATACCTGGAAATCTCCCCGGTCTGCTCATCATAGTTATACTGCCCTTCCGGTACCCCATCCTCATAAGCATTTTCAAGACCGGACAGCATTCGAAGAAAACAATCTTTGTACGCGCCGTCACTGACATATGCAAACGCGTCATCCAATGTACGCTCAATCCTCTGATCTGTCATAAAACGAATGACAGCGCCGCAGGTAGAAATTGTGATTTCGCGGTTGTCAAGATCAATCAGCAGCGCAGCCCCGTCTTCCCCTCCTGCAGTATGCGCGTCAAAAAAGTCGTCTGCGTACTGCCTGGATGTCCTGCCTCCTGCATGATCAGTTGTAACTGCATAGATGCTCCATCCCGATTCTTCCGAAAATGCAGAAAGTTTCCCGTTCAACTCGACAATTTCCTCTTCCGTTAAAATATCTGCATCGTCGTAGACATTACCGATTTGCGCAGCCAGAACTGGCGCAATACAATGTAGAATCAAAAACAACGCAGCCAAAAAACCGGCTGCCGCCTTTTTGGGATATGCCTGACCTGTCACCATAAATAATATCCTCCTGCCAGTCCGATTGCAAAAACCGCCAGTGCAGAAAGAACGCTTACCAGCAATACTTTCCCATAGTGAATCGGCAATTTCCCGCATACCTTTCCTGTCTGTGCATTCATGGAATAAAAATAGACGTTATTTTCCGCTGCTTTGTATGTAATTGTCCAAACCGGAAAAAGGGCATATTTGAATTTCTCATCTGTCTCACGAAATGCGGCATGATGCACCGAAACAGAGCTGTACCCCGCAATGGTATCCGTCATCAGCGTTTTTGCATGTTGTTTCATCGTACTGCGCACATCTGCCTGCATTTCTTCCCGTTCCACATCACGCCGTTCAGCCAGGAATCCGGACAGATATCCCATCCGAAAAGGCTTCATCGTCTCAAACCGGTATGGCAGAATCCCCTGCGCTAACACAGCGTTTGCTTTCTTTAACGCATTTACGGATAAATTTTTCAGCGTTATCTGCCCGTCGCGCAAAATCCGATACTGTTTTGTCTCCGTGTACTGCACATTCCCGGAACGCCAGGTACGTATATTTTTCGCTTCTCCCTGTATGTTTCCATCATATGTTACATCATAGAGCCAATAGGGAAAATACACACCGGAAATGCGCTCAATCTGATCTCTGTTCCAAAAAGAGCGCGGGACAAATTTCTTCTTTTTTATATATGCAAGAAATCCCTCCACCGCTTTTTCTCTTGTAATCTCAAACGGAATTACAAGATCCGGCAGATACCGTCCCTCCAGCCGGCCGCCAAGTACGACAGGATTTTGACAGTAGTAACAAAACGTCGCCGCCGTCGTACTGTCGGTGACAATCTGCGCACCGCAGGAGGGACAGTGATAGACAACGGCCTCGTCCTCTTTTCGCTCGTTTTGCCCGCTCTCGTCCTGCGCCTGTTCCTGGGCCATGTCGTCTAACTGCTGCTGTGTAAAATAAGAAATGCAATATTCGCATTTATATTGCTGCGACGCAGGGTCAAACAGCAATTCACCGTCACAATTCGGACATTTATAACTGATCGACGCCATAAAATTCCTCCCGTTTAAACGCGCGCAGCGCCGCAGTTACTGCAGAATTTCCCGCTGTTTTTTGTGCCGCAGGCACATACCCATTCCGCTGCAGGCGCCGGTTTCCCGCAGTTACTGCAGAATTTCCCGCTGTTTTTTGTGCCGCAGGCGCATACCCATTCCGCCGCAGGCGCCGGTTTCCCGCAGTTACTGCAGAATTTCCCGCTGTTTTTTGCACCGCAGGCGCATGCCCATTCATTTTGGGCAGGGGCAGACCGCGCAGCCTGTTGTTGATTCATCTGCATCTGCGCAAGATTTGTCCGGGAAGCCGTTCCCATCATAGCTCCGCCGGCATTCATGCCGGCGCCCATGCCCATAAATCCTGCCATAGCGCCGTTTGCATTGGAACCTGCCGCTTCCATTCCCCTTGCAAACGCCCCCTGTACATAACCCTCCCGGACAGACGGATCGCCCAGCATCGCACCCTGATTGCGCATATTGATCAGCTTTTGTGATTCCTCGTCGTAGGTCAGACTCGCAATCCCGACTGACTGCACTTCCATACCGCGCATCCTGTTCCACTCTTCGTCAAGCGTATCCGCCATATATTTTCCAAGCTCTCTCGCTTTCGAAGTGACAAAGGAGATACGTGTCCCGTCTGCCGACATCTGATTGATGGACGACTGCAGCGCTTCCAAAAATTCGGAAAGATACTGCTCATTAATGGAATCAATCTCCACCTGCTCTTTATTTCTCGGTATCACCTCGGAATAAAACAACAGCGGATTTGTAATTTTCACCGAATATGTGCCGTGTGCACGCAAAAACAGTTCGGCATTATAAAAATTATCAAAATAATTGATCGGATTTCTTGTTCCGAATTTAATCCCTTTGATTTCCTGCAGATTAATAAAATATACTTTCTGCGCCGACGACGGCGTTCCGCCGTATCTGATACGACCAAATACCTCTCGCAGCGATTCGCCAAACTCCCCGTTAAACATGGATGGCATAGACGAATTCTGCACTTTGTAATACCCCGGCTCCGCCGTATAGTCCACAACCCTGCCGCCGTCTGCCAACATCATAAACTGATTGTCATATACATGGATCACAGAACCGTTAGATACCGTATTAGAGGTCTTTTTTGTATTCTGGCCATTTCGCTTTGCGACACCGGCCGTAAATACCGTATGCCCGCCCATATCAGCAGCCTCGTACACCTCAAGCCACTGGTCCGCAAGCCCTCCTCCTATCGACTGTGCAACAGCTTTTATAATTCCCATCGTAATCCTCCATTTTATGTTTCTTCGTCCTGGCCGGATCTCTTCGGACATCCCAGAGAAAGCCACTTCAGATAACCGTTCATAAAAATATCTATCCTGCCGTCTAACACACTGTCTACATTTCCGGTTTCCACCCCAGTTCTGTGATCCTTGACCATGGTGTATGGCTGCATCACATAGGAGCGTATCTGGTTTCCCCACCCGATCTCCGTCACCTCTCCTCGTATGCCTGCCGCTTTCTCTGCATTTTCCTGTTGTTTTAAAAGATACAGCTTTGCTTTTAACATCTGCATGGCTTTATCCTTGTTCTGAAACTGCGAGCGCTCATTCTGGCACTGTACGACAATTCCGGTCGGAAGATGCGTAATTCGTATTGCGGACGATGTCTTATTGATATGCTGGCCGCCGGCCCCGCTGGAACGATAAGTATCAATCCGAAGATCGTCCTCATTAATCAATACGTCAACATCCTCCTCTATATCAGGCATCACATCGCAGGAAACAAACGAAGTCTGTCGTTTTCCGGCGGCATTAAACGGTGAAATGCGCACCAGGCGGTGCACACCCTTTTCCGATTTCAGATATCCGTAAGCATTATCCCCGTTCACCTGAAAGGTAATGGATTTTATTCCCGCCTCGTCCCCATCCAAAAAGTCAAGCACCTCGGCAGAAAATCCCTTATCGTCGGCCCATCTGGAAAACATACGGTATAACATGGAGGCCCAGTCGCACGATTCTGTTCCGCCGGCGCCCGCATGCAGCGAGACAATCGCATTGCAGCCGTCGTATTCGCCGGACAGAAGCGTCTTAATCCTGATATTTTCAAAAGATTCGGTAAATGTTTTGAGCAATTCTTCAATTTCGGGAATCAATGAGGCGTCGTTCTCTTCATATCCCATCTCAATCAACGTCTCCATATCCTCGAACTGTGTCTTTAAAGCTTTGTAAGCTTCCATATCGTCTTTGATGCTTTTTAACTGCTTCATTTTTTTCTGAGATAATTCGGGCTGCTCCCAGAAATCGGGCGCTTCCATCTCACGCTCTAACTCCTCTGCCTGCTGTTCTTTATTTGGCAGGTCAAAGTGAATCCCTCACTTCCTGCAGCGGCGCCCTGTATGCGTTCAGGGTCACTTTAAATTGATCTAATTCTACCACAGTATCACCTCTTTCATTTTTTAGTGTCTATTATCAGAAACAAAACTGTTTCAAATAACCGTTTCCACTTTTTCTATTTTTCTCTTCTCTGCAGGCTGCGCCGCCGAATCGCTGCGATACCGGCTGTCAGCGCCACAGCGATCACAGCTCCCGTACCGTCGATCAGAACGTCTTTTACGCTGCCGGACCGTCCCGGCACAAAAAGCTGATGAAATTCGTCTGATGCGGCATACAAAAGGGACAGCAGGAGACAGAGCATATAACAGCGCCGCTTTGTTACATCCATACAACTGAAAAACAAAAACATAAGCGATGCCAGCACTGCATATTCCGTCATATGCGCCGCCTTGCGAAGCGGCGGATTTAACAGCTGTGCATACACTTCTTTCTGCCGGTCGCTCAGACGGTTTCCCGTTATTTCATCTGCAATTCTGATCATCCGGTATGCCAGAGTTCCGCTGACTTCTCCAGACTCTTTCGCGGGCTGTGCGGAGAAACAGAAAATCAGTATCATCCACGCAAGCAGCAATCCCCCTGTCAAAATTCGGCAAATCGTTTTCTTCATCCTGTACCCTGATCCTTTTTTATGCTTATGCTTACACTCTGTCATGCCTTAAGAACGCTTCTCATTTCCCCTGCAATACTTCGATCGCTTTCTGCAGCTGGTTATCGTATTGTTTTTCGTACTCATCTCCATCGGGATTCAGATATTCGTATTCGAGTTCGATATCCGGCTCAATCCCGACACCATGGATATAATTCCCTTTTGGGGTAAAATATTTTGCCGTCGTCAGTTTCACAGCATCTCCGTCCTCCAGCGGAAATATATTCTGGACAATTCCCTTGCCAAACGTTTTTGTGCCGATCAAAGTACCATACTCATAATCCTTAATGGCTCCTGCAAATATTTCGGACGCAGACGCGCTGTCCTGATTGATCAAAACAGCAATTGGCAGATTGATCTGCGTGTCGCCGCTCGACGTATAATCTTTGCGGTTGCCCGCCTTGTCTTTTACATAGACCAGCAGACCTTCCGGCAGGATATCATCCAAAATTTCCACCACAGAATCCACAAGACCGCCCCCGTTATAGCGCAGATCAATAATCAGCGCCCGCACCCCCTGCGACTGCAGGTCCTGATACGCGTCTTTAAACTGTTTTGCGGTATTGCGCTCAAAGCTCTCAATTAAAATATAACCGATATGGTCGGAAAGCATTTCATGCGCTACGCTTGGAAGCGTAATGTTTTTGCGCTCGACGTCAAATTCCAGATTTTCCCCCGTGGAAGGACGGTATACAGCAAGATGAACTGTTGTTCCCTCCTCGCCGCGTATCAGCGTAACCAGATCCGTGACCTCCATCGACGTTCCATCCGTACCGTCCACCGACAAAACAACATCGTCAACCAAAAGACCGGCCTCCTCGGACGGCGTGCCGTCATATACTTTTGAGATCGTGACAACCATCGTATCCTTATCCTGCTGCAGACCGGCTCCGATCCCATAGTATTCCCCGTTTGTACTGATAAGCATCTGCTGATAATCTTCCCTGTTATAGTAGGCGGAATACCGGTCCCCCAGGCCTGCGATCATCCCCTGGCAGATTCCGTCCTGCAGTTCTTTTATATCAGATTCATCATAATAATATGCACTGACAAACGCATCCAGCTCTTTAATCTTCCCTTTGACTTCATCACTCAAAATCTCTCTGTCAGTTTGATAATTGTTTCGAAATTCAATCTTTTTTCCGGTCAGCGTACAGAGAAAGAACAGACCAATTGACAGTACGGCAAGCGTACCGACAACGCCATTGCGTACGCCTCTGCGTAAAATACGCGCATTTTCTTTCTCCTGTTCTCTTTTCGGGTCAAACTCATCCTGCTCTTTTTCCAGTCTTTCCATTTTCTCTCCTATCAGGCAGCATTTCTATTTATAATATGTTATCATCCTGCCGATTAGTCAAACGATCGGCAAAAGAGGATGCCCTGCGCAAAGACATCCTCCCCCCTTTCCTCATCCGCCCAGATATGTCCATGGGCTGACATAAACTCCGTTTAAAGAAACGCCAAAATGCAGATGATTTCCGGTTGAAATCCCGGTACTGCCGACCTTTGCGATCACGGTTCCGGCTTTTACTTCATCTCCGGCCGAAACCAGCAGAGCCGATGCATGCATATAAACCGTATAAAGCCCGCTGCCGTGATCTATCATCACATAGTTGCCGGCTGCGCTGCTGTAAGTCGCGGCCCTCACCGTACCGTCCGCCGCCGCTATAATATCTGAACCGCCCGGCGCGCCGATATCAATTCCCTTGTGATCGGCCGATGCTCCTGTCGTCGGAACTTCCCTTGGCCCATACTCGCTTGTCACACGTGTGCTGCCAGGGCACGGCCATAAAAACGGTCCGCCGGTATACGTGTGGTTTGCTACGCCCGCCGCCGCCTTTTCTGCTTCTGCCCGCTTGATCGCGGCGATCACTTCCTCCTGGGCCTGAATCTCCGCCTCAAAATATGCCGCCTCGCTCTGTGCCTGCCCGATATCCACGGAGAGACTTAAAAGCTCGCTTTCCCGTTCCCGCATCATCGCGGCAACCGACGCTTTGTTATCCTCAACCGATTGTTTCATCATTTCCAGATCTTCGTAATCCTGTTTGAGCCTCTGCTCCTTTTCGTTGATATCGGCAACGGTCTGCTCGTATTCCGCAAGCTTTTGCCTGTCATAACTCTGGATCTGAGAGATATAATCGACCATATTCAAAAGATCAACAATATTTTGCGCATTGACAAGCACTTCCATATAAGAACGGTGTGAATTTTCATACATATACTGAATCCGCACTTTCATATCCTCATATTGCTGCTCTTCTTTTAATTTTGCTGCCATAAGCGCCTCCCTTGCAGCAAGAATTTCCTCGTTTTTTTGCGTAAGCTCATTTTCCAGCTCCTCAATGCGCGCCGAAATACCAACAAGCTGCCTGTTTAATTCGACAATTTTGTCCTCCACATTTCCTTTCGTCTGTTTCAATTCGGAAATCGTCTGTTGTACCAGAGACAACTCGCTTTCCAATTCTTCTTTTTCTTTTTCAGCATTTTTTAAAGACGCCGATTTTTTTGGAGATACATTTTTTTTCGATGATGCCGATGCCGGCGCCGTCATGCAGATCAGCAAAAACAGAATGCTAAGAACTGCCAAACGCTTTTTCCGTAATTTTGCTTTTTCAGTCATTGCTTTTTTATACCTTTAAGTGTTTGCGAATTGTGATACGGCTTCCGAGCAGGCCGATACCCACTCCAAGGATCAATCCTACGGGGATCAATATATGAAATACTTCCTTTGCACTTAAAAAATTTAACATTCTGCCAATGACACTGAACTCTCCGGAGATATACTGGATGATTTTGTCATAGACAAGATATAAAATCCCAAGCGGTATCAGCGCTCCGATAATCCCGATTAATATTCCCTCAACAACAAAAGGCGCCCGCACAAAATAATCCGACGCACCGATCAGCTTCATAATTCGTATCTCCTCCTTGCGCGCTGCAACGCCCGCTGCAACGGTTGAACTGATCAAAAAAACTGCCACGCAGAGCAAAACGAGAATAATCCCCGCCGATATGTAACCCACCAGACTGTTAAAATCCGTCAGCGTCGCCGCTATTTCCTTGGACTCCTTGACTTCACGCACTCCCTCAACTGATTTTAAGAATGTCACCAGCGTATTCTGCATCGAAATGTCATTCATGTAAATTGCATAGCTTGCACAGTTTGCCAGCGGATTATCCCCGGCAAAACTTGACGCAGCCTGTTCATTTCCCTCAAAATAAACATCCTTAAAACTGTCCCAGGCCTCCTGCGCGGAAGTAAATTTATATTCGGAAACTTCCACTCTCTCGTCCAAAAGTTCTCCGATTTCTTCGATTCGCTGATCGGAAATGCCCGGTTCAAACAAAACTGTAACCGCAACCTGCGACTCCGCATCCTTTACCATGGATTGAAAATTGACAACAATCATATAAAAAAGTCCAAAAAGAAAGATACATGCAGTCATTGTAGCAACCGATGCAAGCGAAGATGTCTTTTTTCGCCAGATATTGACGATCCCCTGCTGAATCGTATAAAAGAAAGTACTAATCCTCATCGTTCAGCGTCACCTCCGTCATCCGCCCCGCCAAAACTGTTCGAGAAAAATTCATCCTCCTGTTCATCAAAAATATCAAACGAGACATCGCCGTCCTCATTCCTGCTGTCGCCGACTACCACCCCGCGGTGAATCGTAATCACACGTTTGTCCATTGCCTTAACAATTTCCAGATTGTGCGTAACAACGATTACTGTCGTACCTGTTCTGTTGATCTCATCCATCAGATTCATAATTTCCCATGCGTTATTGCTGTCCAGATTACCGGTTGGCTCATCGGCAAGCAGAATGCGCGGCTTATTGATCAGTGCTCTTGCAATTGCAACGCGCTGCTGCTCTCCGCCGGAAAGCTGCTGCGGACGCGAACGGTATTTTGCGGCGAGCCCTACCATCGAGAGCATACTCGGTACGTTTTTTCGAATAGAACGTCCCGATTCCCCGATGACTTTCTGAGCGAATGCAACATTGTCATATATATTTCTGTCCTTTAACAGAAGGAAATCCTGAAACACAACGCCGATATTGCGCCGAAATTTCGGAATCTGCCTTCTCTTTATTTTGTTTAACTTTCTGCCGTTTACCGTAATTACACCGGACGTCGGTTCCAGTTCTTTTAACAGAAGCTTAATCAGCGTTGATTTTCCCGAACCGCTGTCGCCTACAATAAATACAAATTCACCCGCGTCTATGCTCAGATTCACGTCATTGAGTGCAGGAACCCCTGCTGAATATGCCTTGCTGACATGTTCCAACTCTATCATACGTCTGCCTTTCTAATAATCCATTGACTCCATGTACTTCATATATTTTACAACCATCAGTGCAATTTTAAAAGTGATCGCATCTTCAAAAATCCGCAGATCAAGACCGGTAAATTTCTGAAGTTTATCCAGACGGTAAACAAGCGTATTTCTGTGAATATAGAGCTGTCTTGACGTCTCTGACACGTTCAGGCTGTTCTCAAAAAATTTATTGATTGTTACAAGCGTCTCCTCGTCAAAATCATCCGGCGACTTTCCGTCAAAGATCTCCCGGATAAACATCCGGCAAAGCGGAATCGGCAGCTGATAAATCAGACGTCCGATCCCCAGCGTCGAATAGGCGATAATTTTTTTCTCCTCAAAAAAGATTTTTCCCACGTCAAGCGCCATACGAGCCTCTTTGTAAGAGCGCGATACTTCTTTGATCTCTCCTACTATAGTTCCGTATGCGACATGAACCTCATTGTCCGCATCTGAATGAAACAGATTTACAATCGCTTCCGCTGTCTTGTCTAACTCTGCATATCCCTCGTGATCAGCAACCTCTCGTACTACGATAATATTTTTTTCATCTACAGCCGTCACAAAGTCTTTTGTCTTCGCGCCAAAGATGCTGCGGATTTTCTCCAGCTCGTTTGTCTCCTTTTCCCTGTTTACCTCCACAATAAACACGACCCTGCGCACCTCTGTGTCAATGTGCAGTTTTTTTGCGCGATTATAGATATCGACCAGCAAAAGGTTATCGAGCAAAAGATTTTTGATAAAATTGTCCTTGTCAAACCTCTCCTTATATGCTACCAGAAGATTCTGTACCTGAAAACTGGCAATTTTTCCCACCATATAAACATCGTCGCCGTCGCCGCTTGCCAGCAGCACATATTCCAGCTGATGCTCGTCAAATACTTTAAAAAATTGAAATCCGTTTACCAGCTGACTGTCTGCGGGAGAATCAACAAACGCCTGCGCAGGCTCTATGTACTGATCCGCCTCGGAAAAAGTTGTTGCGACAACTTTGCCTTCCGCATCGATCACACACAGATCAATCCTTGTAATTCCTTTCAAACCGTCAATTGTATTCTGAAGTATCTGATTTGAAATCATATATTCTGCTCCTTCTTGATGCCTGAAAAATAGCTCTGTCACTACGCAATTTATTTTAATGCAAAACAACAAAAAAAGAAAGAGGTAATACATAAAATTCAGACATTTTTATGCAATTTTGCGACCGTTCACACCGTTTTCCGCATCCCCGTTTAAAGCGAGGTAAGAAATCCTTCCCCAAAAACTTCCCTCGCATCCGAAACAATGACAAACGCTTTGGAATCGACTTGTGCCACAATCTCTTTTACCCTGATAATTTCTTTTTTGGAGACAACGCAGTAAAGCATACACTTTTTCTCGCCCGAATACATCCCGGACACGGAAAGCCCTGTGACGCCGCGATTTAACTCCTGCATAATACGCTTTGCCACAAGTTCGTACTGATCGGTTATAATATATGCGGCTTTGGAGAATTTAAGGCCTTCTAAAATCGTATCGGATACTTTGCTGGTCACAAAAATTGCCACAAGAGCATAGAGCGCTTCATGCAGGCCAAAGAAGTACAGACCTGTCAATATAATAATTCCGTCCAGCAGAAGCATTATCTGTATGATAGAATATTGTTTCAGATAATGATGCAAAATGGACGCTACCATATCGGTACCGCCGGTCGTCGCTTTTGCAAGCAGCACAAATCCAAGGCCTGCGCCATAAATCAATCCGCCGAAAATCACCGCAAGCGCAAAATCTCCCTGCGCAAAATCGCGCATCGGAATAAAATACAGCCATACCGACAGCAGAACGGTTCCAAAAAAGGCTCTCTGCACAAATTGTTTTCCTTTGATAAAATATCCTGCGACAAATACAGGAATGTTTAAAACCGCATTTGTAAACCAAAGCGGTATTCCACCCGCATACAATCCCTCGCTGATTTTCTTTACAATAATTGAAATTCCCACAAAACCGCCCGTGACAAGATTCATCGGATCGTAGATACACTGGATTCCAAATGCCATCATACCGGTCCCCACAACCAAAAGCAGATAATCGAAAAACATTGTATGGCGTATCCGCATAGCTACCTCATTTCTTCATATTGATTGATCGTGTTTTTAAAACGGCTGATCTGCATTTTCCCCTGGAAAAAAGCTCTGACGCCTGTCTTCGCATTTCCGATCTCCTTTGACCCCAAACCGCACCAGACGTTTGCATTAATTTTATCTTTGTGTTCAGCCAGAAAATGTTCCTGATACGGACTTGGAAGAACCGAAAGAACAACATCCGGCGTCGTAACGTTCATATCGTTGATCACCGCTTCCGCATCCCCGCCGCAATGTTCCATTGCATACTCTCCGGCAAACAACAGCTTCGGAAATTTCTGCATCATTATATCCCTGCACTCCGCAAGCTGTTCTGACGTCTGCCCAAGTAAAAAAATTCTTTTTTTATTGCGTTCCAGCCGTTTGAAAAATTCGGACAGAAAGTCGTTGTCCTTAACCTCCCGCAGCCGCTGCGCGTCGTTGATACCCATCGCCTGCAAGATCTGTTTCTCGCCCACCACCGTCAGGTTTAACGCTGACAGCGTATCCTTTAAAACGCTGTCCGTCTGTGCATCCATCAACATCTGCATCGTAATGCACTCAATCGTATTCAACGTCTGATCTTCCAGAAAAACCTCCACCTGGCGGATTGCTTCCCTGACTGTGTAATTATCAAGTTCAATTCCCAATACTTCAATTCGTTTAATCATGTTACACCTGTATTATTTCTATTGTTCTTCAAAAATATACCCGAATAGTATAGCAAACCGATTGTTTAATTGCAAGTTTTTCCATATTTAATTCATAAAATATACCAGATTTTACAAAAATTACCAAAACATTTGTTCTGTTTTTTATTTTTGCTGCATTGCAAAATTTCGTTTTATTTTGTGGATAATGTGTATAACTTCGTGTATAACTCATTTTTTTGCTGTTTTAATGCTGTTCTTTGTGGATAAATATGTGAATACAGGAAGAAAATTTCTGTAGTATTTGTCGATTCGTACAATTTTTTGTGAACTGTGTACAAAAAATAATCAGGAAGAAATTTCCTGTAAAGATTAAGGTACTTCTGACACCCTGATTCTGTAAAACAACAACAGACTGCCGGAATATGGCAGCGTTCTCACAAAATATTCGATACGCTGCTGCCATATTCCGGCAGTCCTATTTCTATAAATAGAGAATTAGAAAATTCGTCTTACACAGATTGGTGAACGGTAATTAACACTGGAATACTTGATACCTGTCGACGGTGTGCTCGCATGTACAATCGTACCGTTTCCTACATAGATTGCCACATGTCCGCTGTAGCAGACGATATCGCCCGGCTGCGCATCCCCCAGTCCGACTTCATACCCTACGCCGCGCAGCGCGCTTGAGGAGTGCGGAAGACCGATTCCGAAATTAGCATATACACTCATAACAAATCCGGAACAATCCGCCCCGTTTGTCAGGCTGGTGCCGCCATATACATATGGATTGCCGACAAACTGACCTGCAAAATTAGCGACTGCCTGTCCGTTTGATCCGCTCGGCGCATTGTATGTAGCTTTGCTCTTTCCGGAAGAAGCGGATGCGCTTTTTGCTGCATTCTTCGCTGCGCTCTTTCTTCTCGCAGCCTCTGCTGCTTCTGCCGCCGCTCTTCTCTCCGCCTCTTCTTTTGCAAGCCTTGCTTCTTCCTCGGCTTTTGATTCTGCATGTACATATTCCGTGGACAAAGAGACATAGTCTTTCGACACATACCCCTCTCCCTCTTCTGTCGTAACTTTTACCCAGCCGTCAATAGACTCGTCCAGCACGACAAGATCGTCCTCAATCGGAACCATTGTGAGAATGCCGGCTTCCGTTGTCGGCTCTCTTCTGACATATAAGGTTGTCGTATTTACCTTTGCATAACGCGTACTGACTTTCTTCGCCAGTTCCTCGTCGCCGGTAACGACATATTCACATTTTACATAGCCCTCCACGTTACCGGAGGCAATCTTATACCAGCCGTCGTCTGTAACCTCCAGTACAGTTGCCGCTGAGTTGTTGTAAAGTTTTCCGACTACCTCGCTCTCCGTATTTGTCTCGGTACGCACATTGACAAAATTGTCTACCTGTGCAATTGCAATATCGGCATATTCGGATTTTACAATCGGAACACCGTTTGCACTGACCTGTCCGACGCTCGCAAGCATACAGTCTGTCATTGCCATGGAGACGCCGACGGAAGCTCCCGCTCCCACGCCTGTCTCAATGACATCGGAAACGCCTGCAACCGGCGCTGCGTATGTATGTATCTCCGGATTGCAGAGGAACATCGCCCCTGCCATAATACCGCCCGTTATCCTCAATGCTATTTTTCTGTTCATAAATCCCTCCGTAGGATATTTCATTCGCATGTGATTTGTTACAACTTTGTTACAACTTTTTACGAAGCTATTATAACAAAGCTGTCCTGTTCTGTCAACCGTTATTTTGGGACTAAATCAGATACAATGCGGCAGGCGGAAAAAAAGCCCGGGATCGCAGTGCTCCCGGACTTTCTGTTCATACTTATTTCACAGTATCTTTACATTTTGGTAAGAAGGTCAGAAGAATTGGAGGGCTTTATGACACGCTCTCCCCGCCGATCTGTCAATCTTTTCCGGCTCATACTCTGCTTCTCATTTGTCTTTGGCGCTGCATGGAATCATCTGTCAGAGCATACGCTCTATGGATGTAATCGCATTTGCTCCGTCGGCCGCTGCGGTAATCACCTGGCGAAGCCGCTTTGTCCTGACGTCACCCGCCGCAAACACGCCAGTGCAGTCCGTGATGCAATCCTCTCCCGCTATAATATAGCCGCCCTCATCCATCCCGACTTTTCCTTTGAACAGCTCCGTATTCGGGTGAAGGCCGACCGCAATAAAGATTCCGCTGACTGCTATGGTACTGTGTTCTTCTTTTTTTGTGTGAAAAAGCAAAAGTTCGGATACCTGTTCTTCTCCTTTGATCTCCTCCACTATGGTATCCCGGAAAATTTCAATATTTTTCGTTTTCTCTACCGCTTCCTGCAATATTTTTGCCCCGCGAAATACATCACGTCTGTGCACAAGATAAACTTTGCCGCAACCTCTGGCCAAAAACAGCGCATCCTCCAGCGCCACATCGCCCCCGCCGACAACGGCGACATCTTTTCCGTGAAAAAAAGCTCCGTCGCAGGTTGCACAGTAAGAAACGCCTTTGCCCGAAAACGCTTCCTCGCCTGCCGCATCCAGTTTCCGGTGCGAAGCTCCGGTTGCGATCAGAACTGTCCTGCTCTCATATGTCTGCTCCGTTGTAGTCACTTTCTTCACATCACCAGAAAAATCAACGGAAACGACTTTCTCTGTCACACTCTTCATTCCCATTGCTTGTGCATGGGAACGAAACCTGTCTGCAAGGTCAAATCCTCCAATCCCGTGCAGGCCAGGATAATTGTCAACTTCACAGGTATTGACAATCTGACCGCCGCTAAACGGCGCCTTTTCAATCACCAGTACATCAAGTTTTGCCCGGTTTGCGTATATTGCGGCAGAAAGCCCTGCCGGCCCGCTTCCTATTATAATAACATCATACATATCTTGCTTTCTCCTTTTTTATGTTTGCCTTGCATTTTAATCAGTGCTGTGCGATAATAGAATCAGATGAGAGGAAAGGTGGGATTTCTATGGATATTGGAAATGTCAGTGCGGCACTCAGTTCTTTGTCTTTTGTGGACTCCGGTAGCCTTGCTGAAGCAGTCGGCACCGCAATGCTTTCAAAAGCGCTTGATTCAAACGAAGCTTACGGGAGCGCACTCACAAAAATGATGGAACAGTCTGTCACACCGGAACTTGGCGGCAATATTGATGTATATGCTTAAAAATCTGCATAAGGAAGCATGCCGCTTTATGGCTGCGTCCGGCTTAACGCCTGCGACAGATTTCATCGACCTTGCGTATATCATATGCCGCAATATGAAATATGTGAGATTACGCCGCCTTTATCAGCGTATCTCACATATTTTAGTTTTCCTCTATTGTTCTTTTTTATACGCGACCGCTTCTACCTCAATCAGTACATCTTTGGGAAGACGCGCCACTTCCACGCAGCTTCTCGCCGGGTAATCCTTTTCAAAAAATGTTTCGTATACCTCATTTATCAGCGTAAAATCATTCATTTCCTTTATAAATACCGTTGTCTTTACAATATCCGACATCGTACAGCCGGCCGCCTGCAGCAGATTTGCCAGATTCTCAAGCGCCTGTTTTGCCTGTGCAACAGACCCCTGCGGAATCTCCCCGGTAGCCGGTACAACCGGTATCACGCCGGATGTAAAAACCAGATCGCCAATCCTGACTGCCTGCGAATATGGCCCGATTGCCTGGGGCGCTTTGTCTGTACTTATAATCTGTTTCATAATAAACCTCCGTTTTCATTTATTTTTGTGATCGCATTCTCTGAAATCTCAATGCGGCGCTCCTTGTAAAGTTTCCCAACCGCACGCTTAAATGCGCTTTTGCTCAGTCCCATCTCCCGTTTGATTACTTCCGGCGATGCCTTGTCGTTAAAAGGCAGTCTGCCGTTATATGCTTCCATGCGTCTCATTACTTTTTCTGCGTCCTCATCCATCTGCAGCCAGGCTTCTTTGCGCAGCGTAAGATCCAGTTTTCCGTCCGGTTTCACATTTGTCACCCTTGCCTGTACGACATCACCGATTTTTCGTTTTCTGCAGTCCTCATGTGACGGAATCATCGCGGAATAGAGGTCGTCCACCGCTATAAACGTTCCGAAATCATGACCAAACTCATAAATTCTTCCCTGTACGGTATCCCCCGCATGATACGGAGAATCGCGCTTCAACAAATGATACAGATTCCGCATACTGGCGCCAAGCCGTCTGCTCTTGTCTATATAGAGCGTCACCAGAATTTCCATTCCCGGCAAAATTTTTGCAGTCATCTCTTTGTATGGAAGAAACAGATCTTTTTCCAGTCCCCAGTCCAAAAATGCGCCGATCTCTCCAACCTCTCGCACTGTCAATACTGCAATTTTTCCAAGCGTCAGCTTCGGGCTGTTTGTCGTTGCTATCAGTCGGTCTTTGGAATCTCTGTACAGAAACACCTCCAGTTCATCCCCGATTTCCGTTCCGTTGGGAACCTGCCGGATCGGAAGAAGCACCCGCTCCTCATCCCCGGGATGTACCGCAAGATAGATTCCGAAATCCAGTTTTTTTACAACTGTCAGTTTCTGATATTCACCCAGTTTCATCTTATCCTCCCGCCGTTTTCCGAATCATTTCTGAAGAAAAAGAAATCACCGCATACGGATTTTTCTCTCTGTCACTCAAAAGCACTGTCACATTATTGTTCTCTCTGCTGACCGCCGGACAAATCATATCGCCAAGTTTTGCCGCTTTTTTGTACTCGGCGCGAAGACCGGTGACTTTAAAATCGTCCGGAAGATACTCCATTGCCACCTGGATATATTTGCTGTTATTCATATGGTGGTTGGTATCAATATAATATCCCACAACCGGAACCGGCTCCTTTTCGTCGCTGCTTTGCGGTATCGTTATTTTGCGCTCTGCCCACGTTCCCGCAAGCGGCTCACGGAACGCATCATGATATGCATCCACCAGCTCCCCGCTGATCCTTTGAGGCCGCATTTTTGCGGTATCCAAAAATACCCAGACAGAATTTGCCTTTGCAATCACAGCTCCGTTTTCCTCGCAGGCCGCAAAATTGCGATACCCGTAAAAACCCTTAAAACCATACGGCCAGGTGGAAATACGGATTGTCTCATTAAACTGCGGATAGCGCAGAATTTCAATCTGCCATGAGGAAAGCACCCAGGCAGCCTGTTTTTTAGCCAGATAATCCACGCCAATTCCTAATTCTTCTGATTCAAACGTACAACAGTCCTGAAAATAATCCAGAAGTGAAGATAAAAGCAGCTCTTTGCTGCTGTCAACTTCACTGTAACGTATTCTGTTATTTATTGTATACATATAACTCTCCTGTCCCCGCCATTATAAACCCAATTCTTTTTTCCCGCAAGAAAAATTTTCTTTTTTTGGCGTATCCTGTCAGGGAAAGAAAATTTTCCCTTTTTTCTTTTTATAAATATTTTATTTGACATCCGCACATAATAGGCGTAGTATATTATAACAAGTAGTTTTAAAAACCATATATCAAAGGTATAACAACTATACCAAAAGGAAAGGGCGGGATTTCAATGTTAAAAGCAATTCGTGAACCCGGAAGCGCACTCACTCATTTTTGTGCATTGGTACTGGCAGCGCTTGCTACAGCACCTCTTCTTGTGAAAGCAGGCATGACCAATAATACGCTATGCGTAAACTCTATGGTAATTTTCATGGGTAGCATGCTGCTTCTCTATGGTGCAAGTACGCTCTACCACTCTGTGCGCGTTCCGCAAAAAATACTGCGCCTGTTCAAAAAAGCGGATCATATGATGATTTTTGTCCTGATCGCCGGCTCCTATACGCCGGTCTGTCTGATTGTACTGGGCGGTAAGACAGGCTCTGTCCTCTTTTCCGCTGTCTGGGGAATTGCAGCTGCAGGTATGCTGATCAAAGCATTTTGGGTTACCTGTCCGAAATGGTTTTCTTCTATTATATATATCGCAATGGGATGGGTCTGCGTATTTGTATTCGGCCCTCTGTTACATGTACTCCCGGTTGCGGCTTTTCTCTGGCTTCTGGCAGGCGGCATCCTCTATACGGCAGGCGGCGTTATCTATGCGCTGAAACTTTCCGTATTTAACGCCAAACACCAATATTTCGGCTCTCATGAGATTTTCCACCTCTTCGTAATGGGAGGAAGCATCTGCCATTTTATCTTCATGTATTTTTATGTCGCGTAATTACGTTGATTCGGAGAGCAGCCGTTCTACCAGACGCACACATTCGGCCGCGTCCTTAGAATAACCGTCAGCTCCAATCTCTTTCGCAAAGCTCTCGGTTATTGCGGCGCCGCCGATTACGATCCTTGCGGTGCACCCCTTTTCTTTTGCAACGGCTACCACGTCTTTCATACGCATCATTGTCGTAGTCATCAGTGCGGAAAGTCCGATTACTTTTGCACCCTCCCGCATCGCTGTCTCAACAATCACATCAGCCGGAACATCTTTTCCAAGATCTGTCACACGATATCCGTAATTTTTCAGCATCAACACGACAAGATTTTTTCCGATATCGTGAATATCACCCTCCACGGTTGCAACTACAATCTTTGCTTTCTCCTCCCGGTTGGCCTGTTTTAGCATCGGTTCCAGATATTCGATTGCCAGTTTCATCGTGTTGGCCGACGAAATAAGCTGCGGAAGAAAATATTTCTGTTGTTCGAAGAGCGCGCCTACTTCGTTGATCGCGGCAATCAACTGCCCGTTTATCACTTCCTCCGGCTTACTCCCACGAGCCAGCTCATCTCTTACCTCGTCAATGATGCTGTTTTTATTTCCCTTTAAGACAGCCTCATAAACGGGCGTATTCTTTGCAGCGGCTTCTGAAGCGTCCGCACCGCGGCCAATGTCTGTTTTTCCGGCGGCTTTTCCTGCCCCGGACTTTCCTGCCGCAGGCAGACAGACGCGCTCCATCCCCTCATATTTCTCTGACAGGAAATTCATACGGTCAATATAGCGTATATCGCTTCCTTTTTTTGCGAGCAGCAGATCGGACGCATATGCCGCGTTCATCAAAAGTTCCTGCGACGGATTTGCAATTGCCATCGTCAGCCCGTTTGCAATCGCCATCGTCAAAAAGGCTGCGTTGACATAGCTGCGTTCCGGCAGACCGAACGAAATATTGGATAACCCGCAGACGGTCGGCAGCCCAAGTTTTTCACTGCAGTACGCAAATGTCCGAAAGCAGTCCAGCGCCGCATTCGGATTCGCCCCGACTGTCGCGACAAGTCCGTCCACAATGATATCTTCTTTTTTCATGCCGGCTGCAACTGCCCGTTCCATCACATCCCGTATGATCTTATGTTTCTGCTCCGTATCTTCCGGCAGTCCCTCGTCTGAGAGGGGCAGCAGAATAAACATTGCTCCGTATTTTACGGCAACCGGGAGCAGCTTCTCTATTTTTTCATGCTCCATGGAAATAGAATTGATCAATGCACGCCCCGGATAAATACGGAGCGCAGCCTCAATTACCTCCGTATAGCTGGAGTCGATACAAAGCGGGCAGTCCGACGCGGATGTAACTTCATAAACTGCCTCTAACATCATCTGTTTCTCGTCAATTCCGTTCATACCCATATTAATATCCAGAATTGCGGCTCCGTTTTCCTCCTGCTCCATCGCCATCTGACGCACAAGGTCAAGTTTTCCGGCGCGAAGCTCTGCCTGCAGTTTCTTTTTTCCGGTCGGGTTAATGCGCTCCCCAATCACAAAAAACCTGTCCCCGGCTACAATTTCAACGCTTTTGCGCTCCGATGCAAGCACGCGTCTAAAACGCTGCAGCGGCTTTTGGGGCGCTATCCCTTTCACCGCATCTTTTAATGCGCGGATATGCGCAGGCGTAGTGCCACAGCAGCCGCCAATGATCGAAACGCCTGCACGGACAAGCTCTCTTCCCGCAGCGGCAAATTCTTCCGGCTCCATGCGGTAGATCGTAACGCCGTTTTCCAATTCCGGCATTCCTGCATTCGGCTTTGCAAGAATCGGCACTGCCGCATATTCCGCCATTTCTTTCACGGGCCCCAACATGTCATACGGCCCGGTCGAGCAGTTCATTCCGACCGCGTCTGCGCCAAGGCTCTGCAGTACAACGACAGCCGTTTTGGGGTCCGTCCCGTATAATGTCCTGCCGTCCTCATTATAGGTCAGCGAGACAAGTACCGGCAGATCACATGTCTCGCGTACCGCCAGAACTGCCGCCCGGCATTCCTGCAGGCTCATCATTGTCTCCACAAAAAACAGATCGGCTCCCGCATCTGCAATCACGCGCACCTGCTCTTTGTAAATCTGCACCAGTTCCTCAAAGAGCATCTCTCCGAGCGGATATAGCTGCCGGCCTGTCATCGTCAGATCCCCGGCTACAAAAGCCTGTTTGCCCGCCGCCTGCTTTGAGAGTGCAACCAGCTGCCTGTTTATCTCTTCCAGTTTATTTTCCAGCCCGTATTCCGCCAATTTGATTCGATTCGCCGTAAAAGTCGGCGCCAGCAGGATGTTGGCGCCCGCCTGCACATACTGTCTCTGCAGATCCGTCAGCACGGCGGGATGTTCTATGATCCACTGCTCCGGACAGACGCCGATTGGCATCCCCGCTTTCTGCAGGTTTGTACCCGTTGCACCGTCGAGTAAGAGCACGCCTTTTTTCTGTAAATTCTCAAAATCTTTTTTCGTCATATCATATCCTCCGCATCCCGCTATCGCCAGATTTTAATTTGTTTCATTCTGATGTGCATTTTACCATTTTTGTTTTACGTGTGCAACAATATTACGCAGCAGTCTTGTCTTTTTCACTCAAACAGGGTATAATTTCTAATCGAAAGAGGTATCTGAAGATGAAGCGTAAGATAAAATTAATCGCCCTTGATATGGACGGAACTTTATTTAATCATGAAAGCGAAATCTCGAAAACAGACAGGGACGCGATACGCGCTGCCGTACAGCGGAACATTCATGTCGTAATATCCACCGGGCGGCCGTATATCGGGCTGCCGAGAGATCTTTTGCTCGCCCTTGGAATTGAATACGCAATTACTACAAACGGCGCTTCTCTCTATCGGCTCTCTGACAATGCCTGCATTTATTCGGACTGTATGGCGCCCTCCCTTGTCTGCCCGCTGATTGCGCAACTGCAGAAAAAGGAAATCCATATAGATGCTTTTATCGACGGCATCTGCTTCTGCCCGTCCGTCTGCGAACCGAAGATCGACCTGCTCGCAATGCCGGCATCCATACGTGCGTACATCCACGCTACTCGTACTTTTGTCGAAGACCTGGCCTCCCATATCGGATCTAACAACCTGTCCGTACAGAAAATGACGCTCAACTTTTACCCTCTGCCGGACGGTTCCTTTCTGGAGCGAAACGGTGTCTTTGATTTTCTGTCCGCCTGCCCAAAAATCTCTGTTTTATCAGGCGGCTATCATAATCTGGAATTTACAAAACGGGGTGTGACCAAGGGGACCGGTCTGCTTCGCCTGTGCGGTTATCTGAATGTGATGCCGGAGGAAACTATGGCCTGCGGCGACACACAAAACGATATCCCCATCTTAAAAACCGCGGCGATCGGCGTCGCCATGGGCAACGCAATTTCTGAGGTCAAAAAAATCTGCGACTACACCACGCTGTCAAATGAAGAAAGCGGTGTGGGCTACGCCATACGGCATTTTATCGGATGATCCCGCCGCCGGCCACATAAGGGCCGTCATAAAGTACAAGCGCCTGCCCCGGCGTAACTGCGCGCACAGGATTGAAAAATCGGCAGTGTATTTCATCTTCTCCTGTTCTTGTTACTTTACACAGACTGCCGGCATCCGAATAACGTATTTTGGCCCGCAGCTCAACTTCCCCCTTGATCTCCTCCAGTGCCATAAAATTGAGCCTGTCCGCAAAAAGTTCTTCTGTATAAACGTCACGATCCTCCCCCAATACCACCTCATTTGTTTCCGGCCGAATCTCCATCACAAATACGGGATGACCGAGCGCAATTCCAAGCCCCTTTCTCTGTCCGACTGTATAATGCATAATTCCTTTATGCTTTCCTGCAATTGTGCCATCTTTTAACACAAAATTTCCCGGCGGAGGAACCTGCGCTCTGCTCTCTCTTTCGATAAAGGCGGCATAATCGTGATCCGGTATAAAACAGATCTCCTGACTGTCGCGTTTGTGCGCCACCGAAAGTCCGATTTGTTCAGCGATCGAACGAATTTCCTCCTTTCGATATGCGCCGATCGGCATCCGTGTATGCGCCAGCTGCTGCTGTGTCAGATTATAGAGCGCATATGTCTGATCCTTTTCTGCCGTAACCGAAGTTTTGATTGCATAACGACCGTTCTCCAGGCGTTCTATATTTGCATAGTGTCCGGTCGCGATGTAATCGGCGCCGATTTCCAGGCTTCTGTGCAGCAGTGCTTCCCATTTGACAAAACGGTTGCATGCAATACAGGGATTTGGCGTTCTGCCGTTTACATACTCTTCCATAAAATAATCTATGACTTTTTCCCGGAAAACATCCTTAAAATTCATGACATAATGTGGAATATTCAGTTTCTGTGCAACTCTTCTTGCATCCTCTATCGCGCTCAACCCACAACAGCCGCCGTTTTCCGCCTGCACCTGCGTATCCTCATCCTGCCAGATCTGCATGGTCACACCGATTACATCATATCCCTGTTCTTTCAGCAGATATGCTGCTACGGATGAGTCCACGCCTCCTGACATACCGACTACTACTTTCTTTCCCATCGCTGCCTCCGTCGATTTTTGCTGTTTCATACGTAAGAATTGTACCTGAAATTATGACAATTATCCATTACGCATTTACCTGCTGTTATTATAATCAGAAAGGAGTGAAAGATATCTGATCTTCCACTCCTTTGATATTATTTATCTTTGTCTCGATCTTTCTTTCCGGTTAACTGAAAAATCAGCGTTTTTCATAGATCCCGGTTGTTCCGATCAGATCTTGGAACTGAACATGGAACTATAATCGAAATAGTTGTACTTACCGCTCTGCGTATAAGTATTTGTCACTGCCGCGGCGCTCTTTGCATATGTGTTCATCAGCGACGCCTGTTTTGACATCTGCTCTCCATAGGAATTTTTCCCGCTGAAAATAGATTTTACAGTCTCCATATCCGCATTTTTAAACTTCTCTGCATCAATGGAAAGCTGATTATCAGAGCCGATGGAAATACCGATTGCACTTAAGGAATTGCGGTATGCCTCCGTATAATTTGTCATCGCTCTTGTGGTGCGCACTACGTTTGTGGAGCTTGACTGTGCCCCCGTTGTCAGCGTGGCATTGTAATTGTTTACAAACGACTGCGCTGCTTTATAGATTGCATCCGTATCATATTCCATTGTGGCAGAACCGTCTTCCTGCTCCTTACTGACTTTGTCATAAATGGAACCTGCGCCGGTCTGGGTCAGCTTATCTAAAGACTCTTTCATGGAAGATGCGTTCTTCTGAACCGTAGTGAGCGCTTTCTTTTCGGTATTCTCTTTTCCGTCGGTCTTGTCTGTACTGTCAGTCTTCTTATCGTCGTCGATTCCATATCTGTCCGCTTTATTTTTTACTTCGTAGCGGTATGAATTTGCCCTGGAACTTGCTGCTGACGAAGCGCTGCTCTTATTGCCATAAACCGCGCCGACCAATTTACGATAGCTGCCATTCTTAATTGCTGCATAATCGCTTAAGTTAAAACCGACAGACGAACCCGACGAACTGCCAAACATAGAACCGAAGTTGAATGTTGCATTAGCCATAGTATCTCCTCCTCTTTTCTAATATTTTATTATTTTTATTTTAACCCGTAACCCCTGATTTTTCAAGCGTTTTTTACAACTATTACCAGCCCGTTCACTACATTAGATGATTTTTACCAAAAATTTTAAATCCTGTTCATAGTCTGTTCATATATAAATGATAGTATATTTAATATATAAAAAGATCTTTTGTCAAAATACTTGATAATTTTTTCATACTTGCCCGAACACTCCGGTGTTCGGGCCTCCTCGTTTTATCCGAAGATTTCATCTTTCCCACTCTCTGTTTCCTGTCCCGGAGCATAAACGCTGACAGAACAGAACTGCCGCCGAGCGCTTAGCGGCATACATACAAATTTATTCCGCACTTGTATGTTATGCAGGCTGCACTCAAACGACAGTTCTGTTTCTTCTTTTAAACCGGGTAAGCTCCGTTTTTTGTATCCGCAATCGTCGCGTCTACTTTTTTCTGCTGCGCCTCACGATACTTAAAAAATTCGGTGGCAACCTGCGGGAACAGCGCGTAGGACAATACATCCTCGTCCTGCTGCTTCCACTGTTTCATCTCCGCCTCGATTTTATCAAGCTCCGGCTCAAGCAGATCTGCCGGACGGCAGGTGATTGCGTTTTTCTTTTCCTCTCCGAGTACCTTGTCGACAATCTCCGGATTAAACGGTTTTACGGTCTGGCCGTATTTGCCGAGCAGTACATCTTTTGTCTCTTTTGTAGCGACTTTATAGCGCTCGCCCATCAGCACGTTAAATACGGCCTGTGTGCCGACAATCTGGGACGACGGTGTAACAAGCGGCGGCTCGCCCAGATCTTTCCGTACACGCGGTACTTCCGCAAGCACTTCCTCATATTTGTCTTCTTTCCCCTGTTCTTTTAACTGGGAGATCAGATTGGAAAGCATTCCTCCCGGTACCTGATACAACAGGGTCTTAATGTTAACGCCAAGTACTTTCGGATTCATTAATCCGCTCTCCAGCGCCTTTTCACGCATCGGGCGGAAATAATCCGCGATCTCCGCAAGTTTGTTCTGCTCCAATCCGGTATCATATGCGGAACCTTTGAATGCTTCCACCATAACTTCGGTCGCCGGCTGTGAAGTACCCAGTGCAAACGGCGACATTGCCGTATCAATAATATCGCAGCCTGCTTCCACCGCTTTCATATAAGTCATCGACGCCACGCCGGACGTATAGTGCGTGTGAAGTTCAATCGGAAGTTTCGTCGCTTTCTTTAACGCACGCACAAGTTCGTCCGCCTGCTGCGGAACAAGAAGACCGGCCATATCTTTGATACAGATAGAATCAGCGCCCATCTCCTCAATCTTTTTGGCCATATCGGTCCAGTATTGTAACGTATAGGCATCGCCCAGCGTATAGGATAACGCCACCTGCGCATGCCCCTTTTCTCTGTTGCACGCGGTAACTGCCGTCTGCAGGTTGCGCAGATCGTTTAAACAGTCAAAAATACGTATGATATCTATTCCGTTTGCAATTGATTTCTGTACAAAATACTCTACCACATCATCCGCATACGGACGATAGCCCAGAATATTCTGTCCACGAAACAGCATCTGAAGTTTCGTGTTTTTAAAGCCTGCCCTTAATTTGCGCAGACGATCCCACGGATCTTCCTTTAAGAAACGAAGAGATGCATCGAATGTAGCGCCGCCCCAGCATTCTACGGCATGAAATCCAACCTGATCCATTTTATCAACGATCGGCAGCATCTGTTCCGTCGTCATTCTTGTCGCAATCAGTGACTGGTGCGCGTCACGCAGTACAGTCTCTGTGATTTTTAACGGTTTTTTCACATCTGACATGAATTATTTTCCTCCTTGACCGCGAACCTTATGTCCGCTGCTTATATACCAAAAATAGCCATAAATACGCCGGCTGCCACTGCCGTACCGATTACGCCGGCAACATTCGGCCCCATCGCATGCATAAGCAGAAAGTTTGTCGGATCTTCTTCGGCTCCGACTTTCTGTGACACACGTGCGGCCATCGGAACGGCGGAAACCCCGGCCGATCCAATCAGCGGGTTGATCTTTCCCTTTGTGATAAAACAAAGTAATTTACCAAATAATACGCCAGCCATTGTACCAAACATAAATGCAACCAGACCAAGGATTACAATCTTGCCTGTCGTCCAGTTCAAAAATGCTTCTGCACTTGTGGACGCGCCAACGGAAGTGCCGAGTAAGATAACGACAATATACATCAGTGCATTGGATGCCGTCTCTGTCAGCTGACGTACCACACCGCTCTCACGGAACAGGTTGCCAAGCATCAGCATTCCGACCAGCGGAGCAGTCGTCGGTAAAATCGTACAGACAACGATTGTAACGACGATCGGGAAGAGAATTTTTTCCAGTTTGGAAACCGGTCTTAAATTCTGCATTTTAATGGCACGCTCTTTTTTCGTCGTAAATAATTTCATAATCGGCGGCTGAATAATCGGCACAAGCGCCATATAGGAGTAAGCCGCCACGGCGATTGGCCCCATCAAGCCTGACTGCCCCAGTTTTCCGGCAAGGAAAATCGACGTCGGGCCGTCCGCGCCGCCGATAATAGATACGGCCGCTGCTCCCTTGTCATTAAAACCGAGCAGGATTGCCAGAAAATACGCGCCGAAAATACCGAACTGCGCTGCCGCCCCCAGCAAAAAGCTGATCGGATTTGCAATCAGAGGCCCGAAATCCGTCATCGCTCCTACTCCGAGGAAAATTAAGGACGGCAGAATGGACCATTCATCCAAAAGATAAAAGTAATGTAATAAACCACCCACTCCATTACTTGTCTGTTCCGATGTTGCAAAAATATCCGGATAGATATTTACCAGAAGCATGCCAAATGCAATCGGAACAAGCAGCAACGGCTCAAACCCTTTTTTAATCGCAAGAAACAGGAACACGCACGCCACGGCAATCATAATATAATTCCCGACCGTGAGATTAAAAAACGCAGTCTGGTGCAGGAGATTGTTTAAAGTCTCCGTTATATAACTCATTGTTATCCTCCTAAATTAGTTGTTTAATGTAGCCAGCAGTGCGCCTGCTTCCACCATATCCCCGACATTAACGTTTATGCTTGCCACTGTTCCGTCCTCGCTTGCGACAACCGGCGTTTCCATTTTCATAACTTCAAGAATCAAAATCGTATCGCCTCTTTTTACGGAAGCTCCCACACTTGATTCGATCTTAAATACTTTGCCCGCTGCCCCGGCTTCTATCTTAACATTTCCTGCGCCGCCGGCTGCCGGTGCGCTTGCTGCCGCTTTCGGCGCTGCTGCCGGCGCCGCTGCGCGTCTTGGCGCTGCCGCCGCTGCCGGTGCGCTTCCCGCAGCAGTCTCTTCTACCGTTACATCGTAAACATTTCCGTTGACCGTAATTGTATAACTTTTCATTTTAAATTCCTCCTAATATTAAATTAACATAGTTCCCTGTGATGTTCCATCCATTTTCCACCGCGACTCATATCCGCAACGTGAACTTTGTTCACGTGTGAAACTCAGTACATCCCGGCGCGTGAACCTGTTTCGCGTTTTGCCCCCTGGCAATGAGCAAAAGCTCGTAAACGAGCCTTGGATGTACTGTTCACACTAACGCCTGCGTATCGACCGCACCACAAATCCGTCTGCCGGTACGCCCTCGCTTGCTGCAACAGCGGCTGCAATCACTGCTGCCAGCTCCAGATCGTCTGTAAGCGTCTCCTCGACTGCTGGCTGCGGCGCCGCAACCGGTTCCCTTTTCTCCGGTACAGTTTCTTTTGCTGCCGCTGATTTCTGCTGCACCGAACCGATAAAACGGAAGCAGTAAATAATCAGGCTGATCAGAATCAATACCGCAAATACGGTTCCCATTCCAAGCAGCGTGTTCATTCCGGCTTTTGACATTTTCTCGCCCATGGTATAAATCAGATCCGCATTGGCGTCTGTCGGCTGCAGCTGCTCCGCCGCATAATTATATTTGAATACGAATGTCACACAGATATCTCTTTCTTCCATCAGTGCAATCTGCTCGAGTGTGATCGTATCCTGCGCTTTTGTAATTGTAAATTCACCGAGTCCCTGGTACTGCCCCTGTTCTCCTGCTACAGCATTCCATGTTGTCACTAAATTTTTTATCACATCATCGTCTATCGTCTCGTAATATGCTTTCTGCTCTTCTGTCATGCTGGCGAGCACTTCGACATTCTGCTGCGCATAATTCTCAAAATCCGCATATTTCATGCCGTAATATTCGACATCTTTCGGGTCTGTCCCACATGCCGCCAGGCCAAAGACCATAAATACAAGACAAAGTAAAAGAGATAATTTTTTCTTCATAACTTCACCTTTCTATTTTGTTCCATGTTTCTTATACGGCACGCCGGAGCATTTTGTATACAGCAATTCAAATGCGTTGATCAGATATTTCCTTGTGTCGGCAGGCTCTACGATCAAATCCACATAACCTCTTTTCGCAGCCGAGAGAACGCTCGACTGCAGCGCATCATATTCTTTGGCTTTTTCAGCCAGAACATCTGCGGAAGCGTCTGCGTACATAATCTTTGCCGCCTGTTCGGCATCCATCATCCCGACTTTAGCATCCGGCCATGCGTAAACAAAATCTGCGCCGATCGATTTGGAATTCATTGTCACACAGGCGCTGCCGTATGCCTCGCCGACGATCAGATTTACTTTCGGGCATTCCGCCGATGCAAATGCGCTTGTGAGGATTGCAGCTGCTTTCGCCATATTTTTCTCCGTGCACATGGTTGCGCGGTATCCTTTTACATTGGTTAAGGTAAGAACCGGTATTCCGAATGCGTCGCAGTAATTGACAAATTCCGCCGCTTTTCTGCAGCCCCTTGCCGTAAGCGCTTTTTCAAATTCCTCTGTCTTTTTGCCCTCTTCGTCATAAATTTCGGTACAGTTTGCGACTGCGCCGACTGTCATACCGTTTAATTTAATAAATCCGGTAACCATCTCTTTTGCAAAACCTGCTTTTGTCTCAAAAAATGCATGCGCGTCCGAAATCTCAGCGAGCAGATATCTCGGATCGCCTTTCATGCTGTCCATGCTCTCGCAGGTGCGGTTTAAATCATCCATACAAGCGTCCGTATAGACATCCCCTTCGTTGTTTAACGGCAGAAATGTGACCAGCTCCCGTATTTTTGCGAGGATCTCGTCCGTTGTGCCAACTGCATCAATACAGCCGTTCTGCTCTCCCTGAAACGATGCCGCAGAAGTATCGCATTTGTCTATGCGGTTCCCCTCAATTGCATTCGGAGAGTTGATAAACATTTTTCCTTTGGATGATTCAATAAAGGCAAAATCACTCAAAGCCGGAACTACGGCAAGCCCGCCGCCGCAAGTACCGAAAACGGCAGTAATCTGCGGAACAACACCGGATGCCGCCACTTCCTTTGCAAAAATCGTGCCAAACCCGTCCAGCGCGTCCACCGACTCCTGAAGCCTCATCCCTGCACAGTCAATCAGACCGATGACCGGCGCTCCCATCTTCATTGCCATATCATAGACTGACGCAATTTTTTTTGCGTGCATCTCGCCGATTGTCCCGTTTAACACGGAAGCATCCTGGCTGTAAACAAAAACCAGATTTCCGTCGATCAGACCATGCCCCGTGATAACGCCGTCAGACGGCGTGTCAGCTGCAGCAAGATTAAAATCCGTGCTTCGTGCGGTCACGAGAGAACCGATTTCCATAAAACTGTTCTCATCGACTAACCCGGTAATGCGCTGCATAGCCGCGCTACCATTACTACTATTCATTCCTTTGCCCTCCATCTATAAAATATTTGCCTTATCCTATGATACGGCAGGTGAATAATGTAAGTTTTTCATTACAAAATCACAAATTTCTCTATTGTTAGATTATAGAGTTTTTTACACAAGATTTCAAGTCAAAATGCTTATTTTCTTTCGAAACATAGACAGCACAAAAGCAGCCGTTCCATATAGTCGGAACAGGCTGCTTTTACGCTGCGCCGGATCAGCCTTTGGGGCGCCGTTAAATCCAGAGCAGTTCTTTCACACGTAAAAAACACCAGTCGAAATCAATTTCACCGGTTCCCTCCGTAAGCACAACCGGACACTCCTTTAACACTTCGTCCCCAAGATAATATGTAATTTTACCGATACGGCTGCCCTTTTCGACCGGGGCGGTCAGATGATCCGCAATCTCATACTGTACCGTGATCTCCTCCCAGGCTGCAGCCAGTATCTCCTCCGTTCCCTGTGACTGCTGCAATGCAGGGGTCAGATAGACCGTCTCACCGATATATTCTCCCTGCCCGTTTTCCACGGCGATCGGTTTTAAAAAGCTTTCGTCAATCTCACAGTCGGCCAGACTCTTTTTCACATAGTTTTCAATGCCGTAATTCATCAGTTTTTTCGTATCCGCCCACTTATAGGTCTTATTGTTTGGCCAGCCGCAGGCAAGAAGCGCGACAATATAAGTTCTGCCGTCCCTTGTAAGCGCACCGACATAACAGTATCCTGCATTTCCGGTAAAACCGGTTTTTCCGGACAGAGCGCCCTCCATCATCTGCAGAAATGCATTGTGATTGACACAGCTGTAATTTTTTTTCCCATCCAGATCGGTAAAGGAATGCTGCGAAGTCTGTGTCAATGCAATAAATTCATTTGCTTTCGGCGACTGTTTGATGCAGTAACGCATAATAAGCGCCAGATCAGCTGCCGTTGTATGGTGAAAACCGTTGCTATCCTGCGCGTCAAGCCCGTTTGGCGTAATAAAATAACTGTCCTTACAGCCGATTTCCTGCGCTTTGTGATTCATCATCGCGGCAAACCCCTCCACAGTTCCCGCGATATGCTCCGCAATTGCAACCGCGCAGTCATTAAAGGATTCCAGCATCAGCCCATAGAGCAGATCCATCAGACAAAACTGCTGCCCCTCGCGCATCCCAAGACGAACTTTCGGACGCGAAGCTGCATACGAAGTCACTGTTACGGAACTGTTCAGATCACCGTTTTCCAGGGCCAGGATGCAGGTCAGTATTTTTGTCGTACTTGCGTTTGCCAGCGCCTCCTCCCCGTTTTTCGCATAGAGGATGCGGCCGGAATCGGCGTCCATCAGGACCGCTGATTTTGCAAACAATTCGTTTTCTTTCGGTGGATCAGATGCATATGCTTTACCGCAGTCAGATAAAATCAGAAAAATAACAAGAAATAACCCCAGAACCTGTTTCATGTACCGTACCTATAATCCGTTTTTTACGAGATTATATGTCAATTCAGGTTTTTTATGCAGAAAATGTCATACTAAATGCCAAGCTTCAAATGCATTTCCGCCTCCGCCTCCTGTTTAAACTCCTCCAGCTGAACAGGGTTTAAGGCTGGAAGATCCTCCACAGACTGAACGCCGAAGCTTCTGAGAAAATCCTCCGTCGTCCCAAAAAGAAGCGGTCTGCCAGGCGCGTCAAGCCTCCCGAGTTCCATTACAAGGTTATACTCAACTAACTTATTGACCGCATGATCACTGGAAACGCCGCGTATTTTCTCAATTTCAGCTTTTGTGACCGGCTGCTTGTATGCGATAATTGAGAGCGTTTCAAGCAGTACATCGGTCAGCACATGTCTTTTGGGCTGTTTTGCAATACGGATCAGGTACTCATACATTTCATTTTTGGTGCACATCTGGTATGCGCCTTCCAGCTCAATAATCTGAATCCCGCGATTTTCCTGATTGTAATCTGCCATCATACCCTCAATCAACTCTTTGGCCTGCTCTTTTTCAAGTCCCACAGCCTCTGCAATTTTTTCCAGTTCCACGGATTTGCCCATGGTAAATAAAATCGCCTCTATTGCTGCCTCATACTTTTTCTGTTCCATTTTCCCTCTCATTTCAAACAGTTCACGCTACGATTTTCGACCGGATATCAATATCGTCAAAGGTCTTCTCCTGTGCAATTATAATTTTACCTGTCTTCATCAATTCCAAAACGGCCAAAAACATGACAATTACTTCCATTTTTCCCATCTGTGCTTCCAGCAGGCTCCGAAAACTGAATTGACTGTGTACCTGGCAGTACGCTTCCAGATATGCCATTTTCTCTTCCAGCGACACTTCCTCTTTCTCGATTTTGCCGAATCCGGAACGGATTGGATCAATCTTGTCCGCCTGTTTTTTCATAATCGTTCGGAAAATCCGGTTTAATTTCGCCAGCGTCAAATCGCTCACCAGCTCGGATAAATTAACCGGTTCCTCATATTCCAGCACTTCGGGCGGAATGGTAGGCTCTTTAAATAAAACACGCTCCGCATCAATCTGACGATCCTTTAATTCATTGGCCATACATTTATACATTTTATATTCCAATAGCTGACGCACCAGCTCGGCCCTTGGATCCTCCGACTCTTCCTCCTCTTTTTCAGGCGCGGGCAAAAGCATGCGAGACTTAATATCAATCAGCGTGGCAGCCATAACCAGAAATTCACTCATTACATTTAAATCCTGGCGTTGCATTTCAGCTATGTATTCCATATATTGGTTTGTAATTTCTACAATCGGGATATCGTAAATACTGACCTTATTTTTTTCCAGAAGGTGCAGCAGCAGATCCAGCGGCCCCTCAAACGCCTGTAATTTTACTGTCATTTCCATCGAGTATCCCCTCCTCTTTTCCAAAGAATGCCAGCTTATTTATTCTACCCTGCTTTCCTGTAAAATTCAAGAAAAATTTGGAAGGATCATGCACATAATGTACAGGCATCAAATCTAAATATAGAATATATCATCC
>CAMUHN010000036.1 GCA_947088675.1 uncultured Roseburia sp.
CTTCTCATGTTCGCTGTCTGTAAAAACCATGTGTGTGTTGTTGGCGCTCTGCGCCCCTGCTCTTAACGCTGTGTTGTTCATACTTGAACCTCCTTTTTGATTTTCTGCTTTTTTATTAACCATAACAACAGAAAAAGGACACTCTCCGTATCTTGGAAAATGTCCTTTTAATAGCATTCAACTATTAAGTTTTGAAAGGTTCAAATTTCTAAAACATACCGTATAAGTCCAAATTAGTCCACCAAAAGATGTAAAATTTGATGTCAAATTGATGTCAAACCTTTAATGAAAGTGCCGCTAACCCGCATAAACACTGGCTTTATTTGTCGAGCGACTTCATCGTCGGGAACAACAACACATCCCTTATCGCCTGCGAATCTGTCATGATCATTACCATCCGGTCAATTCCGAACCCAATCCCCCCGGTTGGAGGCATTCCGATATTCAACGCATTCAGGAAATCCTCGTCAAGGCTGTTCGCTTCCTCATCTCCCGCCGCAAGCAGTGCTTCCTGCGCTTCAAAGCGTTTACGCTGGTCAATCGGATCATTTAATTCGGTGTATGCATTCGCCATCTCCCATCCGTTGATAAAAAACTCAAACCGTTCAACGTATCCTTCCCTGTCCGGTTTCTTTTTTGTGAGAGGTGAAATTTCAATCGGATGATCCATCACAAAAGTCGGCTGAATCAAATGCTCCTCAACATAATGTTCGAAAAACAGACTTAAAATATCACCCTTTTCATGACGATCTTCGTATTCAATATGATGCTCGTCCGCAATTTTTTTTGCCGCCTGCGTATCTTGAATTGCATCAAAATCCACATTGGCATACTTTTTAACCGCATCAACCATTGTAATTCGTTCAAATGGCTTAGAGAAATCTAAAGCATGTTCGCCATAGGAAATAATTTCTGAACCTGTCACTTCCTTTGCAACATGGCGATACAGATTCTCCGTCAGGTCCATCATGCCATGATAATCCGTATATGCCTGATATAGCTCCATCAGTGTAAATTCCGGATTATGACGGGTATCAACCCCTTCATTGCGAAAAACACGCCCGATCTCATAGACGCGTTCCAATCCTCCCACAATCAGCCTTTTTAAATATAATTCTAATGAGATACGAAGTTTTACATCCTCATTTAATGCATTGAAATGCGTTTCGAAAGGCCTGGCCGCTGCTCCGCCTGCATTCGATACAAGCATAGGCGTTTCAACCTCCATAAAGCCCTGATCATCCAGATAACGCCGGATGGAACGGATGACTTTCGATCGTTTCACAAACGTATCCCGAACATCCATATTCATAATCAAATCTACATAACGCTGACGATATCTTGTATCCGTGTCGGTAAGTCCATGAAATTTTTCCGGTAAAATCTGAAGACTCTTGGAAAGCAGAATTACTTCGTTCGCATGAATCGAAATTTCTCCTGTCTTTGTCTTAAAAACCGACCCGCGAATTCCCAGAATATCGCCGACATCGTATTTTTTAAAATCCTTATAGGAATCTTCGCCGATCAAATCCCTTGCAACATAGGCCTGAATGCGTCCCTTTAAATCCTGAATATTACAAAAGGACGCTTTTCCCATTACACGCTTAAACATCATACGCCCGGCCAGAACAACCTCTTTGCCTTCCATCTCCTCAAAATGGTCTGTAATATCTGTAGTATGATGTGTAACATCGTATTTTGTAATGAGAAACGGATCCTTTCCGCTCTGCCGCAGCTCCTCAAGCTTTTCATGCCGAACTTTCAGCAATTGACTCACATCCTGCTGCGTTTCAATCTTTCCCTTTTCATTCTGAGCCATTTTCTTTCTCCTTATCCCGATCTGCATGGTAAAAATCAGATTTTTCCATACACAATAACCTCTATGATTTGTAAAATTTCACAACTGCATGTGATTCAACATTTCTCATATTCCAGAAATAAGCGGTCTTTTCCTGCATATAAACCTGGTCTGACTTTACTCCTCCTGCCATCAGCAAAATTTCTTCTCTTATGGTCACTATAGAATACTCATCCGGACAGTTTTCAGACTGTATAAAACAAATTTCTGTTGCACCATACAGGATGGGAAAACCGCTGCTCTTTGTCTCTCAAACTTGTTTTCCTCCATATATCGAGCAAAAACACAACAGATCAAAATTTGTATTCCATATCTGCCATTCTGTAAGAAAATATGATTTACATCATAGTACACTAATTAGACCTGTCAATAGACAATACCTTGTACTCCAACTCGCCGGCCTGTGTCTCCACTTTCACAAGGTCGCCAACCTTTTTGCCCAGCAGCGCCCTGCCGACCGGAGATTCATTTGAAATTTTGCCTTTCAGGCTGTTCGCTTCCGTAGAACCCACAATCTTATATTCTAACTCTTCATCAAATTCACAGTCCAGTATACGCACCTGGCACCCAATGCTGATCTTATTCAGATCAACTTCCTCTTCCACAACAACCTCAGCATTTTTTAAAATCTTTTCAATATCTTCAATACGAGCCTCAATATCACGCTGCTCATCCTTTGCAGCATCATACTCCGCATTCTCGGATAAATCGCCCTGTTCCCTTGCTTCTTTAATCTTCTGAGAAACTTCCTTACGCCTAACTACTTTTAAATGTTCTAACTCATCCTCTAACTTTTGCAGTCCCTCATATGTCAGGATATTTTTCTTATTCATTGTTCTCTTCCCTCTTTACTTCATATTTCTTCATAGAAAGCCGCTTCAAACCTGTCCCAGTTGGGATTTCTTTTCTTTTCTGAAATGCCCTTAACAATCATAGTATTATAACCGATAGGCACTATAATGTCAAGATTTTGCCGACTTTCGATAACAAATCGGTGCTGTTTTGCAGAATCGCTTTCTGCAAAAACCCATTTTTTCTTATGAATCGGAATGTAATAGCGCTCCGGGCAAATCAGGCGCTTATAACAGCTGCCTTCCCACTCAAAATCCAACGTTACTTTCCGCTCCCGTCGCTTACCATGTCCAAATGTTTTCATTCCCAGTTCCTCTTTTGACAGCAGGCTGACAATCAGGCCGTTCTCCTCATACATTGTCTCAACAAACTGCTTAAAATATGCGGGCCGATCGGTAAAAATCGTCAGGTTATTCAGATACTCGGAAAACTGTTCCAGAACATCTTTCACATCCACCGGTTCAAAATTGCTGTAACTCTCGTCCTCCTCGTCAATTACTTCAAGCTCCACATTTTCCGGCTTTAACCGCACCTCTTTTAAAATTGCAGCAAAAACAGGATAAAAATCACGCAGAAATTGATTCGCATATGACATAGCAGCATTCCCCCCTTTACAAATGATATGCTGCTTCCATCGAAAATAATGCTTCCAACTGCTCATATGTTTCAATTTCATTCATCCTGCCGCGCAGCTTCGATGAATTGCGATATCCTGCCGTATACCAGGCCGCATGCTTTCTGATTTCCCGTATTCCGGTATACTCACCTTTCAAATCAATCTGCATCTTTGCATGGCGCAGCACCATCTTTGCGACCTGCGAAAAATCAGGTTTTGGCAATGTTTCCCCTGTCTGAAAAAAATGAAGAATCTGCCCAAAAATCCAGGGGTTCCCCTGCGCGCCCCGTCCAATCATGAAACCGTCACAGCCGGTCTTGCGATACATGGAAATGATATCTTCCGCTGTCAACAGATCACCGTTGCCAATCACCGGTATGGAGACAGCTTCTTTGACTCTGCGAACAATATCCCAATCTGCTTTGCCGGAATAAAACTGCTCACGTGTTCTCCCATGTACCGTAATTGCCGCCGCTCCGGATTCTTCCGCAATATGAGCAATCTCAACCGCATTGACATGCGCTTCGTCAAAACCCTTGCGTATTTTCACCGTTACCGGTTTTTTCACTGCCCGAACTGTCTTTTCAATAATCTGGCCGGCAAGAATCGGATTTTTCATCAGCGCACAACCGTCCCCATTATTTACAATTTTGGGAACCGGACATCCCATATTCAGGTCCAGAATCGAAAACGGACGCTCTTCAATCTGCTTTGCAATTTCACTGACAATCACGGGATCTGAACCAAACAGCTGAAGTGAAACCGGCATTTCCTCCCTGGCAATGGTCAGCAGTTCTTCCGTATTTTTATTTTTATATAAAACAGCTTTTGCACTCACCATCTCCATGCATATAAGTCCTGCTCCCTGTTCCTTGCATAACAGACGAAACGGCAGGTCCGTTACGCCTGCCATTGGTGCTAAAATCAAATTGTTCTCAAGAATTACGCTCCCGATTTTCAATTTTTTTATCTGTTCCATAGAACTAATCATGCCTTTCCCACAGCTTACAGTCTTTGTATCTGCGACACAGCAAAAAAGTCTCAACTATATTTTTCCGCTTTTGCGGTTTTGTTTCTTATAGATCAGATTCATTCCCTTTAAAGTAAGACTCGGATCATAAACATCAATCACGTCCGTCTCACTTGCGATAATCCTGCCAAGACCGCCGGTTGCAATAACTTTGACATGTTCCATGCCCGACTCTTCTATCATATGTCTTACAATATACTCAGTCTGACCAATCTGACCATAGACAAGCCCGGCCTGCATGGATGTAATCGTCTCTTTTGCAAGAATACTCTTTGGTTTTAAAATCTCAATTTCCGGCAGTTTTGCAGCATCCTCCCACAACGCTTTTGCCGAAATGCGAATCCCCGGGGCCGTCACGCCTGAGACAAATGCCCCGCTTTCATCGACAAGGTCATATGTTGTCGCCGTTCCGAAATCAAGCACAAGTACAGGACCTCCATAGATTCCATAAGCCGCTGCAGCATCTACAATCCGGTCTGCACCGATCTGTTTTGGATTTTCCGTCACCACCCGTATTCCTGTTTTTACGCCGGATTCCACAATAATCGGTTTTATAGAAAAATATTTTACAATCGCTCCCTCCAGAGAATGCATTACATTAGGTACAACAGAAGCAATAATCACATCTATTATATCAGAACAAGGTATCTGATTGCGTTCCAATAAATTAGTGAGAAGCATTCCGTATTCATCAGAAGTTCGTGCCATTTTTGTCGTCAGCCGAAAACTTGCTTTCACATCATCATCCCGGAAAATTCCAACCGTAATATTGGTATTTCCAACATCTATCGTCATAATCACAATTATATTCCCGCCTTTCTGATTATGTAAATTTATTGAGACTCTGCCCCGGAAAAGAAAACTTTATAATACAGTTCCAGCGATTCCAGCAAATCATGTTTCTTTCTCCGCAGTTCCTGGATTTTAAGGCCGCATCCAATATCGTCGTATAATAAATCTCCCTCGTCACACGATGTACGAAATTCCAGACTCCCTTCTTCATCATATACAAGCTGGAAAATCCCGCCGATATCCTCTGTAAACAGTACGCACATAATTTTCAGCTCATCTAAAACAGCCTGCGGCAATTCACAAAAATCCGGATTCATATAAAATTTTTTATTGTACGCGCTCGCACCGCAGAGCACCACCTCATCATAATACATAATCATGACCATGCCTTTCATACGTCAGGAAGACTTTGAACCCCAGATACGACATTTGCAACGGGACTGATCCTGTAAGAAAAAATCTTGCACCGTCATACATACCCATATACGCCTCGCACAGATACCTCACCGGAAGATATCAGTTTCTTTCCTCTTCCCGTTTCCACGATCAGTTCACCCTTTTGCGTAATGCCTCTGGCCACTCCCTCATACGGACAGTTCGGATCCAGCACGCGCACCTTTTTGTTCCGGTTTACCAAAACTGCATTATATTTTTCCGCCAGCTGCGACAAATCCTGCGTCTTTAAATAAATACGGTAATTCTCCTCAAAACGTTCCAGAACACATTCTATAATAGCCGCACGGTTAAAATATTTCTGTGTCTCCAAAAAAAGGGAGGTAGCCGTTTTTCTGATTTCGTCCGGAAAAGTCTTATTATGTACATTAATTCCAATCCCGATCACAATATGATTAATATACGCAAGCTGTGCGCTCATTTCTGTTAGAATTCCGCAGATTTTCCTGCCGTTCATCACGATATCATTGGGCCACTTGATATCCGGCCTGCTGTCTGTGCACAAAACGATTGCCTCCGAAACAGAAAGCGCAGCAATCAACGTCAACATAGACGCATTTTTTGGCACAATCTGCGGTTTTAACAGCAGTGACATAAAAATCCCCTCTCCGGGAGGGGATGTCCAATTCCTACCGCATCTCCCCCTGCCTGCTTCCTGCTGATCCGCAACCACAAGAAGCCCCTCTTCGTATCCTTCCTCGGCAAGCTGTTTTGCCTTGTTATTCGTAGAATCAAGAACCGGATAATAACAGATCCTATTTCCTGCCCAATCCGTCTTTCGAATGCTGCTTAGCTCATTTTCACTCAGGTGATCCGGCACACTGATCAATCTGTAACCTTTATTTCGAATTGCCTCAATTGTATATCCGGATTCCTTTAACTGCCTGACAGCTTTCCATATGGCAGTACGGGAAACTCCAAAGCGTTCACATAACTCCTGCCCGGATACGTATTCACCTGTTTCCCGAAGTACGGTAAGTATTTTTGTTTTCATTTATAATGCCTGTCCCTCTCCCAACGTTGCAAACATGACAGCTTTGATGGTATGCATGCGGTTTTCCGCTTCGTCAAACACAACAGACCGGGGACCCTCAAAAACCTCGTCTGTCACTTCCAGTTCTTCATAACCATATTTCTCATAAACATCTTTTCCAATCTTTGTTTTTAAATCGTGAAACGCAGGCAGACAGTGCATAAAAACAGCCTCCGGCTTCGCATTCGCCATAACTGAGGCATTGACCTGATATGGCATTAAATCCTGCAGTCGTTCTTTCCAGATTTCGTCCGGCTCTCCCATGGAAACCCACACATCTGTGTAAATAACATCCGCATTTTCTGTTCCCTCAGAAACATTCTCCGTCAGCGTAACCGACGCGCCTGTCTCTGCAGCAGTTTTTCTGCAGTAATCAACAAGTTCCCTGTCCGGAAAATATTTTTCAGAAGTGCACGCAACAAAATCCATCCCCAGTTTGGCACATGTCACCATCAGTGAATTTCCCATATTGTAACGGGCATCCCCCATATAAACCAGTTTGATCCCCCTTAATTTCCCAAAATGTTCGCGAATCGTCAGCATATCTGCGATCATCTGCGTCGGATGAAATTCGTTCGTAAGACCGTTCCAGACCGGCACACCGGCATATTTTGCAAGCTCCTCCACAATTTCCTGACCATATCCACGGTACTCAATCCCGTCAAACATACGCCCAAGCACGCGGGCCGTATCTGCAATGCTCTCCTTTTTCCCAATCTGGGAACCGGAAGGATCAAGATATGTCACATGCATACCCAGATCATGTGCTGCTACTTCAAACGAACAGCGTGTACGCGTACTTGTCTTTTCAAAAATCAACGCTATATTTTTCCCTTTTAACTTATCATGGGCAATTCCCTGCTTCTTCTTTACCTTTAAATCCGCGGCAAGTTCAATCAGGTAATTGATCTCTTCCGGCGTATAATCCATAAGTTTCAAAAAATTTCGTCCTTTTAGCGTCATACTGCTGCTTCCTCTCTCTTATTGCGCAAAAGCAAAATCTTTCACAGAATAATACCTCATGTTTCGCCCATGTCCGTGCTTTCCCGCTAACCTCATGCCATGGCTCTGCCGCAACTCATATACAGGCAGAGAATGCCTGTTTTTCTGGCATTCTCCAACGTGCACTCTGTTCACGTGCGAGATTGCGCACTTCTTAGCGAAGCAGCCTCTGCTGCAAGCTTTAGAAGTTCTTCTCACACTACTTTGATAATTGCGGAAAATACAGGACATATATATGGCGTGTTATTGGAAAATGGCGCCAACACCGTTTGGCAAAAATATTCCCCGTGCTCACTTGCTTTTACTAAACAGATCCCTTCCGGGACTAAATTTGCTGAATCATCTGAAATCGATTCATTCTCATATCTCCTGTGTGAGACTTAGAACTTCTTCGTGAAACAGCCTTTGCTGTGAGCGATTAGAAGTTCTTCTCACACTAGTTACCCGCAATTTCCGTCACCGATTTCGCAAGACCGGCAAGCGCCTGTATTTCTGACGGTATAATAATTTTGGTTGCCTTGCCGTCCGCTGCCTTGGCAAATGCTTCCAGACTCTTTAATTGTATTACACTCTCATCCGGCGCCGCCAGTTTTAACATGCGAAGCCCGTCGGCGTTTGCCTGCTGTATTTTTAAAATCGCCTCCGCCTGGCCTTCCGCCTCCCGGATTGTCGCCTCTTTCTTTGCCTCCGCGCGCAGGATCGCAGCCTGTTTCTCCGCCTCCGCATCAAGAATCGCAGACTCTTTTTTTCCTTCCGCAACAAGAATCGTGGATTTCTTTTCCCCTTCCGCACGCAGAATTGCCTCCCTGCGCTCACGTTCTGCTTTCATCTGCTTTTCCATTGCATCCTGAATCGCAGCCGGAGGAATTATATTTTTTAACTCAACACGGTTCACCTTAATTCCCCATGGATCGGTCGCTATATCCAAAGACGCGCGCATTGTTGTATTGATCGTCTCTCTTGAGGTCAATGTTTCATCCAGTTCCAGATCTCCGATGATGTTACGCAGTGTTGTTGCTGTGAGATTTTCGATCGCCATCAGCGGACTCTCCACCCCATATGCATAAAGTTTCGGATCGGTAATCTGATAGTAGACTACCGTATCAATCTGCATGGTAACATTATCTTTCGTGATTACCGGCTGCGGCGGAAAATCCACTACCTGTTCTTTTAAAACTACTTTTCTGGCAATCCTGTCTATAAACGGCGCTTTCATATGAATTCCAACGCCCCATGTTGCAAGATAGCCGCCAAGGCGTTCCACAACCATTGCATGCGCCTGAGGCACAATCTTGATACAGGATACCAGTATCAAAAATGCCAGTGCGATCAGTAAAATCACTGCAACCACAAAAAACTCTCCCATTTTCTGCCTCCTTTTACCTGAAAATTCTCTGCAAGATTAGTATATCCTTTTTTATCATACTATATTTTTATTCGAATTACAACAAAAAGGAACTGTCAAATTGACAGTTCCTTGCTTTCGGTTATGTACTCTATAAATCGGTAAGTCCCACATAGATATGAATTTCGGCCTGATCCATACTGCTATTCTGATACTCTTCAAAATCACATTGGAATGTCCTTGGCAGATCCATCTGCCAGATATCCTGCCATGCAGCGGCAACCGACTGCACCACATCTCCATGAATCACAAATTTTGCATAACGGCCTGCCGGTATATGACAGACAGCAAATTGTGCTCCCTGCGGCTCCCCTGTTGTCTCACATGCCACCATCACCGTGTAGTCTGACATGGCGTCTTTCTCATAATCTCTGTAAATACCAAGCGCTTTACCATTTAGCTTATCCGGAACAGATGTGTATATCCCGTCATTGTAAAAACGGCTCCACAATCCGCCAATCACTGCTCCCATATCGGGGGATGTATTATTTGTCCGCGCCTCTATGCCCACAGCAACCTTTTCTTCTAATGTTACAATTTCATAGTTCATGATTCGTACCATCCTTTCTTTTGATGGCATTATCATAGCACTCCAAACAAGACATCTGTATGTCATGTTTTTAAATATTTTTTTCGAATGCACTCGGCATATGCCAGAACATCTTCCCGAAACTCTGCCGGTTCCAACAGTTCCGCACCGTCTCCAAAAGAAGCAATCCATCCGACAATCGTTTCTTTATCTGTAAATCCACCGGAAAACAGCAGGTTACCGTCCCCGCAGACCGTAAAACTTTCAATTCCATACTCCTCCACCAATCGCCATTTATATTCCGGCCTGATTTTTGCCTTTACCTGATACAACGGCGGAAACAGCTTATCAGAAGAAAAATCCGGCAGCTGTACGGAACGCTTTTCAAAAGCTTCCCCTATCACTAAATCGGTCATTCTCCCCAGTTTAAACAGGCGGAAATCCCCTCTTCTTTCACACCAGCTCCAGACATACCATCCGGCCCAGCGAAAAATCAAATCGTATGGCTCGATTGTTCTCTTTGACTCGCCTTTTGGTGCAAAATAGGTAAAGGATACCTTATGACCCGTTAAAATGGCACGGTGCAGCAACTCAATTTTAGGCGAAAGCGTATCTTTCTGCCATAAAGAGAGATCAATCAGAATATGCGTATCTCCTGCAAGCATATTAGAAGCGCCGGCCTGCAGTTTCTCCATTAGCTGTATATATCGTTTTGTACCGCTTACGCTGTCCAGGCTGCGAAGCCCTGCTATAATCGCCTGCAGATCCGACTGACTGAGCAGTGTCCGGTCAATTGTATATCCTTCCATAATGGAAATACCGCCATTTTTTCCGGATGCTGTCACCAATGGTATTCCTGCCATACACAGAGCCTCAATATCACGGTTTATGGTGCGGCGGGAAACTTCAAATTTTTCAGCAAGATAAGGCGCCGTCACTTTGTCCTGTTGTAAAAGAATAGATAAAATCCCAATCATTCTGTCAACTTTCATACAGCTCCTCCTCTTATCCCCGGTAAAACCTGCATCACACAGAGGAATAAATACTTTGATGTAATACTTCTGTGACAGCATTTGCACAGAAAAATCCCGCACAAAAATGCGGGACTTTTCTGAAGTCTGAGGAGCTGTCATTTTGACAGTTCCTCCCTGTATTAACTTTTAAAAAAACACATGATTTCCGATTACAAGACCCTGCTGTCCGGACGATGCCCGGCGAAAACTCAATGCACCGCCTGTATTATCTGCACCGTTTAACGCTTCCTGCGCAGCAGAAATACAGCTTGCTTTCGGTCCTCTTGCGGCAACAGACGCCACATCTCCGCGGCCTGCAGGCGTAAACTGAGACGGCTGATATATAACATCATAGATATTATTTGCGTAGCCGCCGGAACGCACTCGATTCATTACAACTGCTCCGACTGCAACCTGCCCTTCATAGGGCTCCATCCCTGCCTCGCACTGAATCAAGGCCGCAAGAAGCGTAACCTGATCAAACGAAACGGACACCGGCTCTTTCTGAACCGTCTCTGCAACTTCATTTGCTTTCCTTTCCGCTTCCTCTTTGGCTTTTTGGGCAGCTATTTCTTCAGCCTGCGCGCGCTCCTCTTCAATAGATACGGCCTCGCCCAGATCCAGCTCTGTCTCCACAAATTCCGCACTGACATAACCCGTGCTTCCTGCATATTTTACGGCGATCCACTCACCGTCTGTCTCTACGCTCTGATCTACCGTTAATGTTGTACCGGCATCTACAAAAGACAGAACCGCACTCTCACTGTTGGCATCACTTCTTACGCGCAGTCCGTCTGTCTGACTCTCTGCCGTCGCCGCAAAACTGGACTTCGCATATGCCATGGCATCAGAACCTACGATACAAAACTCGTTCTTTACAAATCCCTCTACATCGCCGGAAGTGATATGCGTCCATTCGTCTCCGGATTCTAAAATTTCCGCCACGTCGCCTTTATAAAGCTTTCCGACAATCTGCGCATCCGGACTGTCCGACTCACGGATATATAAAAACTCATCCACATCGGCCAGCAAACGGCTCTCCCACTCCTGCTTTTCTTTCTGTGCTTTCATGTCTGTTGTCTGTGCGGCATCTTCCTGCGCCGACATCGACAAATCCGCCTGTTTTCCATCTTCTCCGTCCAAAATCATCTGATTTTCTCCGGCACTGCTGCTGCGCTCTGCATGCTGCTGTTCATCAACACTGGATATAATGTCTTCAGAATGTTTTTCACCAGCTTTGTCCGAACTGTCTGAAACTTCCTGCACCTCTGAACTTTCTTCGTTTGCCGGCTGCAGACTTTCTGTATTTTGATTATCCAACGAACTCTCGTCCGCATCCTCCGTCAATTTTTCTGATTCCTCTTTCGATACTTCCTGCTCCGCGGCTGCTACAACATTCGTCTTTGTTTTTTCTACATCCACCGCCTGCGGCTGATCCTCCAAAGCAACCAGACAAGCTGCTATACCGGCTGTTGGTACACCGGTCACGGCATCTCCTGTCAAACCATCTGTATGAATTGTCACCACTGCTGTCTGCACTGTTTCGTTTGGCATTGCCTGCATCTCACCGTCCGCTGCAACACACATTAACATAAATGATCCTACGATCACAAAACTCCCCAGTGCCCTTTTTTCCAAACTCATAGAAACCTCCGTTAATAGTAATCACTATCTTATCTATTGATAAACAGAAAGCGCACAATGTGAACTTCCTATGTATTTGTTGAAATAGTATTACGCTTCTATTTTTGTTTAAGTCGCATTTGTTACAATTATTACAGATTTATTACAATCGCGATTATAACAAAGTCTCTATGATTTGTCAACCATACAATGGAAAAAATTTAAAATTTTATTAATATTTATGAAAGCCTTTTTAACAACTCTTCCCTGGCTGCCTCAAACCCCGGCTTTCCAAGCAACGCAAACATATTCTTTTTGTAGCTCTCCACACCCGGCTGGTTAAATGGATTCACGCCAAGCAGATAGCCGCTGATTCCTACGGCAAACTCAAAGAAGTAAAACAGTTCGCCAAGATAAAACTCATTCTGCTCCGGAATTTTTACCATCAAATTCGGCACATTTCCATCTGTATGCGCCAAAATGGTCCCATTCATTGCACTTTTATTAACGAAATCAATATCTTTTCCCGCCAGATAATTCAGCCCGTCAAGATCCACCGGCTCTTCCGAAATTGTAATGGTCTCTCTGGATGATTCGACATTTAAAACGGTCTCAAACATAATTCTGGAACCATCCTGAATAAACTGACCCATCGAATGCAAATCTGTCGTCAAATCTACCGACGCCGGGAACAGTCCCTTCTGGTCTTTTCCCTCACTCTCGCCATAGAGCTGCTTCCACCACTCTGCTACATAGTGTAAGCTTGGTTCATAATCAGCCAAAACTTCAACCGCCTTGCCTTTGCGAAGCAAAATATTGCGGATTGCTGCATACAATACAGCGTCATTTTCCATAAAATCTTTTTCCAGCGCAAGCTTTCTTCCCTCTGCAGCTCCTTCCATCAACTGATCAATATCGGCGCCGCTGACTGCGATCGGAAGAAGTCCTACCGCCGTCAATACGGAGAAACGGCCTCCGACATCATCTGGAACAACAAAACTTTCATAGCCCTCTTCTGTGGCAAGATTCTTTAATGCCCCTCTTGATTTGTCTGTAGTAGCGTAAATTCGCTTTGAGGCGCCCTCTTTGCCATACTTCTTTTCCAGCATTTCCTTAAATACGCGGAAAGCAATCGCCGGTTCTGTTGTAGTTCCGGATTTCGAGATAATATTAACAGAAAAATCCCTCTCGCCGATGACATCTATAATACCCTGCAGATAGGCTGCACTGATGCTGTTTCCTGCAAAGTAAATTTCAGGCGTCCTGCGCACTTCCTTTGGAATATTGTTGTAAAATCCATGCCTTAAAAACTCAATTGCCGCTCTTGCGCCCAGATAAGATCCGCCGATTCCAATGACAACCAGCACTTCAGAATCCGACTGAATTTTTTCAGCAGCCTTTTTGATCCGTGAAAACTCCTCCTTATCGTAATCAACCGGAAGATCAACCCACCCAAGGAAATCGTTCCCGGCTCCTTTTCCTGAGAGCAGAAGTTCCTTTGCACCGGCCGCAAGACCGCCCATATAAGAAACTTCCTCCTCACTGATAAATCCTGATGCTTTTGAATAGTCAAATGTTACTTTTGCCATTTTTATTACTCCCTTTCTCTTAGATTATTATGTAATTCCAATATCTGTTAACAGTATTTTATCAAACACACAAACGGATAGCAAGAAGTCATTTACCTCTTCAGGAAAAAACTTCGCCCAAAACTGCATTGACAAGTGTTTCTTCTTCTGTTGTCCAGCCTTCCTCCCTTTCTTCGGCTTCATACTTTTCATCCGAGTCCATCTCCCTGGTTAATTGGCTTTCTGCCTCCTGCTGCGCCTGTATTTCAATCTGCAGGCGCAGCCCGCTGATTTCGTCCTGCAAACTCTGCAGTTCTTTCTTACGCAGTCTGATCAGTTTGTTTATCCGGTGTAATGTCACTGCCGCGAACAGAAACATAACTGCGGCCCATACCGCCGTTATATATACGGCATACTCTGTCAGCAAATACTCCATCTGCTCCATATACATTACCTCGCTTTTATTTATTTGTGTCTATTATAAAAGCAATTTGCAATTTTGAAAAGAGTGCCTGTCCATAAAATCACCGCAACTTTCGACATTTACTGCAATGTTTATCATAAATGCATCCTCTGTATGATTAATCATAAGAAAATATTTCGAAAGTCTTTGCTTGACTTTTGCTGATATGGGTATTATAAAATAGAAAGTAAGACTTGAAAGAAAGGGAACGCAGCTATGAAAAAAATCGTTATGACCGGAGGCGGTACTGCAGGCCATGTAACGCCAAATATCGCATTAATGCCAGCATTGCGCAACGAAGGTTATGAAATTTCCTATATCGGATCTTATGACGGCATTGAAAAACGTCTGATGGAGGAACAGAAAATTCCGTACTATGGAATCTCTTCCGGTAAATTACGACGCTACTTTGATCCGAAAAACTTTTCTGATCCATTTAAGGTAATAAAAGGCTACAGCCAGTCTGTCAGACTCTTAAAGACAATAAAACCGGACATCGTATTCTCCAAAGGCGGATTTGTTTCTGTCCCTGTTATCTTAGCAGCCAAACACTGTAAAATTCCTGCCATAATCCATGAATCGGATCTGACGCCGGGGCTGGCTAACAAACTTGCTATTCCAAGCGCCACAAAAGTTTGCTGCAACTTTCCGGAAACGTTAAGCTATCTGCCTGCAGAAAAAGCAGTCCTGACCGGATCACCGCTTCGGAAAGAACTATTAAACGGCAGCGCATCTGCCGCTTTTTCACTCTGTCATTTTACCGATCACGCAAAACCCGCCATACTTATTATTGGAGGAAGCAGCGGATCAAGAGCCATCAATACGGCAGTCCGCAATTTGCTTCCTGAACTGCTGAAAAAATATAATATCATCCACCTCTGCGGGAAAGGAAATCTTGAAAGAACATTAGACGGAACCAAAGGCTATGCACAATTTGAATATGCCAATCAGGAACTTGCCGATATGTTTGCTCTGTCATCTCTGGTAATTTCAAGAGCCGGCGCCAATGCCATATGTGAACTCCTTGCATTAAAAAAATTACATATATTGATTCCGCTTTCGGCTGCAGCCAGCAGAGGAGATCAGATCTTAAATGCAAATTCTTTCCGTTCCCAGGGCTTTAGCTATGTGATCGAGGAAGAAACTCTGACCAATACGACATTACTAGAAGGAATAGAGTCCGTTTTTCAGAAGAAAGAACAATATCTGCAGGCCATGTCAAAAAGCAGCAGTACCAACGCAGTGGATACCATTGTAAAACTGATTCTGGATACCTCCCGCTATGCACGCTGATAAGAAATAATCTGAAGGGGCGGTTAACAATTGCCGCCCCGATTACTTTACAGCTTAAGTGATTCGCAAATCTCTTTCATCTCTTCCGGCGTAAATGTTTCACTGGTATAGCGCAAAAGATCCGCGTTTTTGTCTCCCACATAGCGGGGAATTAAATGCAGATGAAAGTGAAATACCGTCTGTCCCGCCACCTCATGATTATTCTGAATCAGGTTGAATCCGTCGCATGAAAGTACGTCAGTCATATGACAGGCAAGCTTTTTCGCAAGCATCATAGCACGTCCTGCCACATCCTCTTCAATTTCATAAATATCAGCATAATGCTGTTTGGGCAAAATAAGGGCATGTCCTTTTGCTGCAGGGTTAACATCTAAAATTACTTTAAACGCATCGTCCTCATAAATGGTATTTGCAGGAATCTCCCCCTTAATAATTTTACAAAAAATACAATCTTGTCCGTTCATGACATCCTCCATTCCAGATTTTACAAAATCTTACTTTTTTCTACCTTTTTATTGCTTTTGTCGAATTTTGTTACACAAATATTGTTGCACTTTTTCACAGTTAATGCTAAACTATATCCAAGTTGTTCTACATGGATAGTATTCGGTTTTCCAATGGTTTATTAATGTGGCTAAGTGATAAAGGTGGTACGCAAATGTTGAATAATGAATATTTTTTCTTAATCTTCCACGAAATCAAAAATTCTATTACTTTAATAAACAGCTCGCTTCAGCTTGTTGCCAAAAAACATCCAGAGGTTAACAATTATGACTATTGGGCCGAAACAATGTCAGAAATTGATGTATTAAAGAATATGACTACACAGCTTTCGTTATTCAGACTCTCCGGACAACTGAATTTTAAGAAGATCAATGTCCAAAATTTTGTGCAGGAAATTGCAAATACTGCACATATGCTCTCACAAAGTGATCTCCGCTGTCTTCTTACCATGGAAGACAACATTCCTGCCGTGGATCTGGATCCACAGCTGATGAAGCATGCTCTTACAAATCTGTTAAAAAATGCCTATGAAGCCATGGAAGCAGACGGCATTGTTCGAATTGAAGTATTTACAAAAAAGGATTATTTAATCATCAATATCAGTGACAGCGGGAAAGGTTTAGATCCCGCTCTGGGGAACACTGTATTTAAACCTTTTATCACAACAAAAGATGGCGGCAGCGGACTCGGCCTGTCAATTACAAAACAGATTGTCGAGTCCCACCATGGTACCATCACATTTGATTCCCAAATCGGAAAAGGCTGTACTTTTTCAATTTCACTGCCGTTTACGCAAAGCTGAACAGGGTGTCGAGCATGCGCAGTATTTTAAAATTACCTTTTGCCGTCATTTCACCTGTCATAAATGCTCTCTGAAAAGTCATTCTTCCATCTACTACGCTATCCATTACCTCAGGAGCAAGCTTTGCGTAGATATCTACATTCTCTTCCTGTCCATAACGTATGGTTAACAACTCCCCGTTTACTTCTACAAACAGGGGTTTTTTTCGTTCCGATAAAATAAACAGATAACGAGCAGAAAATTTCTCCTGCGGTACAAAGTGTTCCTGGAACTGTTCGATATATGCGCTCTCTTCCTCCTGCTGTACTTTTCCCAGCCTGTCCCTGAACATGGAAGCAAGCTCCTGAATATCCTCCTTTTGCTTCTTAACATAACTGTCATCCGAAACATATTTCGAAAGCTGCTCGCTCTCCTGCGGTGTAAGCTCCATCTGTGTAGTGCGCAATACGCTCTGCTTTACGGCCAGGTTACTATTTGGAAGACTCTTCATTTTCTGTGAAATTGTACGATACAGGCTCTCCGCTTTCTTTTCAATAATAAGATTATAATCCTTATTCATTTCAAAACTGACCAGATCATCTACATAGCCGCAAAGTCCGGGACAAGGCAGTCCTCCAAGAATCTCCCAGGCATTTGCAAGCGTCATCTCACCCTCGCGCTCCCCGTATGTGGTTGACATAACGATTGGCTGCATATAGGTAGTTTTTATTTTTTCCTTATCGCCATATAACCAGCAGGAATCAAGAAACTGCTGCATATATCCGCCAATCCCAAGCCATTCTATCGTTGTTGCCAGAATGATCCCGTCCGCATCTTTTAATGTCTGCGGAAGTGTCGCAATTTCATTTTTATGTTCATAAATCAGAATCCGTTCTACGGAAACACGCAGCTCTTTGAGCACTTCCTCCATTTTATTCAGCACGTAAATTGTCGGATCATCTAATAATCCCCTTCCTCCGTAATAAACATTTACTTTCATGGCAGCCTCCATCTAAACAATCTGATTAAACGTATTACATGATACCAGGGTCAAAAGGTCATGTCCATCGTGCCTGCGTGAACAGACATGTCTTTTGGGATACGCAAAACACTTAAATAAACGCATTTTTCAAAAAATGGGAAAATCTGAAGTGTTTTCGGATTGGCAGGAACGCAAAGTACGCAGCAATCCGGAGGTATCATGGGGTCAAATAATCTCCTGGCCCCAACATCATTACATGTAGTATATAAATTTTTCAAACGAAAATCAATATTTTTCATGGTACAAAATTACGGAAATTAAAAAACCGGTTATCATACCGCCGATATGCCCCCAATTATCAACACCTATCGTTGAAAAACCATAATAAAGACTCAGACCAAGCATAACAATCAGCCCTTTTGTCGTAATTCCCTCCAGAGAACCTTTATTCCAGATCACTGCCCAGAGTAATCCGGCGATCGTTCCAAATACGGCGCCGGAGGCGCCTGCCGAGACTGCATATTCGCCATTATAAACCATTGCAAAACAGGATAAGAGACTCCCGCCGATCCCGGAAAGCAAAAACAATACGGCAAGTTTCCAGTGACCGATTACTCTCTCAAGCCTGGAACCGACACAGCAGAATATCACCATATTGTTCATCAAATGAGACGCTCCAAAATGCAGAAAACAGGAAGTCAGAATTCTCCACCATTCACCATGCACCAGAACATCCTCCGGATACAATCCGCCGTACGTTTCAATAAACAGCGGGTCTCGGGTGTCCCCGATCAATTCCATTATCAAAAAAATCAGGACATTTAAAACAGCAAATAAAATCGTACTGTATGCAGGAATATAATTTTTCGGATGAAACAATTCCGAAATGCGCTGCCTCACTCCCGCAACAGTTTTTTGGTCTGATCCATACATTCCATTGGCAGACTCAATTGCGTCACGCAGACCAAAAAAATCCCCCGGCTGATTTTCATAGATAACAAGCTTTTTCGTATCGGGTAAGTATCCCCAGGCATTCGGATATTGTGCACAAATCCTTTTTACTTTCTCGTCGCTTTTACTGATAAACAGCGTCAAAAGATCCACACAGCAGACCGGCATATTCTCAGGAAAATCCACTATCTTACTATTTGGATGATAAAACAGACTTAAAATTTCTGTCTCAAATGCTTGAAATTCATTCACATCGGGCATCTCAAAAGCATCCAGACTGACCGTAACCACAACGTGAAATCTCTCCTGCTCATAAATATAAAACATTTTTAAGGCAGGGTCGCCCGACTTCAACAGGCGATATCCGCCGGATGTAAATATATCCTCCAAAACAGTCCGCATTTTATTTACACCTTTCCTTAAAACAATGTACTAATTATACTGAAATTACAAAAAAGTGTAAACCACCCAATCATTAAGAAAAAATAAATTTTTCATCAGCAAACAGAATAACCTCTCCTCCGTGCAGGCCCATTTTCACTCTGCAGCTGAGCAATTCTCCGCCCACAGAAGTACCGTTGGAGGAATTTAAATCTTCGATAAAATACATATCCTCCTGCTTTGTAATTTTGGCATGTCTGCGGCTGACTGTCTCACTCGGCAGAAACCCTTCGCAGGAACTGTCGCTTCCGATCAGGAAAGGATCTGCAGAAATCACCATATCGTTATACCCGTTCTCCCCGGCATATTTTAATATTCCCGTTTGCTTTTTTGGCAAATCTGACAACAAAACCGTAGGGTGCGCCTCCAAAACCGATTCTTTCTCCGGTTCGAACACAAACGGTTCCGTCAAATAATCTTTTCCTTTGCCTTTGTCGCGGCAGATTTTTTCTGTTAGTCCACACAGAATAGAAAGTTTCTTCCTCTGCACACTTTCTTTTTTTTCCGGGAACAGAAAAATTTTTCTCAGTATGCAAAATATTCCCGTTCTGTTCAGAAACACAGCTGCACTGCTTTCTGTAACTATATTTTCTTCTTTATTCTCTTCTGCGTTATTCTCTTCCGCTTTTTGATCTATGCTCTCACACGCCTTGTATTCCGATTCCACTCCCTGCAGTGAGCCACAGACTGCCTCCTCTCTCGGATAAGGTGTTTTCAATTCCCTCTGCAGCTGAAAAAAACTGAAATTCTCCTCCCTTGTCTGCTCATACAGTCCATAGATCAACATCACTGCATCTTCATCTTTGTGATCCACTCTCGTCAGCAGATATTCGGAAAGCATTCCAAAGGCATCTGTCAGCAACTGCTCATTACCCGGGTAATAACAAAACCATACTTCACCCGTACTATGATCAACAAATATACTCTCCGGTGACAATAACAGCGCATCTGTCTTCAACAGAAGCTGAGTCAGCTTATCCACCGCATGATAAATACCGTTTACAATACGATACAATCGTTCATAGTCCAATTTTGTACTTTCTAACATCACATCTAATGCCTGTTTGCCCGTGATATCATACCAAAGACTTGTAATCCCGTTTTCGCAGACACAGTCTGCAAACAAAATTCCCTCTATTGCATTATATCGCATCATGCACTGTTCCCAGTCCAGCAAACGATTCTTTCCGTCAATAATCATATGGCTGGCATTCGGATTGCGTATATATCTTATATTCATCCCCATATCATCACTCCACAATTTGTTCAATAAATGTTCTTCGCTTAAATTCTTTTATAATGTCCCAGTCGTCCTCTTCCATTCGTTCGACTGCCATCACTTTTGTTTCTGTATACAGGTCAATGCCTTTTTGCATCACAATTCCAAAAACAAACAGCAATATCGGAACGACCAGAGCCGCCTCCACCGTAATACTTCCCGTCAAATCTTCCATAGCAATCCCGCTACATATGCTGTCCACACAAACGGTACGAACGGCATCCTGTAGTTCCTCCCTCTTTTCTTCATAAAAAACAGAAACAGCGCTGCCGCCCCTGCAAGATAAAGTGCTGCCATACACAGCATAAAATTTTGTTCAAATCCCAAAAATACGCCTCCGAGTACAATGACAAGCCCATCCCCCATTCCAACTTTCCCTTTTGTAACTGCAGAAAGCAGACATACTGCCGCGCCAACTCCGATTCCCGCAATCAGATTTCCTGCTGTGTACTGCCCCGCTATTGCCTGTGCCGCCGCTGCCGCGACACCGGATATCAAAATAATAATTAAGTTTACTTTTTTTTCTCTGTAATCCTGGTATGCCAACAACGTCAATACCAGAAAAAACACTGCCTCCTGCCACATGCCCCCCGCTCCTTTTCGATGATTTGTTATTGCTCCACAGTAAAGCTTTCTATTCATTGCTTTATCATTTCGTTCTCCGATAACACCGGCTGCAGGCTTTTCGCCCTCCCGCCTCTGACAAACGGATTTTACTTACCGTCCTCTTAATCCCGCTGCAATTTAAATCATAGTGAAATCTGTCTCCCTGGTTCGTAATGTAAACATGGTTCCATTTATTGTTAACTTTCGCGCAAAAACTGCATTTTTTATAGGTTCCGCCGTTTTCGTTTCGAATATTCGCAAGCGAACTTTCCTCTACAGACCGAATGGAGAGCAGCAGATGTGTACAGTCATCCGATTTATGATAGGTTGAACCGGTTTTTGCAATATAGACCCAAACATCGGTCGTATCGTTACTGTCCTGCTTATTTTTCCACCCTGTCCATTTTCGGCTTACAGCCAAAGAAGAGGCCGATAGTTCCAACAAACCAAAAAATCGGATCGGACACCTGAAGCGATACTCTATTTTCAGACAGACATCCTCTTTGCTCCACTCGGATTTTGCAATATTGATCCCTGAAGTGCCGCCTTTCAGATAAGTATCTGTAACGCCGTTGTTTTTCAACTCTTTTAACAGTAATAATTTCACCGCGGCTTTATTCTCCCATGTCTCTTTTTTGTACCCGACAGCCATATAGACGGCCAATTTTCTTGCCGTATGATCCGCTGCCTCCTGAATGGCAAGCTGTACCTGCATTACCCGAAAGAAAAACAGAATTGTTACAAAGAAACAGATAATGCATGGTATCACAAAAGCTGCTTCCAATGTAAGAGAACCGTCCCGGCAGATGCATTGCGGTGTCTCTTTCCTTGTATGACAAGCATCTGCCATATAGTTCTCGGGGAGAGAGTTTCTATTTTTATTTTGGAACGATTTTGAAAGAGACACCGTAATGCACCCCCTTTTCTATGCATAAGTGAATTCTTTTGTCCTGCTGATCTCATATCCCTCTGTCTTGTATTTCTTCTTCCCAATTACCGTCATACGCCCAAACAAACTTTCCGCTTTCCAGAAAACCCGACATACCGAACTGCGTATCATACAGTCCATGCGACAATAGGAATACCCGGATTCCCTGATTTTGATTTCCATTAAGTCCATACTTCGGTAAGCCAGTTTTTTCACACTTTCTAAAAGAAATAACCCCTTTAGATATTGCTGGTAAGTAAGTCCGTTTTTACAGTTTTTTGCTTTTGCGCCGGAAGTGACCGATGAGAGAATGTTCTTTGTATCCAAAGTCCACTCTGCGGCGCCTTTCATCAATGAAATTTTATCACCGGAAAGAAGCGCACGTATGTCAAGAATACTTTCAACAAAAGCCCATGCTGCCGCGACACCAATCTGAACCACTCTTATGACAACCGGATTTCCCGAAAATCCTGCAAGCGACGTAGCTGCGGCAAGCGTTTCTTTCCATTTCACAGGATCTTTTAACAGATACAGAAAATTTGCCGACTGCCTGATCAGAAGCAGACGGTTGAGCGTACTCTCCAGATTTGCCTTATCACTGTTATGTCCGCACAAAATATATTCCAACTCATAGGACAATTTCCTTTTTTCTGCCGGACTGGTATAGTCACAGAATGTTTCGTCTATATACTCGGCCATCCGGCACTTATCTGACAATGATGTATGCGGAGTATCCTCCGATGTGCCCTGCTGCAGCTTACGCATCGACACCGCATCCGATAAATCGACTTTTTTCGCTGACAGTCCAGCTTCGCTGCCCACAAAGATACTTAACGCCATTTCCTGTTTTATTTTCATTACAACTTCAAGCGGATTCTCCGCGGACTCCTCCTTTACACTTTCCTGATTCTGCCCCTCTTTTGCGGCAGCACTTCCGACCCTGGCAGTTTCCTGCTCTTTTGCGGCAGCATTCCCGGACATGGAAATCGTTTTCGCTTCCATATCAGCACTTTCTGCTTTCGATTTGTCACTCTGGTCTCCAGCTTCTTCTTCCATTGCGCTTTTCGCTTCCAAAATGGCAGCATTTGCTTTTTCGACACCGTCATTCACCTGTGTATCAGCCGCCACATCAGAGATACTTTCGTACTGCAGCAAAAGCTTATTTACCGTATCAGCCGCCATCTTAGACTTCATATAGGTGGAAACAGCTTCCTCAAACACTTTCCCTTTCCCGTCTGTCAGCAGCTGATATTCCTGCATTTCAATTCCAGTCGGTTTCATTCGAAAAAAATCCGCGCTGCTCTTTTCCTGCAGATTTTTCCACAGATAGGTATCCAGCATATTTTCAAAACGATCCCTTGAAAACTCTTCGCCCGCGAATGCTCCGTCTAACCCAAGAATATGGTATGCGTCAAACAACTTTGGCTGATACTGTGCAAAGACGGATTCTATCGCAATCTGCGTCTTTCGGTCCGAAACGACCGAAAGACCATAGATTCTGCCCGCCTCCAGCAGTGCAAAGAGAAAGGATACAACCAGCATCAGACTAAGCGCCGAAAAAACAGTTATGCTTCCACAATACGACTTCTTTTTCCCCATTAAATTTTACCTGCGTTTGTACTGATCGTCTTAAAGATCTTATTGATAAGTCCGGTCAACTGTGTTTTAAAAATAGCGACCAGCCCAATCAGGACTACAAGTATCAGAATTAATTCAACGACGCCAACACCGTCTTCCTCCCAAAAAAATGATTTTATTTCTCTTTTTAATATTTCTCTCATAATATTCCTCATTTCTGCGCTGACTCTAATTGAAATAACTGTGTGCATGGCAGCGCACATGTACAAATCATATTTCATACCTTTTCTGACTTTTTGCCAAAAACAGCACCCTAAATTGAAAGGAACGCCGGAACCAGCAAAATAGCCATGATAACGCCTAACAAAAGTATCATTGGAAACAAAAGTTTTGTTGCCGCCTCTTCTCCGTATTTTCTTGCCAGAGCCTTTCGCTCTTCAAATGCAGCGTCGGATTCGGAAAGCAAAAGCTGCATGATTTCCCGATTGCCTTTGCGCAAATTTTGGACAAGCACACCGGAAAACCTTTTATATTTCTGTAGTTCACAACGTTCTCCAAACTCGAGATAGGCGCGTTCTTCTCCCAGACCATTCTCCATCCGACGCATTGCATAGAGCATCTCTTCATATACGGGCCGGTACTTGCCCCCCTCATTTTTTTTCTTTTTCTGATAAGAAACCGCAATGCGCGTCCATGCGCCTTTTAGTGTCATTCCGGCTCCAAGCAAAAGTGCCAGCTTACTCAACAGATCCGGATATTCCAACTGCAGCTGCTTTTGCCGTTCTCTCTGCCGTTCTCTTTGCCTGCTCTGTTCTGCGACCGGAATCAGGACTGCCACAACGATACCCAGCAGAAAAATTTTTTCCGGAAGATGATCTTTTCTCTCCGACCAGGAAATATGATACTGTCCAATTTCTATCGGGAGATTTAAATATTCCTCTCCCGGCTTCTGCCCCGCCTGCCTTAAGGCAGCCTCCAATGTTTTCAGAAACTGCTGCTGTTCATCTAAAATCTGCGGATAAACTCTGAAATAAAACAGATAATCACATTCGGATTCTCCGCAACTTAAACTGACATCTGCCTGCACTGTTACGCCTTCTTCCGGAATCTCCTCCATCGTGATATTACCTGTTGCGTCTATTACATCACAGGGAGAAAACATCCACTCTGCCGCAACAACGCCGTTTTGATAACTGCTCTTTGCCTGAACTTTCCTCCTGATTTCGTTAACCGATTGATTTTCACCGCAGAATGTCTGTGCTATTTCCTCCTGTGCCGCCTGCAAATACATATGCTGTTCAGTGGAAGTAAAAATCTGTTCCGGCACATTTACAATATAATCAGCATCTTCTAAAATCCCATCGGCCTGTATTCTTAATTCTTTCTGATATTCTCCGTCCCCGGCCGGGTTTCTTTTGATCTTTGTCCCATCCACTAACGTACAGGCGTGCGTTACTCCCACCACAGCCCCAATCACACTCATAAAAAACAAGACAAAAACAGCTTTTTTTCCAGTGTCCGACAAACGCCTGCGTCCAATCAAAAACGCACATCCAGACAACACGCCCGCTATACTGCATAAAACCATAAACCCCTCCTGTTCCACACATACCGTCTATGTGAGAAACACTTTTTATCTCTGTACACTTTCTCTGAAGTCACATTTCTTATATCCTGATATCCGCTATTTTTTCTGACCAGAGCATTGCAGCAATATAGAGAAAAAGCGCCACGGTCATCACACAGATGCCAACCGGATTTCTGTACAGCGGATTTAAGAAATCACCGGATGAAATATTCAGATAAAGAAGCAGGGCAGCCGGCATAGCGCTCATAATACGTCCCTCCAGCCTTTTTCCGGCAATGACCGTATCAATCTCGCGTTCCACCTCTATTTTAGCATTGAGCCGCTGAACAGTTGTCCGTATAATTCCCGCAAAATCTCCGCCGCCGCGTTTTGCAAACAAAAATACTTCCGAAAAACTTTCTATTTCCTCACAGCCGCTTCGCTGTGCAAACTCAGCCAGAACTTCTTCCAACGGCTGATTCATCCGCACCTTTACATTGATTTGATGCAGCTCTGAAACCATAAGTGATTTTTTTATTTCAAGATTTTCCATCTCTTTCTCGGCTTCACACCATGCATTCTCCATAGAATATCCGGCCAGAAGCGATGCAGAAACCGACTGCATTGCTTCCCGAAACCCGTCAAGAAGCCTCTCCTTTTGTCTCCTGTGCATTTCCTTTCTAAAGATACAACAAATAAGAGGAAACAAAAACGGTACGACAAGCAGTCCGTACATACTGCGATAAAACAACTGCGCTGTTACAAAACCAACAGCAATACTTGTGAACAGACAAAAAAACCATTCTTTCCTGTTAAGCCGATACTTTCTGTAATCCAAACTTTCCCCTCTTTTTTACTTCACGTCACGCCATGAAAAACAGAACCTTACGATTTATAACCGGCTCTGACACATTTTTCCGTATGTTGCAAATCCCCGACCCTTTCCAGACATCCGCAAACATGCCCACTTACAGCCCCTTTCTCTGCAAATCGAAAAATCTCATTCAGAATAATCTGACCGTCTCTCATTTCCGACACCTCCGCAATATTTAAAACACGTCTGCTCTTATCTCGCAGCCTGCCCAAATGGATCAGCAGATCCACGCCGGATACAATCTGATTTCGAATCGCTGCCAGAGGCAGATCAACTCCCATCAATATCATCATCTCCATACGGCTTAACATATCGCTGCAGGAATTTGCATGTCCGGTAGAAAGGCTTCCGTCATGCCCTGTATTCATTGCCTGCAGGACGTCAAGCGCTTCTGCGCCACGGCACTCACCGACAATAATGCGTTCCGGCCTCATGCGAAGCGCCGTTTTGATCAGATCCCGAATCGTAATCGGCGTCACGCCGTCCGTATTTGCCCTCCTTGTCTCAAGCCGAACCAGGTTCGGTTTATCCAAAAGCTGAAGTTCAGCCGCATCCTCGATCGTAATAATACGTTCTTCTCTCGGTATGTACTGAGAAAGAGCATTTAAAAACGTTGTTTTGCCTGAACCTGTGCCTCCGGATACAAAAATATTGTAACCGGCTTTCACTAACGTACAAAGCAGCTCTGCCGCTTCCGCTGATATTGACTCCATCCGGATCAGATCTTCCATTCGGATTGGATTTTTGGGAAATTTGCGGATGCAGATTGTAGAACCGTCGATTGCAATCGGCTCCAGAACAATATTGATACGAGAGCCGTCTGCCAGCCTTGCATCAACAATAGGCGAAGCTTCATTGACCATCCGATTACTGTTCCCCACTATCTGCTGAATGACATCACTTAACTTCTCTTTGGATGAGAAGCGTTTGTCAAATTCATGAATCATCCCGTTTTTCTCATAAAAAATATGATCCGAACCGTTAACCATGATCTCTGTAATGCCGGTATCTTCCAAAAGCTCCTGAATAACATCCAATTTGCGCATGGAGTGAAATAATAATCTCTCTAATTCCTCCCGTTCCCTTAATCCGATTAATCTTTTTTTTGCATAATCACCAGTTTTATCAGAGATTAAATGATATACTTCCTCATCTCCGGGCTCGTGCGTCAGATCCAGCTCCGCCAGAATCTCCTCTCTCAGTCTTCCGATCTCTCCCTCCTCCAAATCCTTACCTCTTTTCCTGGCTTTGCTGTCCCAAAAAACAACTGCGCACATAATCTCCAAACTCACTGTAGAGCAGCTGACGCAGCACATCTCTGCTGCAGCGAATGTTTTTTGCCGAAAACGGCATATCAATATAATGAAGATGATTTTTTATGTTTTTCTGCTCACATCTGTCAATGTATTCCGAAAACTGTTTTGTCTGACATTCATAAAAATATCCATGTCTGGTCAAACAATAAATATTGGTACACTTTTCAAGCATTCTGGAAAATTGATCCAGTCCGGCCCCAAAGTCAACCACAAGCAACTGGAAATCTGTTTTTTCTCCCAAATACTGGAGCAGTGCCAAAAAATCCGAAAACAGAAATTCATGAAGATTTTCCGGATTTGCAAACGGAGGGATAAAGAAAATATGATCCATTTCATAGATACACTGAAATAAAAACTCCTGCGACAGAGTCCCCCTGCGCAGCCGGAGAACAAGATCAGCCATATCATATTTGCAATCTAATCCAAACAGATTCATAAAACCACTGTGTTCTGTTAAATTAAGATACAAAACTTTTCTCTTTTCCGCCATATACTGCGCCCCTGCCACCGAAAACGGGATCTGCATCCCGCACTGTCCCGGAGAACAGACGCCAATCATCTCCATTACAGAAATCCGCACAGATGACGTGCCTTTCTTTTCATTTCCCTGCGATACTGCCAATATCTCATGGACAATGTATTCCATACTCTGATATCGAAATACCGTGCGCATATCCGTACTGCCATTACACGCGTCATCCTCTGCCACTTTCAACGGCTCCTGATCCTCCAGCAGCAGCACCGGAAATTTTTGCTCCCAGAGAATCTCCGCTACTTTGGCAAACCCTTTGCCCAAAAGAATTACGTCAAATTTTCTCTGTCTGGCTTCTTCCACAAAAGACTTTACGGCGGAAAATGCACTGACTGCAATTTCTTTTGCCCTGTGTTCCATTAAATACGTGACAAAACGATCACGATATGTCTCGTCCTCCTCGCAAAAAGCCAATTCAATCTTACCCAACGATGCACCTCCAGACTACTGCCAAATAACCCAATAAGATAAAAAACGAAAAGTGTACTGTTGTTCTGCCATTCCATGGTTGCCCTGCAGTACAGATCAGATATATTTTTTTCAACAGTCCAAATACAGCTGCGGTTAAAAATGCAACCACAACAAGAACTGCTGTCTGATCCCATGTGAAAAAGCCATTGACAACGGAAATTAATTTGATATCACCTGCCCCAACTACATGCATGTGATACAATAGAAATAATGAGATAACCGGTATAGAAATATTTACAAGAAAATAGAGCACACCTGCAATTCCTTCCCCAAAAATACGGAACGCAAGCCCCAAACCAAGTCCGGAAACAATCAGCCGGTTACTGATTCTCATTCTCCGAACATCTTCGATCACTGCCAAAACAAGAAGCAGCAGCAATAAGAAATATGATACTGTCCTGACAAATCACCTCTTTCCCTTTGTTATAATCGGATTATAACAGGCGCTTTTTCACTTGTCCAGTGTTTTTGCAATCTTTTTCTACTTTTGTAGATTATTCACAAACTTTATGTATTGAATTTTGACAAATCAGGCAATCCCATATTCACAAACCACTGTTCCATGAAAAATAACGCAGTTGGAAATTTATTCCCGTATTTTCTTTTCGTAGCGCAAAAATCGTGCTATAATCAAAACAATCTATTCGATGCAATATAATCCGGAGGAATGAAATGAAAGAAAATATCGCTACCATACCCCTGATTGACGCTTTTAAAGCCGATGACGAATGCCCTTTCTGTTTTCTGGAACGACAGGCAGAACGCCATGCAATCTCTTTTATCCTCGGCTCCGCCTATATGGAGGACGATATCCGGGAACAGACGGATGCAATCGGCTTTTGCCGTCATCATTTTAAAATGATGTATGATTACGGAAACAGACTGGGAAATGCCCTGATTTTAAGCACACATTTACGAAAATTAAACCGTGAGCTAAGTACAGAGCTTGAAAAATTTACTCCGTCAAAAGCAGGTCTGCTAAAACGAATGAAACGCACGGATGCCGGTATCGGCGAGCCAAAGACACCGCTTGGCGCATGGATTCGAAAAAAAGAATTTTCCTGCTATGTCTGTGATCACTTCCAGAAAATTTACAACCGTTATCTCGATACTTTTTTTGATCTGTATCGAAAAAACGAAGAATTCCACGCACTTTTTGAACAGAGCAAAGGCTTTTGTCTGCCTCATTTCGGAGATCTGATGGAAGCAGCAGAAGATAAATTAAGTGAGGAACAGAAAAACACGTTTTATCCCGTATTGTTTTCTCTGATGCAGGAAAATATGCAGCGCGTGCAGCAGGAAGTGTCCTGGTTTGTAGAAAAAAACGATTACAGAAATAAGGACAAAGACTGGGGGAATTCAGCGGACAGCATCCAGCGGGGCATGCAAAAATGCACAGGAGGGTACCCCGCCGACGAGGTCTTCAAAGCAAAACCGTAATGTCTACAGGAATTTACACGCTTCTACCGCATAGAGAAGCGCTATGCCGCCCAATCCAAGGCTCCCTGCCGTCAACAGGCTGACCGGATTCCATCCGACTGCCATCGGGATCTGCCCTGCTTCGAGAAAACGGTTGATAAAATAGATCCCGCTCATGCCGACCAGTACTCTTGTGAGAAACGACAATAAAAAATTGGCCCGCCTCCGCAATACCATGATGACAAGGATACAGATACAGATAAATGCAATGATTGCAATATTTTTCAGATCGAACATGTTTGACATCACTCCTGCCTGCTCTTATTTTCATGTGCCTCCCACCTGATAATTCATATGAAAAGAAACAGCGGAATATGAATACAAAAATTCACCAATTCTTCCGATTTTTTCCCAAAATCAGTATAGAATGGACTCCTCCCGCTTATAATGTAATCAGGACATTATAACGCGAACCGGAAAAGGGGGATCATTATGCTGCATTTATTCCGAACGGAAGAAACAAATGACGAACATTATACCGTACTTAAAAATAACCTCCATCAGACAGCAGTGGAATTACAGGATGCCTATCGAAATCTGGAAAATGCCGTGGATCCGGACCTGATCGACTGTTATATTTATCAGTTAAATTCGGTACAGATGCGCTATAAATTCCTGCTTTCCAGTATTAAAACCTACAAAAACAAACGCGCACTTAAAACAGGCCCATGACGGCCTGCCTCAACAGACAATAACAGAGGTTTCCTTAAACAAGGAAACCTCTGTTATTTGTGAAATCCTGACATGTCTCTGTCAACTCATCTCGTCCGTATGTAAATCCTGCATATACCTGCTGTGCATTCTGCATCAGCGGTTTTGACTGATCCTGCCTTGCAACCTGTACAAAACTTTCATATAATTTGCGCATCAGTCGTTCCGCTGTTTCGATCTCTGTAAGCTGCCTTGCATAGATTGCTTTCGCCAGCATATCTTTGCAGAACATATAAATCTGATAAAGGTTACCGGCAAGTTCATAAGAAAAATCCAATACGTCAATCAGCTCATCTATCGCGCGCTGCGCATGACGGACAGATTCTTTAAAGTCGTCCCAGTTTTTATTTTGATAAAAATCGCGCGCATCGGACAGACAGACAAAATAAACATCGTAAATCACAACAATCAGTTCGCTTCTGTTGCTCTGGCTGATTTTTCTCGTAAATTCTGCTATCTTCTCTTTCTTCAACGGAATCCTCCATTACTGCAGTATTGATAATACCTGCTGCGGCATATCGTTCGCCTGTGTCAGTACCGAAATTGCAGCCTGATTTAAGACGCTCTGCTGCGTATAATTTGTCATCTCTTCTGCCATATCCACATCGGTCAGTCCTGACAGCGCATTTGTCATGTTCTCTTCAAATGCATCCAGATTCTTTCCCGTATGCTCCAGCCTGTTTTCATATGCCCCAAGACGTGAACGAATCGCAGAAACCATGGAAACCGCCTCATCCAGCTGTATAATGGCACGGTCGGCGCCGTTTACGGTTGTCACATCCAACTCGTCTATATAGAGAGACTCTGTTGACACATTCGGAATACGAACCTCCATATTCTGATCCATATTGGCCCCGATCTGAAGTGTCATTGTGCCCATATCGGTTACTTCAAAATTCAGCACGCCGTCATACGTATTCCCGGTAGGCAGACCGTTTACATCCAGCTCCTGCTGACCGTTCGCGTAGTTTGCATCCACCTTGAAAGAAAAAGAAAAACCATTTACATCGGAAATTGTCACTTTATTTCCCTCAAAATAAGCAGTTGCGGTCTTCCCAAAACCGACCCAGTCATTGGTATCATTCAGTTCCATATCTTTTCCGGCAGGATATGTTATGGTTCCGTTATTATTGCTTCCATAGACATATACACCGTTCGCCTCATCTTTTATGACGCTGTTGCCGTCTGCATCCGCGGTAAATCCAAGCGCATCCGCAAGCTCTTTGCTGTCAAATGTGATTTTCTCGATGCTCTCTTTTCCGTAAGCATCCGCAGTAAATGTCAGATCGCCTGTTGTCTCATCCCGCCTCACAAATGTCTCTCCGACCTCGCCTGCTTTTCTTATTTTCTCATATGCCTCCTGCAGCGTATCGCCTGCGTCAATCGAAAAATCATATCCGTTAATTTTCATATGACCGCTCACTCCGACAATCGCCGTATCACTGTTAAAATCTTTTCCGTTTGTCATCACTTTTGCCTGTGTAGCCGGCTGCAGTACAGTCAGAGAGTAATCCCCGGGCGATACATAATCCGAAATATTCACCCGGGTAACATGCTCCGTATAAACTCTTGTATCCAATGTCCCATCCAGCAAAGGCTTTGCATTGTACTCCGTGTCAGTTGATATACGGTCAACCTCCTGCTTTAACGATTCGATCTCAGACTGGATCGCCTGCTTATCTTCAAGGGAAAGCGTCGCATCGTTGGCCGCCTGCACCGCAAGCTCACGCATACGTGTCAGAATACCGGATGTTTCGTTTAATGCACCGTCAGCAATATGAATAATTGAAATTCCGTTGGATGAGTTTTTTGATGCACGGTTTAAGCCGTCGATCTGTGCACGCATCTTATTGGAAATCGCCATTCCTGCCGGATTATCCTTGGACTTGTTAATTTTAAATCCGGAAGAAAGACGCTCCATGGATGTCCCCATTTTGTTCTCAATACCAAGCAGATGCTTGTTTGTAATTGCCGCTGAAGCATTGTAATTAATTTTCATTCTAAAAACCTTACCTTTCCCGCATCCATGCTCTGTCTTTGACAATCCGTGTCTGTTTTATCATATCTTATATTTCACAACAACTGTTCGCATTATATATCGGTTCTTTTTTAAAAACACTAAAGGGGATTTTTTCGGAATTATTGCATTTTGAAAACAGATGTATTATAATCATATTCGTGTGATTTCAGGGCATATTAAAAATACCCGGATAAATGATACAGACAGAAAGACCAACTATTAAAAGTCAAGTAGAAAATTGAAAAAAAAAAGAAATTTTG
>CAMUHN010000037.1 GCA_947088675.1 uncultured Roseburia sp.
TTTGAATTTCAAAACGTATGTATCAAAATTTATATTTACTTTCTTTAAGATTGGATCATCAAGTCCGTTTTCATTTACGTATTTTTTCAAATTAATAATCTTATACGTTCCCGGTCCGTATGCTTCTTCTAGAGCCGCAATAATGTCAGAGCCATCGGTATAAAGATCCATTAATAGCATATCCAAACTACGTTCCGCCAGTTTGGATGCCACGATATAGCGCCTTTTATAAAAGTTGATGTCATCGGTACTGTCGTGATATTTATATCTGTGGCCCAGATATACGCCGTCCGGGTTTGTCGCGGAATGGGCGAAGATATCTGTCAGGCCGTGAATGGCGCATCCGTATAAAAAGTATTTTCTGTTTGTTTTTGTGTTAGTTGTAAGGATGGAATCAAAATCCATGGATTTGATATCGGTTTTAAGCTTTTTGTATAACTCGCCATCCAGGCCTAAGACATCATCCTGCGTTACCGCGGATACTTTTCCGCCGGCCAGAGCAACGAGAGTGACATATTCTGCAGTGGCGGCGTAGTTATTGGGTTTTGCTTCTTTTCCCTTGTCATTTACGGTGCCGCCGTGCCACCTCGGGTTGACAGAGCAAAAATTTATACCGGTATTTTTGCCATCAGGATAAGTCGCCCCCTTTTTGATCACTGCGATTGCGTCGGCGCTGAATCCAAGCGCGCTGCCGCCGTTCTGCACAGCATTTTGATGGGCGGATCCGCCCCATCTCCCCTCCACATACGCATCATCCGTTTCCACATATTCAAAGCTCTCCGGCGCCGATGTGTTTTCCGGCAGGATACTCTGGTCCGTCAGATGATCGGGATTATAGTTTTGTGCAAAACAGTCGTAGTTTTCCAGTGCAAACGACGCGTCCAGCAGGCCGCAGTCATCGGTATCCGGCAGTTCTCTGGCGCTTTGGCGGATCAGCTGGCGGATAAATTCATTGGACTTTGAGAGGTCCTTTTCCCATAGCAGCGCGGCAACCCCGGTCACATGCGGGACAGCGATGCTGGTGCCGCCGGTGACGATATTTCCGTTGAAGAAACCGGTAGTCCGGACCTTTTCTCCGGGCGCCGCGACGTCGAGTTCCTCCCCGGTGTTGGAAAAATCACTGAGTTCGGCAGTCGGCGCAGCAGCCGCCACAGCCAGAACCTGCGGGAACGCCGCCGGGTATTCTACATTTCCTCCCGTGTTGCCGGAGGCGGCAACCATCAGAATATTGGCCGCATAGGCGTCCGCGACTGCTTTCTCCAGCGCCCTGGAGCAGACCGGAGTGCCGAAGCTCATATTGATAATATCTATATCATGCTCGATACACCAGTAGATTCCCTGAATAATCCTGCTCAGCGGCGCGCTGTTTTGTTCGCCAAGCGCTTTGACCGAATATAATTCAACCTCCGGCGCCACGCCCTTAACGCCGCTCTCACCGTTTCCGGCGATGATACCGGCAATCGCGGTTCCGTGTCCGGTCGAATCCTGAAAGATCGGGGACAGTTCTTCCTCCTCCTCAATCAGGTTTACGTATCCGGCCAGATTTAAGCCGGTGATATAATCAACGCCGGAATCCAAAACGGCCACTTTTACTTTTGGTTTTTCCTCGGCCTGGTCAGGGGAGAGTTCGTCTGCATGGATTGCCTGCAGATTCCATTCAGAATCGGTATCTTCGGCAATGTCAGCTTCTGCCTCCCTTAATTTGGCGTAAATTTCTTTCTTTTTCTGCGTTACTTCTTCTTTTAAAGCCAGCGCTTCTGCCGATGGCGCCGGCAGTTCCTCCTCCATAAGGCTGGCGGAGATCACAATATCCTCTTCGATAATCACTTCGCTGTTTTCGGAGAGTTCGTCTGCCGTATCGGATGCCAGTTCGGCGACGATGACATTGTTATCGTCCAGTACATCCGCCTGCATGGTAATGTCTTCGCCGATCTCATCCGCGATATCCTGATAAGTCTCGCTGTTGTCTGCGACAATGATATACTGTTTTTCGGCTTCGTCCGGCAGCTCCTGTGCCAGGACCGGCATGGCGTACTGTCCCAAAAGGGAAAATAAGAGCGACGTGACGGTAAGTTTGCTGATGATTCGTCTTTTTTTTCATAAAAATCCCCATTTCTGCGCTGCTTTTGCGCATAAGCGACTTTGTGTAAGCCATTATGGCTTTGCAGCGCGCAGACACAAATCGCTGTGTGAAAAATTTGTTTTTCACACTACTGTTGTGGAAATCACATGTCAGGAAGATTTTGATTTCGCGGTAAAAGGTCCCTGGCCTGCAGTTTCGGTTGTCATGGTTTCGTGGATATCTGCTCTGTCCGATCGCCTCCCCAAAAGTATTGTTATTTAGTTTATCTGCTGTGGATAATACAATAATAGTTTATATGGAATGGTTTGTCAATGTGACTTTCTACCTATGTAAAATATTGTTGAACAACAAGATAAGACATCAGGATGTGTGTCATTCCTGCTCTCTCCGGAAATCGAAAAGAACTTCTGTCACAAGCAAAATGTCTGTTTTGCGGAGAAGTTCTTTTTGATTTCCGGTAAGCCGTTTAAAGTTATTGTTTTTTATTCTGCGGGCGAATTTTTTCTTTTGGCATCCACTGCTTTAATACGCGCGACAGATCTTCCAGCGCGATCGGTTTGGAGACAAAATCGTTCATGCCGGCGGCGTAAAATTCCGCCTCGACGCCCTGTACCGCATCGGCAGTCAGCGCTACAATCGGCAGATTTTTAAAATAGGCGCCCTCCAGTCCGCGTATTTTCTTTGCCGCAGTCACGCCGTCCATCACCGGCATAAAGTGATCCATAAACACAAGGTCATACGATTTTTCCTGCACCATAGCAAGCGCTTCTTTTCCGTTGGAAGCCGTGTCGATTTTCATTTCAAACGGTTCCATTACGGCGCGCGCAACTTCCTGATTGATCTCGTTGTCATCCACTAAAAGCACGTTTGTCTCCGGCAGCGTAAAGGTAAAAATGTCTTCCTCCCTGTCTGTTGGCTGCTCTTTTAATTCCGAGAAATTGCCAATGTTCTCGCTGCTCTCGATTCGTTCCCACAGCGTAAAGAAAAATTCGCTTCCCCTGCCGTATTCGCTTGTGACGCACAGTTCTCCGCCCATCAGCTCGACAAGCTGGTGGGAGATGGCAAGCCCGAGCCCGGTTCCTTCCTTTCCCTTGTTTTTCTTTAAATCCACCTGTGTAAAGGCGTTGAACAGGGAAGTTAGATCCTGCTGCCGGATTCCCTGCCCCGTATCTTTTACGGAGATAAAGAGCTGCACCTGTTCCTCACGCCGGTTCTGTTGTTTTACGGTAACGGTGACAAAGCCCTGGTCGGTGAACTTAATGGCATTGTTCATAATATTGATAATTACCTGACGGATGCGAAGCTCGTCGCCATACAGCAGGCGCGGAAGCTTCTCGTCTACATCCATCACCAGTTCCACATTTTTGTCCCCGATTCTTGTATTGCCGATCACCTGGATATCGCGCAGCATCTGTGCAATATCGTAGGTATCGTTTGTAATCTCAAATTTTCCCGCTTCAATTTTTGAAAAATCGAGCAGATCGTTGATCAGATTTAAAAGCGCTTTTCCGGAGCTTTGGATATGGAGCAGGTAATTACGCTCTTCGGGCGGGCGTTCAGTGCGCAGCAGCACGTCGGTCAGGCCGATAATCGCATTCATCGGCGTGCGGATTTCATGCGACATATTGGAGACAAATGCGGATTTTGACTGATTGGCCGCCTCCGCCTGCTCTTTGAGTTCTTTCATGATTGCGGCCTGCTCTTTGATGCTCTGCGTATAGTGGTAGCTGTTTGTGATATCGGTCAGCACATACATTTTGCCATAGTAGGTGTGGTCCTGCTCGATCAGATGACTGCTTGCGGTGTAAACATATTTGTCTTGCATAATGTTTTTCTTTTCAAGAATGCACTCGTTCAGATGCTCTACCACTGTTTCACAGCTTCCGACGGAAATGCCGCTGTAAATCTGCTCGGCTTTTTTGTTAAAATAAATGATGTTTTCATCATTGTCAACAACGATTAATCCTTCCGCAAGAAAATCAATGGCCGCGTCTTTTGCGAGCGCCAGCGTGTTGATAATCTTTTCGCGGAAAATAAGTATGGCAAGCAGTACGGCGTCAATCAGATAAGCGGGGAGCGTAATATCGTAACCCTGGGTAATGCCGCTTAAATAGATCAGAAAACCGGTTACTGTAATAAGCGTTATCAGAATCAGGTAGGCAAATTTCTTTCTGGAGCTCTCGTCTTTGGTACGCAGATAACGCGTCAGACAAAGTATTGTGATAATTACTGCGTATATTACAAGGACGACGCTGTATAAGTTGTAAATGATGCCATGGCCTGTCACAAGATGCGGAAAAAAGCCCTGTTCCACATAAGCGATACTGTCATAAAAAAGAGTATGTCTGTCGCAGGTAAGCACAAGAAATACAATCGCCGTATGCATACAAAACAGCGCCCCGACCAGTCTGCGGGAAAGTTTGATTCCGCAGGTCTGCATGACAAATAAAAACTGGCACAATGCAATATATGGTTTTCCAAGATAGGAAAATTTAACGGCCATCAAAGCCTCCGCTTTTGTCGGCGCCTGCAGTTCCAACAGATATCCCACAAAATTGATGCAGAGTGCAAAGATTAAAAAAGTTAAATATTGCTGTTGTCTGGAAGGTTTATGGCTGATGATATAAAATGCTTCCGCCATCAGTATCATGATTCCGATATATTGAATAAGAATACAAAATAGATGCATGTGACAGCTCCTTTGATGTTGCGTATCATAGATTATAAATTAATTTAATTCCATCCGTTCCTCAAAATCGGAAACGGGCATGGGTTTTGCAAAATAATAACCCTGTATCATATCGCAGCCTTCTGCGGCGAGAAATTCCACCTGTTCTTTCCGCTCGATTCCCTCTGCCACAATCTGCATTTTTAACGCTTTTGCCAGTCGGATCGTCTCTTTTACGACAATTTCGCCGCGTTTTTTTGTATCTTCGCCGCGGAAGAAATCCATATCCAGTTTTAACACGTCCACCGGCAGATCTTTCAGAGAATTTAAGGAGGAGTATCCGGCTCCGAAATCGTCCATCGAGATGCGGAATCCGTAACTTTTCAGCTCGCTTATAATGTTTTGCAACATTTCCTTATCGCCAAAAAATGCGCTTTCGGTTACTTCGAGTTCAATCAGTGCATGATCGGCGCCGTAACTGTCGATCAGCTGGCAGATATGATCCGCAAGGTTTTCTTTTGTAAAGTTTGCTCTTGATACATTAACGGATACAGGGACGGACTTTTTGCCCTGTATTTTCCACTCGGACTGCAATTTTGCCACGGCGCCGATCATATAATCGTCAAGCCGCGTAATAAATCCGTTGTCCTCAAAGATCGGGATAAAACGTCCCGGCGGAATCAGGCCGTCCGTCGGAGAAATCCAGCGCACAAGGGCTTCGGCGCTTACAATTTTCTGCGAAACCGGATTGTATTTCGGCTGGAGGTAAATCTGAAACTCTCTGTTTAAAAGCGCTGGTTCCATCATATCTTCCACTTTGCGTTTCCAGAGCTGTTCCTGTAAGATTTCATCGTCAAACAGTTTGATATATTTTGTGTCTTTTTCGGGAAGCGATTCCCGGGCCGCGTTGGCATAATGGTAGAGCTGATTGACGTCAAGCTGCCGGCGCGGCTGGACTGCCTTTGCAGATTTCTGGTGTCTTGCTGACGGGGAGATCATATAGATCCCGGCATGAAAAGAGATGATCCTGTCGCTTTGGATTCCGGTCAGCTCCGCTAACAGTTTTTTTATGCGTTTTTCACACGCTTGTGCATTCTGGCAGCGAAGCAGCAGGCCAAAATCAGCTGCGGCAAAGCGGGCAAATGTCTCCTGTCTGCCGACATTAACCTGAAGAAACGCATTCATTTTTTTCAGCAGTTCTTCACCGTCCCGATTTCCATAGCAGGCGCAGTAATCCTGAAAGCGGTCCATGTGAAGGTTGACTACGGCGTATGTATTGCCGGCATTGCGCAGCCGGCAGAGTAATTTGTTGCTGCGCTGGATAAAATACAGCCAGTTTTTTCCCTCGGTCGTTGTATCAAGGTAATACAGGTTTACGATGCGTCTCTGTGTGAGTACCGAGGAGAGCACATTGATAAATAACACAATCAGAAAAATGACAAGCAGAACCGCATCCAGAACAATTGCTTCCATAATATAGAGCGCGTTTCGTGCAGCCAGTGTCACACGGTCTTTATAGTAAAGGCGGAAGCCGTCTGCCTCGATCGGGATTTCCGTCCAGAAAGGACTGTCGATAATATTCTGACCGATCCATTCGTCCCAGTTTTGGGATTTGTTTTCTGTCATAATGTCAAGGCTGCGCTCTAAAAGCTCAAGATAGGGGATGTTGAGCGTACTTTCGGTGGGTATTTCCGAATTGGAGTCCGGGTAAATTACATAATTTTCCATGATGCTGATCTGATCCGCCCGTTTTAAATCGGGAGCCGTATGGCCAAACTGCAGCAGGATCTGGCCGTTCTCGTCTGTTACGGCGATATCTTCCTGATCGCTTAAGTACGGTTTCATGGAAAGTACGGCGTCCGTGAGCGCCATATCCTGCGTATTTGTCTCAATAATCTGGCCGATCTGTTTTGCTTTGTCATAAAAGTTTGACGCTTTTGAGTCGATAACATAACCGGCGAATGAAATTACAAATGAGAGAAACATTCCCTGGCAGATTCCAATAAAAACCAGAAACAGCAGAACAGAGGGAAAGATCCCTTTTTTTGATATTTTTTTTATATTATGCTTTCTGTGCATTTGGAAGCGTCTCCTTACTGAATAAAATCATTTTTCTATTTTAACATATTCCGATACGGGAGACAATAAAAAAAAGACATTCCATAAACGGAATGCCTTTCTCATTACGATAACACTTTGGAAAGAAAATCTTTAAGCCTCTGGTTTCCCGGGTTTCCGAAAAATTCATCCGGCGCCCCGCTCTCTAAGATACGCCCCTCATCCATAAACAATACTTTGTTCGCCACTTCTTTTGCAAACCCCATCTCATGCGTTACAATGACCATTGTCATTCCCTCTTTAGCAAGAGATTTCATCAGGTCCAGTACTTCCCCAACCATCTCAGGGTCGAGTGCGCTGGTCGGTTCGTCGAATAAGATAACGTCCGGATTCATCGCGAGGGAGCGAACAATGGCAACGCGCTGTTTCTGGCCGCCTGAGAGCGTAGACGGATAAACGTCTGCTTTATCGGCAAGTCCGATGCGATCCAGCAGTTCCATCGCCTGTTTTTTTGCATTCGCCGTAATCTGTGCTTTTGTCATGGGGACAGGGAGCAGTTCCTGCTGACTGGAGGAGGAAAACAGATTTTTGATTTTTGTGCTTCTGTTTTTTCTTTTTATTTTCTTTAAGTCCGAACAGCCTACATAGACAGGGGCAAGCATAATATTTTCGATGACCGTCTTGTTGGAAAACAGGTTGAAATGCTGGAAGACCATACCCATATGGCGGCGGTGGATATTGATATCGACGCTTAGATCGGCAAGGTTTTCGCCGTTAAAAATAATCTGGCCTCCGGTCGGGTCTTCCATACAGTTTAAACAGCGTAAGAATGTGCTTTTGCCGGAGCCGGACGGGCCGATTACTACCATGATATCGCCCTTTTCAATGGTGACGCTGATCCCGTTTAATACCTTGTTTTGTCCGAACTGTTTTTCAAGATTAATGACGTCTATCACTTTTTCCGAGGCTCCTTTCCATTAATTTGATTCCCAGGCTGATGATCAGTACAAGAACAATATAGATCACGGCCATTACCAGATAAGGAACCATAAATTCGTAGCTGTTGCTTCCGATATAGTTAAATGCAGTATAGAGATCCGCCGCGCCGACAAAGCTCACAACGGAAGTCTCTTTGATCAGCGAGATAAATTCGTTTCCAAGCGTCGGCAGGATATTTTTTACGGCCTGCGGAATTACGATCTTTCTCATAACGGGCCAGAAGCCAAGTCCCATCGCCCGTCCGGCTTCCATCTGCCCGGGGTCGACCGACTGGATGCCGGCGCGCATCATCTCCGATATGTAAGCCGCGCTGTTGAATCCGAATACAAATACGGCGACCTGTACGCCGGTCATATGCAGATTTAAAATCGGCAGCATAACGTAATAAAAAATGAGAAGCTGTACCACCATCGGCGTGCCGCGGAACAGTCCGACATAAAAGTTGCAGACTGTATTTAAAATACGCGGAAGACGTTTGTATTTTGGAACAACCCGTACCGTGGCGATCAGCGTCCCGAGCAGGATACCGATCACCAGGCCCAAAACGGCTATGATCAGTGTGTTTTTTAAGCCCTCCATCACTTTCAGATAGCCGTTGTAATCAATAAACACTTCGATAAATCTGTCAATTTTCTGGCTGAAGTTTCCCATGAAAAATCCTTTCCGTATGCGGCAGACGTCTACTGCAGTTTGTTGATTGCCGCCGTAATATGTTCTGCAGGCGCAGAGTCAATCACGACATACTGGATATTTCCATTCACCAGATCCTGTACGGCAAGCGCGCCGTTCGCATAGCCGGTTGTTGTGACAGCAAAACCGTCAAAACCCCATTCCTCGTCGCCCTCACAGTAAAACTGGCCTGTTGTGCCGTTCTGTACGCCGATTTTGGTCGAGGAATCCTTTGATTTTAAGATTTCAACGACAGACACGGCGTCTTTGCACTGGTCAAATTCCGTATTGTCTCCAGGTACGATCAGACGCTGGGACGCGCTGTAATAGGGATCGGAGAAATTGACATATTCTTTTCTGTCCTCTTTTATGGTGAGGCCCGCAAGTGCAATATCGCATTTCTGCTGTCCTACAGAGAGGCAGACAGCGTCAAAATTCATATTCTGGATGACAAGCTCCTGGCCGAGATAATCGGCGAGAGCAGCAGCAACTTCCATATCAATGCCGTAATAATCTTCGCCCTGCGTGTATTCAAACGGTTCAAATGCAGCGTTTGTCGCCACGATCAGCTGATCTTTTCCCGGGTCGAGCGCGGCGGATTTTACGGCAGTCGGCGTGCCGTCGCCGAAATAGTTGTTGCAGATTGCATCAAACGTGCCGTCGCTTTTCATCTGACTGATAAAAGCATTGACTGATTCCAGAAGCTGTGGCTGCTCTTTGTCCACGCCAAACGCATATTCCTCGTTTGTCAGGTCAATCTGAATGACCTTTGCCTTTTGATCTCCGGAATCCGCCGCCGCGGGCGCATCTTTATCGCCGCATCCCGCAGCCACAGATAAGGTGAGTACAAGTGTGAGTCCGATTGCCAATAATTTTTTCATAATTTTCCTTTCCTTTCTTTTTAATCCTGTGCAACAATTTCCTTGTAAAATTCGGAGTAGTCGTTCCGCTTTTCTTTTGTAAACTGGATCGCCGCCCTTGGATGCTGGTTTAACAGGCCTGTCATCAGATACTGCAGATCATAGCCCCAGACGATGCCCTCCTGGCGCAGCTTCTCCATATGTTTTTCCACAAACCGGATGGTCGGATATACATTGTATTTCGGGTTGCGCAGAAAGCCGAGCAAAAGTTCCATCGCGCAGTTGCCGGCGCCCCGTCCCATGGATGCGTAGGTTGCGTCCAGATAGTCAATGCCGTCGCCGACAGCTTCAATGGTATTGGCAAAGGCAAGCTGCTGGTTATTGTGCGCATGGATGCCGCCTTTTTTGCCGTACTTTGTGAGAAATTCCATATAGATGTCGACAATACGCGCAATCTGTTCCGGATAAAGAGAACCGAAGCTGTCCACAATATAGAGTATGTTGACAGGCGACTGGCCCAGGATATCAAGCGCGATTTTTAAGTCGCTCTCCTGCGTATTGGAGATTGCCATAATGTTGCAGCTGACTTCATATCCCTTTTTTACGGCGTCTTCGATCATATCGACGGCAGCCGGAATTGTGTTTAAGTAAGTTGCGACGCGGATTAAGTCAAGCGGGCTTTCCGAACGGTCCAGGATATCGGTTTTGTAATTGCACCTGCCGACGTCGGCCATTACAGCAAGCTTTAAGTCAGTATTGTTGTCTCCGACGATTGCACGGATATCTTCGTCATTACAGAATTTCCATTTGCCGAATTTGTCCGTATCGAACATATCGCGGGAAGCCTTGTAGCCAAATTCCATGTAATCCACGCCGGCGCTGACATTTGCGTGATAAAGATCCTTAACGAACTCGTCCGTAAAATAAAAATCGTTGACAAGTCCGCCATCGCGCAAAGTGGCGTCCACTACCTTGATATCGGAACGGTAGTTCATCAGATTGGATAATTCTTTCATTTGTAGCGCTCCTTTAAATGTTTTTAGTATTATAGGCATTGCAGGCAGTGTTTGTCAACTGTTAAATCTTCTCATGAATATTGACATTTCAGGAAATTTGCATGAAAATAAGAGATACCGAAAAGAAAGAGAGGGAAAAAAATGGAATTATTAAAAGGAAAAACCGCTATGGTGACAGGCGGGACGCGCGGGATCGGCTATGCGATTGTAAAAGTATTTCTGGATAACGGGGCGTCTGTCGCGCTGTGCGGCTCCAGGCAGGAAACAGTAGATAAGGCGCTTGCGAAATTAAAAGAGCAAAACCCGGATTACCGTGTGATCGGGCTTTGTCCGAATCTTTTGGATCCGAAAGAAGTGGAGGAAGCCGTAGCTGCCGTGAAAGAGAAATTCGGCAGTTTTGACATTATGGTGAACAATGCGGGCGTATCGGCGAGAGATTCGATTTACAGCTATGCGCAGGAAGACTTTGTAAGAACGATGGAACTGAATGTAAACGCAGTATTCTGCTGCTCGAAGGCGGCGGCAAAAGCAATGAAAGAGCAGGGCGGCGGTGTAATCTTAAATACAAGTTCCATGGTCAGCATTTACGGACAGCCGGCAGGCGTGGCATATCCGGCATCCAAATTTGCCGTAAACGGACTGACCAGATCTCTTGCCAGAGAACTTGGAAAAGACAATATCCGTGTCAATGCAGTTGCCCCGGGCGTCACAAAAACCGATATGGTGGAGGCGCTGCCCAAAGAGGTGATTGAACCGCTGATTGCTACGATCCCGCTTGGACGCGTGGGTGAACCGGAGGATGTGGCGAACGCATTTTTATACCTTGCAAGCGATCTGGCAGGCTATGTGACAGGGGTTGTGTTGTCGGTAGACGGAGCAGCGAGAAGTTAAAACCGAAAGGGCAGACTGCAGTACGGATTTACAGAAAATCAGACTTTTAAGATATCATTTCCTTTTTCATGCGTGATGAGCATAGAATTCGTCTGCATGATGATTTCGGGTGTGGGAAGGTCGGAAAAGAAATCGTTAAAGTCGCATCTGTAAATTTCTTTCAGCACTACTAATTCGCTGATCCGGATATTATATTTGCCGATCTCCATCTGCGCGTAGATATCCCGTGTTGTCTGACAGCCGAACAGCTGCAGTTTCTGGGCGACGGCTTCCTGTGTCAGATGCTGGCCGTTGCGGAGTTTTTTCAGGTTTTTACCTATGGAAATATCCTGCTTTAATTTCACAGCTGAACCCTCCATTTCATACGATATATCTTAAAATATGTAAAAATCAAAAAAGAAATACACAATAATCCAGATTGATTTTATTCAATTGATATGATATGATTGTGATAAATACATCACAAACAAAAAATTATGGCGTGGAGAGGGAGAAAAATGGAAGTAACGTATGAAAAACCGGAGATGGGGCAGGGGACATGTTTTCATGTGGGGAAAGAAGACAGAATAGGCAGTATATTTCGGGCCGTGCAGCAGACCAGCGAATATAACCGGGTATCCGGGGACGTTGAGCCTGATATCGACTGGTTAAAAGAGAAGCTGAGCAGAGAGGATTTTGACCGGTTGGAGTGCGCTATTTTAAAATATGCATCAAAAAATGACGAGCTTGTTTTTGGGATGGGGTTTCGGTATGCGTGGTCATTGTTTTGCGAGTGCATCCAAGGAAATTAGAAATCAGAAAAAGACAGATAGAAACAGACGGCGGTCCCTGTTTGGGACGGCCGTCTGTTTTTGATATAACGTCATGTACGCAGGGTCATTTTGTTAAAAAAATATGGTACAGTATAGTTTCGGAATCAAAAATCTGATACAATAAATCTGTTTCTTACAATTAAACGCAGAGCTGGAGAAAAAAATGATCTATATTATTACGGCGCTTTACAGTGAAGCGCAGATTTTTATCGGGCAGTATCATCTGAAAAAGAATGTTGCAAATACCAGATTTCAGGAGTTTTTTCGCGAGGAGGAGCAGATCAGGCTTATCATAAGCGGCCCGGGGGAGATTGCCGCAGCGGCGGCGGTCGCGAGTCTGTGTACCTTATATCCGCCGTCAGAAAGAGACTGGCTGTTTCATGTCGGAGTCTGTGCAGGCGCACAGACAGGAGAAATTTTTCTGTGCCATAAACTGATCGAGGAGACAACCGGGAAAACGTTTTATCCGGATCTTTTGTATCGTTACGGATTGCCGGAATCTGCAATAACGACGGCGGCAAAAATACGGGAGGAGAGCGTTGGCGCCGGTCTAATCGATCTGGAGGCTTGTGCAGTTTATCAGGCAGGTTCTTATTTTTTTCAAACGCATCGGATGTTGTTTGTAAAAGTCGTCTCGGACAATGGAAACCCAAAGCAGGTGACTGCGGAACAAATCGGCCGGTATATGCAGGCGCACCGGGAGCGGTTTGTCCAAATCATTTCCATGTTAAATGAAATTACGGATCAGGAGCAAAAGGAGCCGCCCATGCAGGAGGAGCGCATCAGACAACTGAGCGGTGATCTGCATTGCTCAAAGGCAATGGAAGATTCCCTCAGACAATATCTGCGCTATGCATGTCTGGCAGGGATTGACGCGCCTGGCGTCATCCGGCAGATGTATCAGTCCGGTCTGCTGCCATGCGCCGGTAAGAAGGAGGGAAAACAGCGTTTTGAAGAGCTTAAAAAAAGATTACTGTAGTCCGGCGTTTTCGCATATTTATGTGGAAAAGGCAGTGGCGGATCATGCGCGCACGAAAAGGATACTTTCGCAGTTTGCGTCTGCGTGTGTAATTGAAATTGAGCATTACAAAGATGTATTCTGCCGCAGGGGGCAGGACTATGGCAGGCAGCACCGGGCGCAGAAAATAATTCTGGCCGAAAAAAAGGGAAATCTTCTTTACCGGGGAGCGCCGGTCTGCCAGAGTTTCGGAAACGAACATTTTTATTATACATCCTGTATCATGAACTGCATTTATGGCTGTGAATATTGTTATCTGAAAGGAATGTATCCGTCTGCAAATCTTGTGATCTTTGTCAACCTGGAAGATTTTTTTGTGGAGGTACAGCGTCTGCTAAAGCGCGGCCCTCTGTATCTATGCGTATCGTATGATACGGATTTAATTGCATTAGAACATATTGCCGGTTATGCAGGGGTATGGAGCGATTTTGCGGCATCGCAGGAGAATTTAAAAATAGAAATAAGGACAAAATGCGCATGTGAGCAGTTTTTCCGCGGGAGAGAACCGTCAGAAAATGTCATTTATGCATTTACGCTTTCGCCGGACGCGGTTGCGCGCGCATATGAACATTTTGTGCCGTCGCTTTCTGCGCGTATTGCCTGCGCCGCAAAAGCAGCGAAGCTTGGTTTTGCGGTTCGTCTCTGCTTTGACCCGGTCATTTATCTGCCCGGATGGCGGCGCCATTATCAGGAAATGTTAAATGAAGTATTTGCGGCCGTTGACCCTGCAAAGATTCTTGACATAAGTGTCGGATCCTTTCGGATCGCAAAGGACTATCTGAAAAATATGAGGCGGCAGATGCCGGATTCGGCGGCAGTATGGTTTCCGTTTCAAAATGACGCCGGTTACTGTCATTATCCGGATGAACTGATGGAGCAAATGGAGCAGTTTCTTTTTTCAAAACTGGAACAATGGACAGGTAAGGAGAAGATTTTTTTATGGAACGAGACAAAAAAGCAGCGATTGTAACAGGCGCGTCGTCGGGAATCGGACGCTGCGTCAGCAGCAGGTTAATTGGCCTTGGTTATCGGGTATTTGGCATTGGGAGGAAATTTGACGATACCGTACTGTTTAACGAGGAAAATTTCTGCCCGATCGTTCTTGACATTTTGGACACTGACCGGTTGTGTGCCGCAGCAAAAGAAATTGCGGCAAAAAACGGGATATCAATTCTTGTCAATAATGCAGGGGTCGGCTATTATGGACTGCATGAGGAGTTAAATCCGAAAAAGATCAAAGAGATGGTGCGCACAAATCTTGAGGCGCCAATGATTCTGACACAGCAGCTGCTGCGTCATCTGAAGAAAAACCGGGGGTATGTGATCCAGATTTCGTCTGTCACTGCAAATGAATCAAGTCCGCGCGGCTGTGCATACGGAGCGACAAAAGCGGGAATCGCCGCTTTTTCCCGCAGCCTTTTTGAGGAGGCGCGCAAATACGGCGTAAAGTCGGCAGTTATTTACCCGGATATGACAAAGACAAATCTTTACCGAAATGCCGATTTTTGCGAGGATTATGAGACGGAGGCTTATCTGATGCCGGAGGAGGTTGCCGGGGCGGTGGAGTTTATCATAAACCAGCGCGAGGGGATGGTTGTTTCCGAAATTGCGCTGAAACCGCAGCTACACCGGATACGAAGAAAATAAGCAATTCTGATAAAATGTCATGTTAAAAAATAACATGTTTTTCATGGACATTCATTTGCAGGACAGTTATAATAAGGAGAAAAGAGAAAGGAACAAAGGATATGGAAAAGATAAAAAAGGATATCAATGTCAGCATCGGGAAACGTCTGAAAGAAATCAGAAAAAACATGCAGAAGAGGCCGGGGGAAATCGCCGCACTGCTGGGCATTACGGAAGACCATTACCGCAAACTGGAATCCGGAACGTCAGGTCTTTCCGGTGAAAAACTTATGCTGCTGTACACGGAATACGGGATAGATCCGACTTATCTGATTACAGGTAACAGTAATACAGGCGATTTTGATGTGGACCGCTATATTATAAACAGCAATCATGAGGAGAGAAACCGTCTGGTGGAGAGAGTGCTTGCCTATGTCTGCCGGGTGATGAGCGATCTGTAGGAAAGAAACCAATGCCCCGCCGCAAAGCGGCGGGGCATTGGTTGTTACGGCACTTGTGTTCCTTATCTGTTAAGGAATACAAGAGGAAATAATACCTGCCTCGTTGACCAGAGATGTCTCTTTCCGAAAGAGGCAAAATGCCAACAGAGGATACTCCAAAAATGGAGCAAGGGACTGACAGAAAGAAACTGCCTGTAACAGTTTCTACTGTCAAATGTAGTATAACATATAAAGAGACAGTCTGCAAGTGTTATTTTTACAGGAATAAGGAGGCGAAACGAAATGGCAGGCAAAGAAAACGTGAGTGGACGCGAGTGGTGGAAGAACGCGGTCATCTATCAGATTTATCCGCGCAGTTTTTTTGACAGTAACGGGGATGGGATCGGAGATTTGCAGGGGATTATCAGAAAACTTTCCTATCTGGAAGATCTTGGAATAGATGCGGTCTGGCTTTCTCCGGTGTTTCAATCTCCGCAGGATGACAACGGATATGATATTTCGGATTATCGGGAGATAGACCCGATGTTCGGCACCTGCAGGGATATGGAGGATTTGATCGCAGAGGCGAAAAAGCATAAGATTCGAATTATTATGGATCTGGTGTTAAACCATTCGTCGGATGAGCATGCATGGTTTCTGGAGGCAAAAAAGAGCAGAGATAATCCCTGCCATGATTATTATGTCTGGAGGGACGGAAAAGAGGGAGAAGCCCCGAATGATATGCGCGCCGCATTCGGCGGATCGGCATGGGAGTGGGTTCCGGAGGTGGAACAGTATTATTTCCATCAGTTTTCCGTAAAACAACCGGATTTAAACTGGGAAAATCCAAAGCTGAGAGCAGAGATTTATGAGATGATTCACTGGTGGATCCAAAAAGGGGCAGGAGGTTTTCGGCTGGATGTGATAGATCAGATCGCAAAAGAGCCGGATCGGCGGATTACGGGCAACGGACCGAAACTGCATGAATATTTAAGAGAGATGAGCAGAGAGACATTTCAGAAAGCCGATCTTGTCACGGTTGGGGAGGCATGGAGCGCTACGCCGGAGCTTGCAGAACTCTACAGCAATCCTGACCACAGCGAATTGTCGATGGTATTCCAGTTTGAGCATATCTGTCTGGATCAGGTCGAGGGAAAGGAAAAATGGGATCTGGCTCCGCTGCCGTTTTTAAAATTCAAAGAAGTATTCGAAAAATGGCAGACACAGTTGTATCAAAAAGGCTGGAACAGTCTGTTCTGGAACAATCATGATCTGCCCCGGATTGTATCGCGCTGGGGAAACGACCGGGAATACCGGACGGAATCGGCAAAAATGCTGGCAATTCTTTTGCATGGGATGCAGGGTACGCCGTATATCTATCAGGGCGAGGAGCTTGGTATGACGAATGTGCAGTATGCAATTGAGGAATACCGCGATATTGAAACGCTTGGGATGTATCGCGAACGTCTGGAACAGGGGTTTGAGAAAGAGGCCGTCATGCGCTCGATCCATGCAAAAAGCCGTGACAACGCCAGGACGCCGATGCAGTGGGACGACAGTGAAAATGCGGGATTTACGTCCGGCGCCCCATGGATAAAGATCAATCCGAATTACACGCAGATCAATGCGGCCGATCAGGTCGGGGACCCGGAATCTGTGTTCCGGTGCTATCAGAAGCTCATCCGGCTGCGCAAAAAGTATCCGGTATTTGTGGACGGCAGATTTCAGATGCTGATAAAAGAACATAACGCGATTTTTGCTTATACAAGAACAGACGAAACGGCGGAGCTTTTGGTGCTCTGCAACTTTTACGGGGATACCGTTTTTTGCCCGGTCAAAGTGGATTCGGACAGAACGCTTCTGATTGGCAACTATAAGGACACGGATTCCCACCGTCAGACACTTCGCCCCTATGAGGCAAGAATGTATCTCAAAGAAAAGCAGGTGACAGAAACGTATGAATCTGATTGCAGCAGTCGATCAAAACTGGGCGATTGGCGATAAGAACAGGCTGCTTGTCAAAATTCCGTCTGATCTTGCGTTTTTCCGCAGGATGACAGTCGGAAACGTCGTGGTGATGGGAAGAAAAACGCTTGAGAGTTTTCCGGACAAAAAGCCGCTTTCCGACCGGACGAATCTGATCCTGTCGCGGGATAAAAATTACCATGTGCGGGGGGCGTGTGTGGTCCATTCGATGCGGGAACTGAAAAAGGCGCTGTCGGGTTATGACAGTAAAAAAGTTTTTGTAATCGGCGGGGAGAGTGTCTACCGGCAGCTGCTGGATGAATGCGATACCGCATATCTCACCAGAATAGAGTACCGCTTTGCAGCAGATGCTTTTTTTCCGGATCTTGATCAGAGAAAAGAGTGGCGATTGACAAAGAAAAGCGAAGAACAGACATATTTTGACCTGGAGTACTTTTTTTGCAGATATGAAAGGATACGGGAGTCATGATGCAGAATTTTTTATTCAGTGTGAATGTAACAATTCCGATCTTTCTTGTTATGGCGTTGGGATATCTGCTGAAACGAATCGGGATGCTCGACGATAACTTTGCAGCAGCGGCAAATAAGTTTAATTTTCATGTGACGCTTCCGGTTATGCTGTTTCGCGATATTTCAGGCGTAGATATCCGCAGTGTCTTTGATCTGCGCTATGTCATATTCTGCGCGCTTTCCAGTACGGCCTGTTTCTGGCTGATCTGGGGCGGGGCAAAACTGTTTGTCAGGAAAAAAGAAATCCGCGGCGCGTTTGTGCAGGCTTCGTTTCGCAGCAGCGCGGCTGTCATGGGCCTTGCGTTTATCGAAAATATATACGGCGTGTCGGCAATGGGACCGCTGATGATTATCGGCGCCGTGCCGCTCTATAATATCTTTTCCGTGATTGTGCTGACATTTGAGAGCACGGATGCAGCGCGTAGCGGCAGGGCCGAAAAATTAAAAGAGGCTGTGGCTGGAATTTTTAAAAATCCGATTATACTTGCCATTTTTGCCGGGCTGATTGCGGCATTTTTCGGGCTGCGATTTCCGGCTGTGGTCAGTAAAACGATAGGAAGCGTTGCACAGATGGCGACACCGCTTGCGCTGATTACAATCGGCGTCGGGTTTCGGGGGCGCGATGCGCTTGCAAAATTAAAGCCGACAGCTGCAGCTGCGCTGATTAAGCTTGTAGTACAGCCGCTTCTGTTTGTTCCGGCTGCCGTATGGATGGGATTTACCGGGGAGAAACTGGTTGCGATTCTGATTATGCTGGCGGCGCCGACGACGCCGAGCTGTTATATTATGGCAAAAAATATGAAAAACGATGCGAAGCTGACGGCAAGCGTTGTTGTAGCGACGACGCTTTTGGCCGCGTTTACGCTGACCGGATGGATTTTCCTGTTAAAAACATGCGGATATCTTTAAAAAGCGAAAAAACGTCATTGCATTTTTTGTCACGATACGCTATATTTTTCATATGTCTGGCTGTAGCAGAGGCCGGATTAACTGAAAAAACAGGGAGGGCGACATGGATATCACCGGCAGAAAATTGTTTGTAAAAGCACTGCAAAAAGAAAGCGTGGATACCATTTTTGGTTATCCGGGCGGGACAGTGACAGATCTTTTCGATGAATTGTATAAACAGGACAGTATAGAAGTCGTCTTACCAAGACATGAGCAGGGACTGATCCATGAGGCGGAAGGGTATGCGAAGTCCACCGGAAAAGTGGGCGTATGCCTTGTCACCAGCGGGCCGGGGGCGACCAATATTATCACGGGACTTGCGGATGCGCATTACGACAGCATTCCGCTTGTCTGTTTTACCGGGCAGGTGCCTCTTTCCTTAATTGGAAACGATGCGTTTCAGGAAGTCGATATTGTCGGGATGACAAGAAGCGTCACAAAATACGGCGTTACCGTGCGAAAACGGGAAGAGCTGGGCCGTATTATCAAAATGGCGTTTCATATTGCAAAAAGCGGAAAGCCGGGGCCTGTCTTAATTGATATCCCAAAGGATATCCAGACGGCGGCAGGGCCGGCCGACTATCCGTCCAATGTGCAGATCCGCGGCTATAAGATCAATGACAGCGTGCATATCGGGCAGCTGAAAAAAGCGTACAAGCTGCTGCGGGCGGCAGAGCGGCCGCTGATCCTTGCCGGCGGCGGCGTCAATATAGCAAATGCGCAGGAGCGCCTGCTTGCGTTTGCGGAAAAAATGCAGGTGCCGGTTGTCACCACTGTGATGGGACGTGGGGCGATTCCGACCGGTCACGCGCTCTATATCGGCAACAGCGGCATGCACGGGAAGTATGCGGCCAATATGGCGGTTGCGGACTGCGACGTGCTGTTTTCAATCGGCACGCGTTTTAACGACAGGATCACAGGCGACCTCAATGAATTTGCACCGCATGCGAAAATTGTCCATATCGACATTGACACAGCTTCGATCTCGCGCAATGTTGTCGTGGATGTGCCGGTTGTCTCGGACGCAAATCTTGCGCTGGATAAATTGCTGGAATGGGCAGAGACAAAGGATACGGGCGCATGGCAGCAGAAAATTGCGGCATGGGATCAGGAAAATCCGCTGGAAATGCGAAAAGACCACGGATTGACGCCACAGATTGTGTTTGAGCATGTGAACCGCACATTTCGGGAGGCGATTTATGTGACCGACGTCGGACAGCATCAGATGTGGGCATCGCAGTATCTGGAACTGGACGGATGGCATCAGCTGATTACCTCCGGCGGCCTTGGCACGATGGGATTCGGGCTTCCGGCTGCGATCGGCGCCAAGATCGGAAATCCGGACAAAGAGGTGATCTGTTTTACCGGCGACGGCGGGCTGCAGATGAACATTCAGGAGATGGCGACGGCAGTTGTGCAGAAAGCGCCGGTGATCATCTGTCTGTTCAACAACCAGTATCTTGGTATGGTGCGTCAGATGCAGCAGTTATTTTACGGAAAACGCTACGAGGCGACCTGTCTGCGCAGAAGGAAAGGGTGTCCGGGCAACTGTAAGGGGCCGGGGGAATCGTGTCCGCCGTATACGCCGGATTTTATCGCGCTGGCAGAGAGCTACGGCGCGCATGGCATTCGCGTGGAGCATGAGGACGGAATCCAGGATGCGCTGGATACCGCGCGTTCTTATCAGGATGCGCCGACTATTCTTGAATTTATGATTTCGGCTGACGAGATTGTGCTTCCTATGGTAAAGGGCGGCAATCCTATGAGCGAAATGATATTAAAGTAGCGGGAGGGCATGGGAATGAGCATGAAAAACAGGTGGATTGCACTCTATGTAGAGAATCAGGTTGGCGTTCTTGCCAAAGTTTCCGGGCTTTTTTCGGGAAAGTCCTATAACCTGCAAAGCCTTACGGTCGGAACGACAGAGGACGAGACAATATCGCGGATGACAATTTGCGTGACAAGCGACGACATTACGTTTGAACAGATTAAAAAACAGTTAAACCGGATGGTGGAAGTGATCAAGGTCATTGATTTAACCGATGTTGCGCTTCATATGAAAGAAATACTGTTTGCGAAAGTGCTTTCCGTAGGCGCGGCGGAGAAACTGGAGGTGTTCCAGATCGCGCAGGTGTTTCAGGTGCAGGTGGCGGATATCGGAAACGACAGCGTGCTGCTGGAATGTAAGCTGACAGAGAGACGCAATAACGAACTGATTGCGCTGCTGAAGTCAAAATTTAAGAAGATTGAAGTTGTGCGCGGCGGTGCGGTGGCGATAGAAGCCATCAGCACATCCTGCAGGTGAGGGCGCAGACGCGAACCGCGCGTTTGTTCAGACGCGCCGGTTCAAAAGGTCAAGTATTTTTTTGATGTGCATCGGCGTACCCTGGATTTCCTCTACTTTCAGGCGGTTTTCTTCATTAAAGCCGACCAGTATTTTATGATTTGCCTCCGCGAGGTAATCAATAATGCCGTCGATATCGGATTTCGTATTTTTGGGGCACTGGATATACAGGTGCTTTTTTGCACTGATGTGCAGTGTGTAGGAAATACTGAAATGATACCAGAAAAACTTGTGCAGCGTCGAATATTTATAAATCCAGATGATTTGTGCAATCGGGATTACAGCGTTGCCATAGACCGAAGTTTCGATAAAGAAATGTTCGGTGATAAACATGTCTTCCGTGGCGAGCTGCGGCAGTGTGGCAAGTTCTTCTTCCGCCTGTGCAAGCAGTCTGCCCGGATTCCCGAACCGGGAAAGATTCTGGCAGGCCGGCGAAAAAACGGGAATGCGGATATACAGCAGGAACAGTAAGATGCAGATCAGCGCATAGCCGCCGGTCAGAAAAATAGTTCCAAATAAGAACAGGCTGCGCGGCAGGCTGTAATCCGGTTCGCTGAGATAATAGAGCGACACTTCATTGGAAATACCGTTTTCCGTCCAGTTTAAGTCGGAGGAAAGAGAAAGCAGCAGCTTGTCCAGGTTTGGCGTTTTGCGCAGAATTTTTCCGGTGATGGACGCGTGCTCGATCAAGGGAAGCCCCTGTTCGCTTGTTGCGGGCGTAAGAAGCGCGATGATGCAGTCGTCCTCAAGCAGGGTGTAATAATAATAGCCCTGGATACGGCCGAATGAGTTGTTCTGTGTATAGCCGGTAAAGCGCAGATCGTTCAGATCTGTGCGCACATAGGCGATATCATTGCGCCAGGCTGTCTCCAGCGTATCGCCGTCGTTCAGACGGTCCGGTGCAAGAAGGTCTGTCAGAGAGAAGAGATTCCACAGGATAATCAGCGAAATCAGATACACGATCGGTGTCGCGAGTCTTCTTTTATAAAAGTTTTTAATGTTGTCCGTAATATAATGTTCGTAATTTTCAAGCATAAACAATGCATCCTTTACAGGTATCATGGGGAAAAATATTGACTGCCCCAATATCACAGTATAACCATAGTATACGGGTTGCCGTAAAAATAATCAAGTCATCTGTCATTTTTATAAACTGTTTTTCGGATAAAAAGATTTGTCGACAGAAAGAAACGGAGAAAATATGGAAGCATATCAGGGATTTGCCAGGGTATATGACCTGTTTATGGACAATGTTCCATACAGGCATTGGGCGGATTATATGATACGGACATTGAGGGAACACAATATAGCAGACGGGCTTGTGCTTGAACTTGGATGCGGCACAGGTAAGATGACGCGTCTTCTCTCGAAAGCCGGTTATGATATGATCGGTGTGGACAGTTCTGTTGAAATGCTCGAAATCGCTGCGGAAGCGGAGGAGAACAAAAAAGAGCGGACTATTTTATATCTCAATCAGGATATGCGTGAATTTGAGCTGTACGGGACAGTGCGCGCTGTTATAAGCTGCTGTGATTCGCTCAATTATATCCTGGACGAGGAGGGGCTTTCGGATGTCTTTTCTCTGGTCTGCAACTACCTGGATCCGGGCGGCATTTTTTTGTTTGATTTCAATACCGTCTATGCATACCGCGAGATTCTGGGAGATCGTTCCATCTGTGAAAACCGTGATTCGTGCAGTTTTATCTGGGAAAATTATTATCATGAAGAAGAATGTATCAATGAATATGATCTGACGCTGTTTGTGCGAAAAGAGCGGGATTTGTACCAAAAGTACGAAGAAACGCATTATCAGCGCGGATACGAAGCAGATTTGATGAGAAAGCTGCTGGAACGGGCCGGTTTTGTTTTTGAGGCGGCATATGACGCTTACACAAAAGAACCTGTCAGGGCGGCAAGCACGCGGGTCAGTGTGATTGCAAAAAAAAGATAACGGAGGATTTCATATGAAAGACTATATCGTAAGAGCGACTGCGGCGGACGGACAGATCCGGGCTTTTGCCATAACTTCCAAAGATCTGGTGGAGAAAGCGGCGCTGGCGCATCACACAAGCCCCGTGATGACAGCGGCTCTCGGACGTCTCCTGTCCGGCGCGGCGATGATGGGCGTGATGATGAAAGGCGAAAAGGATCTGCTGACGGTTCAGATCCAGTGCGGCGGCCCGGCAAAGGGGCTTACGGTAACAGCCGATGCAAAAGGCCATGTAAAGGGATTCCCCCTGGTAAGCGATGTGGATCTGCCGCCGAATGCGCAGGGGAAACTTGATGTGGGCGGCGCGTTGGGGCCTGGAATTTTAAGCGTAATGAAAGATCTGGGGCTAAAAGAGCCGTATGTTGGGCAGACTGAATTAAAGACAGGTGAAATTGCAGAAGATCTGACTTACTATTTTGCCGTTTCTGAACAGACGCCGTCGGCCGTCGGGCTTGGCGTACTTGTCGGCAGAGACGGTTCGGTCATCCAGGCGGGAGGCTTTATCGTGCAGCTGATGCCGGGGGTTTCGGATGAAGTGATTACGGAACTGGAGAAAAGGGTGACAGAAATTCCGTCAGTGACCGATATGCTTTCCAACGGCAGAACGCCGGAGCAGATTTTAGATTCACTGCTCGGCGGGTTCGGGCTTGTGATTGTGGATACGCAGGACGCATTCTTTTCCTGTGATTGCTCCAAAGAGCGTGTGTCGAGAGCGATTGCGACGCTCTCGACGGCTGATCTTGACCATATTATCGGGGATGGCGAAGCGATTGAAGTCAGGTGTCAGTTCTGCAATCAGGCGTACCGGTTTGAGATTGAGGAACTGAAAAATCTGCGGCGGACGATGCGGCCGCAGGAGTGATTGGGGGATCATGATGCAGCAGGGATTTATCAAGGTGGCGGCGGTTACGCCCGAAGTCAAAGTGGCGGACGTTTCATTTAATATAAATGCGATTGTGGATGCAGTCAGTGCAGCGGGTGAGGCAGGGGCAAAAGTGATCGTACTGCCGGAGTTATGTGTGACGGGATATAGCTGCGGTGACCTCTTTTTGCAGGAAAAGCTTCTTACAGAGGCGTCGTCTGCACTTTTTCGGATTGCTGAGAAGACAAAAAACACGGACGCGATTCTTTTTGTCGGCGTGCCGCTTGCATATAACGGCAAACTTTATAATACGGCGGCCGCAATAAACCGCGGAAAGATTTTGGGCATTGTGCCGAAGACATATCTGCCAAATTATAACGAGTTCTATGAAATGCGTCATTTTTACCGCGGAATGAACAGGCCGGTGCAGTATGCATTTGCATCCGGCGTCACAGCGCCGATGGGCACGCAGCTGCTGTTTTGCTGTGAGGGGCTGCCGGATTTAAAAATCGGAGTCGAAATATGCGAGGATTTATGGACGCCGGAGCCGCCGAGTATACGCCATGCGAGAAACGGGGCCACCGTGATTGTAAATCTTTCCGCTTCGGATGATATCACAGGGAAAGACAGTTACAGAACCAGTCTGGTGTGCGGGCAGTCGGCAAGGCTTCTGTGCGGATATCTGTATGCGGATGCGGGGGACGGGGAATCCACGCAGGACGTCGTCTATACCGGCCACAGCCTGATTGCGGAAAACGGGCGTCTGTTAAAGGAATCAAAACGTTTTTCAAATGAGATCATATGCTCCGAGATTGATCTGGAGCGCCTTGTTGCGGAGCGGCGCAGAATGACGACATTTGAACCATGCGATGACGGATATTGCAGGATATCTTTCAATTTAACGATAGAAGAAGTTACGTTAACCCGTGCGGTCGATGCGGCTCCGTTTGTCCCGGACAGCAGGAGAGACAGGGAAGCGCGCTGCGACGAGATATTATCTGTTCAGGCGATGGGGTTAAAGAAACGCTTAAAGCATACCGGATGTAAGACGGTTGTCATCGGAATTTCCGGAGGGCTTGATTCCACACTTGCGCTGCTTGTCGCGGTGCGTGCGTTTGACCTGTTAAAGATGGGGCATGAAGGCATTATAGCTGTGACAATGCCGGGATTTGGGACGACAGACAGGACCTATAAGAATGCGGTGGCGCTTGTAAAGTCGCTTGGAGCGAGTCTGACGGAAGTCGATATCAGGGATGCCGTGGAGATTCATTTCCGTGATATCGGCCAGGACAGTGCGGTGCACGATGTGACCTACGAAAATGCACAGGCAAGGGAGCGCACGCAGATTCTGATGGATATCGCAAATAAAGAGGGCGGCATGGTGATCGGGACGGGAGATCTCTCCGAGCTCGCGCTCGGCTGGGCGACTTACAACGGAGATCATATGTCGATGTATGCAGTCAACGCTTCGGTGCCGAAGACACTGGTACGCCATCTGGTGCGCTATTATGCGGACACCTGCGGGGATGACGTTTTAAACGGCGTACTGCTGGATATTCTCGACACTCCGGTCTCACCGGAACTGCTGCCGCCGGAGGACGGAAAAATTTCACAGAAAACGGAAGATCTGGTCGGTCCCTATGAACTGCATGACTTTTTCCTTTATTACATGCTGCGCCAGGGGTTTGCGCCGGAGAAAATATACCGGCTTGCCAAAATTGCATTCGCGGGAAGATACGAGGATGAGGTAATCATTAAGTGGTTAAAAACTTTTTACCGCCGTTTTTTCTCACAGCAGTTTAAGCGCTCCTGTCTGCCGGACGGGCCGAAAGTCGGCAGCGTTGCCGTTTCCCCGCGCGGGGATCTTCGGATGCCGTCGGATGCGTGCGCAAAGCTCTGGCTGGATGAGTTGGACAGAGTAACGGCCGAAAAGTAGTTGTCAGAGCCGGTTCTTTGTGAGGAAAGGGCGCCGAGGCGAAACAGGCTGGCGTGCCAGCCTGTACGCAGCTTCAAAAAACGCCACAGGGCATTTTTCATCCCGATTTGAGATTGTTCAATCTTACAAAAACGTAAGTAATTTCAAAAATTTGTAAGCCAAAGAAATAGAAGACACTCTTCTTTTTTGTTATACTTGTTAGCAAGCAAAGGAAACTATGATAAAAGAGAGGAGAAAGAGGATGATCCTGGAAGTGAAAAATATTGGAAAGGTGTATACAACGCGCTTTGGCGCCGCAAAAGTTCAGGCTCTTACAAATATGAATTTTTCGGTTGAGGAGGGGGAATTTGTTGCGATCATGGGTGAGTCCGGTTCGGGAAAGACAACAATGTTAAATATACTGGCGTCGCTTGACCGGCCGACAAAAGGCGAGGTGCTGCTGGACGGAAAAAATATTTCGTCTATTAAGGAGAAAGAATTGGCTGCTTTCCGACGTGACAATCTGGGCTTTGTATTTCAGGATTTTAATCTTCTGGATAATTTTTCGTTAAAAGATAATATATTGCTGCCGCTGGTGCTGCAGAAAAAGTCAGTTGCTCAGATGGAACCTCTTCTGGAGGCGGTTGCCGGCAAACTCGGTATCGCAGATCTTCTGCCAAAATATCCGTATGAGGTTTCCGGCGGGCAAAAGCAGCGGACTGCAGTGGCAAGGGCGATTATCACAAATCCGAGACTGATCCTTGCCGACGAGCCGACCGGGGCGCTTGACTCTAAAGCAGCCGCGGGGTTGTTAAAGGTATTTGGTGAAATTCATAAAGACGGGCAGACAATTTTGATGGTAACGCATTCTGTCAATGCGGCAAGCCATGCAGACCGAGTGCTTTTTATCAAAGACGGCGAAGTGTTTCATCAATTGTATCGCGGAGGGTTGAAAAACGAACAGTTTTACGGAAAAATATCGGATACGCTTACACTTGCGCAGAGTGGCGGGGAGAGCCGGGCACAGGAGGGGAGAGCGTCATGAAAAACTTTTATGGGAGACTGGCGGTTACTAACCTGAAGAATAACAGACAGTTTTATCTGCCGTACCTGCTGGCCGGTATGGTATCCGGCATGATGTTTTATATTATGTGTGCAATAAGCGCAAATGACGGCATAGATGCGATGCGGGGCAGCAGTACGCTGAAAGTGGTTCTGTCAATGGGGATCTTTATTGTCGGGGTATGTGCGGGCGTTTTTTTGTTTTATACAAACGGCTTTGTGATGAAGCGGCGCAAAAAGGAACTCGGCATATACAATATTCTTGGTATGGAAAAGAAACATATCGCAAAAGTCATGGCATGGGAATCTGTAATTTTATATGTGGTCACGATGGGAGGGGGGCTTGTTTTTGGGATTCTGTTTCATAAACTGGCCGCTATGTTCCTCTATAAACTGACGGGGCTTACGGAAAGTATTCCATTTGCAGTTTCCGGGGAGGCCTGTCTGTCAACAGTCGTACTGTTTGGCATTCTCTATATTCTGATGCTTGTCTATAATTTTATTCAGGTAAAGCTTGCAAATCCGATTGCCCTGCTGCATGGAAATCAGGCCGGTGAGCGTGAGCCCAGGGCAAAATGGATTTCCGCAGTCATTGGAATCCTCTGTATCCTGTCCGGTTATTATCTGGCTGCCGCAGTCTATGGCGTGATAGAAGCAGTGAATATGTTTTTTGTGGCGGTTATTCTTGTGATTGTCGGTACGTATGAGCTGTTTATGACAGTCAGTATCGCTGTTTTAAAGCTGTTAAAAAGGAATAAAAAGTTCTATTATCAGACAACACATTTTATCAGTGTGTCCGGGATGCTGTACCGGATGAAGCGAAATGCCGCAGGACTTGCCAATATCTGTATTCTTTCTACCATGGTGCTTGTTATTGTTTCAACTACCGTGTGTATGTATGCGGGTACGGAGGAGTCGCTGCAGACAAATTTCGAGAGAGAGGTCAGCGTATCTTTTTATTTTGACAGGGTGCCGGAAAGCGGGATCAGAAGCAGTCTGATGCAGCAGTTTATGGATGTGGCGCGGGAACAAAACAGAACGGTGACGCAGGAGCAGGAATATGTTGATATGACGTTCGTGACGCATGCAGTGGGAAAGCAGATCGATTTGTATGAGCATGGAACCGGTTCCTATGGATTTCAGGACATGAGCATGTTGTACATTATGACGGCGCAGGATTACAAAAATCGTACCGGTATCTCAGTTGGTGGGATTGGGCCGCAGTCAGCTGCATTTGCATCGTTAAACGACTATCCGGAGGATTCGGTCGCTGTATTTGGAAGAGAGTATCAGATTGCGTCCCGTCTGGATTTTCCGGAGGTACAAATGGAAAGTTTTCTGGGAGATATGGACGCTTTCTTTCTGATCGTTGCAGATGAAAGCGAAATAACAGCGCTTCATGAGAAGGCGGAGGAGGTATCCGGAGAAAGGCAGGATATTAATTTCAACATCGCAATGGAAATTGACGGTACGTTGGAGGAAAAACGGGCCTATATTTCAGCTGTCAGGGAGATTATGCAGGCAAACAGTGAGCCGATGGGATTTTTGGTCGGCATGGCAAGCTCAAGGGCAGAACAGCGAGACGAATATATGCAGATGAACGGCGGATTTTTATTTCTGGGACTTTTTCTGGGAAGCATGTTTTTGATGATCACGGTACTGATTATCTATTATAAACAGATATCGGAAGGCCTGGAGGACAGAGAACGTTTTGCCATTATGACAAAAGTGGGCATGAGTCTTGATACGATCAGGTCAACGATCAACAGCCAGATGCGGACGGTATTTTTTCTGCCGATTACAGTCGCCGTGATCCATCTGATCGCTGCCTTTCCGATGCTGAAACTGATTCTGCTTATTTTTGGTCTGGGAAATACAACGCTTTTTGCAGTGTGCATGGCGGTAACGGCAGCGCTTTTTGCAGCCATCTACTTTATTGTTTTTCAGATTACATCAAGAAGTTATATTAAAATAGTATATTGCTGAAAAATATGCTTTACACGGCAGCGCTCTGTCTGCTATAATAAAACCGTTGTGTATGGGATATCTTTAGAAAGTGGGTGATATTGTGCCGACGAATGAAAAGGAATATAATGGATATCTGTTTGATCAGCTGTCTTTGCTGGAGGAGATTGAAGAGGCGGCAGAGAAAGAAAATGCGGTGGAAACACTGAAGCTGATTCAAAAAAAACGCAGACAGATTGAGCGCAAGCTATATCAGAATCCGCCGCTGACCGGCAGTTTGCAGTAATAGCGCCGCACGGGCCGGATTCTGATGAAAATGAACAAAAAGGGGTGAAAAGATGCGGATATAATCAACTTTTGCTTACATGAAACATTGATACAGTATAATTTTGTCTGACAGGACGGTACTGTGGTTCGTGTTGCCAAAAGGTGATTATATTTCCGCCCTTTTCTGCATGCAGAAAGAAAAATGTCATGGAATTTCTTTTGATGCAATATAACGTTTTACGTCTCTTCACAGAGAGGATATGCGGCAGGAAATAGAATCATTTGGAAGCAGATGGTTCTTTTTTTGTGCAAAAAAGAATGCCGTTGTATCGTCAGGTATTAAGGAGGGATGAAATGTCACGGATACGTGTTACAGATCTGACATTTTACTATGAGGGAAGTTCTGATCCTGTTTTTGAAGAGGTCTCTTTTTCCATAGACACAGACTGGAAGCTTGGTTTTGTGGGCAGAAACGGGAAAGGAAAGACAACGTTTCTGCGTTTATTGCAGGGGGGGTACGAGTATCGCGGTACCATAGATTCGAATGCGGTATTTGATTATTTTCCGTATTCGATTACCGGGGAGAAACTGAAAAAAAATGCTGCCGATTTTCTGGATGAGTTAAAACCGGACTGCGAGTTTTGGCGTGTCGTTTGTGAACTGGAAAAGCTGGAGGCGGACACCGATGTGTTGTATCGTCCGTTTGACACGTTAAGTCATGGAGAACGCACGAAAGTTATGCTGGCAGTCCTTTTTTCCGGGGAACATGATTTTCTGCTGATTGATGAACCGACCAATCATCTTGATTTGCCGTCGCGGGATACGGTAAAACGCTATCTCAAACAGAAAAAGGGTTTTATCCTTGTCTCGCATGACAGAGATCTGCTGGATGCGTGTACGGATCATATTCTGGTTTTAAACAGGCAGTCGATCGAGATTCAGAATGGAAATTTTTCCGGCTGGTGGGAAAATAAAAGCCGTAAAGATGCATTTGCACAGGCGGAGAACGAAAAGCATAAAAAGCAGATACAGAAACTGCGAAAGGCGGCGGAGCGTTCCAGACATTGGGCGGATCAAAACGAGAGTACCAAAATCGGTTATGATTCTTCAAAGGAACCGGATCATCCGTTTCGTGCTTATATTGGCGCGAAGACGAAAAAAATGCAGAGCAGGGTAAAACAGTATGAGCGCCGTATGGAACAGGAGATTGCCAGAAAAGAGGGACTGCTTACCGATATCGAAAGCCCGGTGGATTTAAAAATCATGCCGATGCGCCATCATAAGGAAACGCTGCTTACAGTGAGCGGCTATGGACTGCGGTATGGGGACGCACACGAGAATATACTAACTGACGTCAATTTTTCGCTGCTGCAGGGCGAACGCGTTTTTTTAAACGGAGCAAACGGGAGCGGCAAGTCCAGTCTGATCAAAGCAATTCTGGCAAAAAATAAAAAAGAGGAACCGTCGAATCTGATTGAGCAGGGCATCTGTTCGGTGGCTTCCGGACTGGTGATTTCTTATATCAATCAGGATACATCATTTTTAAATGGAAGCATTCGCCGCTACTGTCGGGACAATCATCTGGAAGAAAGTCTGTTCTGCGCCATTTTAAGGCAGCTTGACATAGAGCGGGCGCAGTTTGAAAAAAATATGGAGGATTTTTCCGAGGGGCAGAAGAAGAAAGTGCTTGTTGCCGCAAGTCTGTTAACGCCAGCGCATCTGTATATCTGGGACGAACCGCTCAATTATATCGATCTTTTTTCGCGGATGCAGATTGAAAAGCTGATACAGGCATACCGGCCGACCATGCTTTTGGTGGAACATGATATCCGGTTTCGTGAGACAATTGCAACAAAAGTGATAGACCTTTGATACACATTCGAGGTACTTCCATCTTACAGGTAATTCAGAGAGCAGTCAGAGAGCCGGATTTTTTATTCGGATTTTTTATTCGGACAGGATTTTGATAAGTTTTAGAATGAAATTCGACAAGAG
>CAMUHN010000038.1 GCA_947088675.1 uncultured Roseburia sp.
TTCTTCTACTTTGGCCAAACGCTCTAAGTATTCATGTTCCATCTGCCCCTCCTGTTTTTAAGATCATTTTTTCCAGTGCTTCCAGCCGTTTTTTCAGGTCTGCATTCTCTTCGGACATTTCCTGTATGCCTTTAATCAGGAATGGCACGAAAGATTCGTAAGTTACTGTATATGCATTTTCAACATCCTCTGGTATCTCTTCGGGAGCTACATCATGTAAATTGTCATTTACAATATTCGCATAATCAGGTGCACCGTAAATTTTCTTCAATGCTATCATCGTTTTCTGCGCTGATACACCCGCTCTCCTGCGTTCCCCCTTTTTAGTGCCTTTCGCATGTTCAGACCGGTCATACGGCCGGAAGCCGAACTTCCTGAAGTTCTCTTCTTCCTCTTCTGTCAGTTGTTCTTTTACATAATTTGACCGGTCATTTGACACATAGGTGAAAGGTTCCAATTCATTTAAAAATTCCATTGCATTGGTAATGGGTCTGAAATCCGTCTTATCCCTTTCGTCTGATGTTACGGATAGTGCGACTTTGCACCTTAAAGCTGATATGAATATATCCCCAAGTTGAAATATGCCCTCTTCGGCAGAAGATACACTGGCCGAACTTCCAATCGCAACGGAATATCCTCCTGATACACTGGCCGAACTTCCAATCGCAACGGAAGAATTTTTCGTTACTTTAGCCCTTTCCCCAAGCGCAATGGCAGAACTTCCACTTGTTGTAGCTGCTTTTCCAATTGCAATAGAGTAAATCGTTGAAGCACGTGCGTCGCCCCCAAGCGCAATCGTACTACTTGCTACTGCCGAGGCACCGCTTCCGGCACATAAACTACCGGCATTACCTATGACATACTTATCCGTAATTAAATCTCCGACGCCATCCCTTGTTGCGGCCAGCGCATGGTCTACCTCAACCTTATGCCCCTCTACCGCAAAACCAAAATACCCATCCCCATGCAGATTGTGCTGACACTTTAGCAGATACGCATCCCCGTGGCCGTCACCCGAAGCAGAAAATGTCCGGAGATACTGGCTTTTATCCGCAGCCCCTGCACTGCCTGCCCAGTTGACGGCGACCTGGTATCTGGTCTGGTCGGAATTGTCGTTGAGACACTGCAGCCAGAATTTCTGATCTTCTCCGTAAATACTGCGTATCACATATTCGCCGCGGGGATACGGGGTTCCGTTTGACTGAAAAGACTGCAGCGCGTCAGATCTTGACGCATCCGACGCCGTTGCCGCGTTTCCGTGCAGTTTCACGGCTCCGTCTTCGCCCGATTCCACAATCCATTTTGATTTTGTCGCATCATACAGGCCAAATTTATTGTTTGCACTTACGACCAGACGGCCTGACCTGCCGCCCCTTGTTACATTTAACTGCGCTTCAACATATGGATCAGCATCGGCATATATTTCAAGCTTTCCCGTCATGGTATCCCCGGTCTTTTTCACCGCCCCGAGTGTATCCGCCGTGCTGACTATGCCACAGTAGACCCATTTTGGCGTATCCCCGTCCTGATAGATAAACTCATAAGCGCAGCCGGCAGCGATAAATTTTGCAATCGCTTCATTATTATATGTGCGAGTTTCGCCGACCGGAAACCAGACGGCAGCGCCACCTGTGCCATTCACATTCAGCGTCATATAATTCGTGCTGCTGCCCTGTGTAAACGTCACCATGATGCGTGCACCGTCGTATGGCGCGAAATCCGGACAGTCCACCGTTTTTTCTGCTGTTCCTTTTGCCGTATTGCAGGTTCCAACTGCAGGCATGTTCTTTTTCAGAAATGCATCGTTATGAACCAGCTGCCGGAAAATTGGGTTTACTACATCCGCATGAATCAGATCACTTACTTCAATCTGTCTGATTGCCTCACTATATTCCGGATTCTCCGGTACTTCGTAATTTGCCATCGTACCCTCCTGTCTTTTCAGTGCTTATTTCTAAAAAATATCATCCAAAATAAATGTCATTTCTATATCACGGTCTTTCCCTTTTTTTCTGAAAGATTTAATACAGACAATGTCACCGTCCGAGTCATAGAGCCCAATTTCGCTGATATAGGTATCTGCAAGTTCCTGATCTGACAATGTGCATTCATACCTGCATGTGGTATCCGCTACCAGCTTATATCCGTCAATTTCTTTCCTGTATATTTCATGGTTTAGCGTAAGCTGTCCCTCTGTCGGCGACAAAACATCTTCCCCCTGCATGCCGCCATCTCCAAATACCATGCCCACTATAGCAGGCAGTTCAATTGCCCCAGCTCTGGCTTTTACAAGTTTTTCTCTTGCTGTTTTCGTTACAATAATATTTGTATTAGCTGTTTCCATTTACTCCAATACCTCCTTCCGATAAATTGAATTTGCCTGAACCGACCCGTTAAATTTCACGGCACCGTCAAAAAAATAAGGCCCCCTTTTCACAATAACTTCTGCCTGCCCAATCCGCTCAACAAAAGATTCCATCTGCATGCGGAGTACAACGGACGCTTTCCTGGCAGTTATTTGATTGCGAATCAACATAGAGCACCTTGTATTTGTGCGTATATTACCATTTTCCTGACATGCAGCAACAACCTGTATACACGGAAGTGCCATTTTCTCATTGCCACAATAAACACCTGTCTGGCATCTGACATACTGTTTCATCCCATATCGCCTTTTTCTGCCAAATGTTATCGCTCCGTCGAACCTGTATGACCCATCAAATAGATAACACCCCCAAAAATTAGCTTTCATATACAATCGCATTCTTTTCAGAATGATTTCTTCTATATCTCTGTTATCTGCAGTAAAAACAACCCGATCGTTTACCGTATATGCTGTATGGGATTGTTTCATCCTGTTTATCATTTGATGCACGGCTCTGGAATCCAACGTCCCCTCCCCTGTAAAATAAACTTTAAAGATATTGGGATGCTGCGGCACAAAACCAAATCGCCCGGGATCATTTACATCAGCAACTCGAACACAAAAGCCTGTGGCTTGTGCCAAGTATGCTTCCATTTTATAAGGTGTCATTGGCGCTTTCAGATCGCGCTTCTGATAAATCAATAAGCGGCGCTGCTCGATCGGGAGATTTTCCCTGACTGGCAGCCCCCATTTCAGCTCATGATACATAAGCCCCCAGGTTGCCGTTTCTGGGAAAAACTGATATGGCAGTTCGAGCACAAGTTTTCTCGCATAATCATATTCATCTCCCATTACCTGGAACAGCCATTTTCCAACATATGACTTTTCGTAAAATCCATCAGATACATAAGAAAGCATTCGCTTTGCACTATCGCTTACAGGGAAATTTTTCAGATCAATATTTTCATCCATAAGATACCCCCAGTTCGAAATCCAGTGTACCTGTTATTGGATATTCCGTATTTTCAAGTCTGATATTTTCCATTTTCCCATTTACCAGGAATGTTTCAAAATCAGATACTCCGCTTATGTCATTTAACAACGGACGAATGTCATTGTACCGCAAAATCCCTTCCTGTCTTGCTTTTGCATAAACTGTATGTACTGCTTCTGAAAATTTATCTTTTATTTGTGTAATATTCGTTGTATTGTCATGCTGCAGGCCGGTACAGGCATAGGAAATCGCTACTGTTTCTGCCGGTCCGCAGATCAGTTTTACACAAGCTGTTGGCAGTAATCTCGCTTTCCTGTCTTCCGGAGAAACAATATAATTATAAACATCCTGCACCAGATCGTCGTTGGCCGGCTGGCCGTTTCTATCTATCAATACCAGCTTTACCGTTCCGGGACCCTCTGCAACCGGAATCACGATACAGTCACCAGCACCAGCTTCTTTTGCCCACCGGATAAAATTACTGTCGTTCCCTAAGAAAGTCAAACCGTTCTCATACTCCGCGGCAATCCTGTCGAAAAAATCATCGTTGCTTTCTCTCTCTGTACCACCTCTGATTGGTTCCGGATTGATTACCTGCATGACGTTCTTATCCGGTTTCGCCATCAGCGTTACAGTATTTGCAGACACGTTGGAACCTTTACCGCTTTCCGCCGCTGATACAGGAATGAGAATCGTCCCATCAGCTTCAATCACCTTTTCCTCCGTAGAGCAAAATTCAATGGATGGGCCGCAGTCCGTTGCCGGCGTACAGAATATTGTTCCCTCTGTTATCACTGCCCCCGGGGCGCCAGTTACCTTTACCTTTCCAGACGCTCTCTCCGGAGGATGCCTTTTCAGATGCACCTGCTGTCCATGCAGATCCAGCCATTCATCCCATGCGTATTGCGGGAAAGCAATCATCAGTGTCCTTATCAAGTGATAATTGATGAACTCGTCTTTTTCCAGGGCAGCAGGCATGGTAAAGTCATACGGAAACCCGCCTGGCATATCATCAATATCCGCCGGCAGATTATTCATCATTCGTCTGTGTATTTCCTCTGCCGTATTATTCCGAACAAAATCAGGCATTATAAATTGTGGCTGCACCCTCGCTCCCACCTCTTTTCATTTAAACTGTAACCATCTTTCTGATATTCTGAATTATTTCATCTGTGTCTTCTGCCATGTCAGATATAGATCATGAAAGTAAGACACGGACTGCATCGTCTATATCAATGCCTTTCACAAAAAAAGCACAGTGCATCCTGCCATTCTCCCATGTAAACTCAAAATCCCCTACATATTCTGTCCTTGGATTTACCATCAGTGCATCCGTAACTGTTCTTTGTACCATGGATTCCACAGTTTTTTCATCGTCATCTTCCATGGCCCTTTCCATTTCTGTACCAATGCAATCCGGATATGCAAGACACCGGTACCGCTCCGTCTGTGCAATTTTAAAACACCACTGGAAAAAACTCTCTTTCCCGTCGCATTCTACCATGCGGTTTGCACTGTCACGTGCAAAGTCCCCCTTTTCGGCATCCCATTTTACGCTCCGTTTATACCTGCGGTCATATTCATTTCTTTCATCTTTAAAATCCGGTACATCTACCGGAAATATTGACTGTGCCATATACTCCCCCTGTCAGGACTTCTGTATAATATCAACCACAACTGCTTCATTTTGCACCCAGGCCACCAGTACCCGGTCGCCGGCACTGACACTGCGCATTTTTTCCGGAATAACGACAGAATGGAGCGGTATTTTTTCAGACGTAGTCGTAAGTATACTGCCTGTAGTTCCAAGCGCCGCCAACCTGCAGACAGAATAATCCCCCTGTGGTATCGGCACCGGGAATGTATTTGTTAAAAGACTGCCGTTTGCCTGTATTTCTCCGATATCCAATACCAAAGGAGATTCCGTTTCCCTTTTCATTCGCGAAATCAATACATTCGCCAGCTTATTCGTCCCCGGGTTTCCGTCAAATGCCATTTCTGCCTCCTGCGTTTAATCAAATGTATCATTGTCTACCCACCCGTATACATTACTGCTGCTGTCCGCATGAATCAGATGCCATGGGTGCGCTCCTCCGGAACCGTTTTTCTTCGTGATCCTTGCTGGCCCCGCACCGGCCCCATATCCTTTCGCATCCGGATAAGATGATACATAGTGTGTCCCTCCGTGGAAATTAACAATGTCCCCCTCCTTGTACTCTTTTTCGGTAATGGTCTCATTTTCGGAGCTGTTTGCAGCTTCTTGTTCGGCAAGTTCCAGCTGCATTGACATGCTGAACGAATCAATATTATGCTGCAGGCTTTTTACATAAAAATAATCTGAAAATAATCCGCTGATGATATAGACAAGATCGCCTCTGCGTATGAACGGCACATCAGGGCTCTGAATACTCATTGTTTTTTCGATCTTTCCCTCGCCATTTAATATTTCCTGCGCCGCACTTTTTGCATCTGCTGGTGTTTCATCAGATCGTCTCGTATAAATCCTCTGCCGGATTCCATATTGTGTCATGCCGTCCAGCAATGCTTCCACGCTGTGGACGCCATTATCGTCTGCCTGCCCGACTACCCTTACCCTGGTAATCAGTTCAGATGTACTTATGGATTCGCTCAATTCAATTGTATTGTCAATTCGGAACACATAGACAACAGTATTACTTCCTTTTAGCAGCACTGCTGTTTTTCCCGCAGCGGCCCTTATCATGCACTTTTCGCTTCCTTTTTTCGAAGCATCATCCAGCAACTCAAGTATTATATCCGAAAGGTACCTGTTGTTAAACACCATTTTTGCATGCGAAACATTTGGGCCTTTGTAACTATCCTGTGGTAATTCCCAATCATCTAAAACGGCGGTGATTGCAGATTGCGTCCCGGTACCGGCCGGATAATATCTGTTATCCTGGCTTTTCTGCAGTTTATATAATTCATCATAGGCAGTGCAGCGAAGTGTGTCCCCGCCGTTTTTCTGCATATGTTCCCATACTTCCACATACCCCCTTGCCACTTCCTGATTCGTGCTGCCATCCGAAGCAAAGATGCCGATCAGGCATCCTGGTTTTATGATACCCGACAGGTATCCTTTGGATGTCTTATCATTTTTCACCGTAAATGATACCCGCACTGCGATTTCATTTTCATTTTCCTCCCAGCCAAGATTTTCGATATAATCATTGATGTTATATTGGTTTTTGGACTCATCCATTACAACAACCCTGTATTTCAGCTTCGATAAATCTATCATATCTGCTCCTTTCTACACCAGCGTCAGCACTTCTCCTGGCCAGATCCAGTGCCCATGGTCGGAATCGGGTTTTCCATGGGCCTGAGCGGTAGCTTCTATCACGGCGGCATTTGCGTCGTAAAGCTTTGGCCAGTTTGACGACCCTCCGCAGTGGCTGTTCGCAATGCCCCACAACGTATCGCCGCTGACGACAGTGTATGAACCTTTTGAAGCATCATCCCCGCATCCGTCATTGCGCGGCATTGTTTTTTTTACAAAATCAGCGATCTGCAGTTCGTTTGTCGTATAAATTTCAAGAGGCTTTTTCTGTACAAAGGTTATCGTATATTTGATATTGCCATATGCGCCATATACCGTTGGCTGAAAGGAGGAGATTGTGACATCCAGATTGATCCACGTTCCCGTTACGATCAGGTTAAGCGCCGTCTCATTCTTCATAAAATCATGCAATATGCGGACGCACTCATTCGGTTTTTTCCAACTGTTTTTCTTTACGATCGGTTCTTTTTTCTTTGATTTGCCGAAGAACTCACCGCTCCAGGAAATTTCTTCCGCGTCCGTTCCTTTCGGAATCTTGACAGTGCCCTGCGATATAATATCAAAACTTTGGTATTTTGCTGCCTGTTTTACCCGAATCTGCTCCGGCAGTGACGGAAATGTAAATTTTGTCCCGCCGGACGGAATCAATTTAATATTCATCTTTTACGCCTCCGTGCGAGGAACATTCGAAAATACTTCGCCCAGCTTTTCTGCAATCTCTCCTCCGAGCTCATCTGCCATTTCCCTTAAATGCCGCCTGAACACCTGTATAATATCTTCATCATTTGTATCATGATTGCTGTTGACGATAAACTCCGGGGACATATTTATGTTCACTTGAACCGGCGCATTTGATATGCCGGTTTTATGTTCTGCTGCAACTGGTTCGTATGCTTGCATTGTATTATGGCTATCGTCGTATTCCGCATATCCATAATTGGACAGGTCGTTTGTGCCGAATATATCGGCGCTATGATTATTTGCAGACATATCGCTCAGAACAGGACCGCCCACATAACCGCCTGCTGCATGTGCAGATACGCCCAATACCTCGCCTGCCTGCTCATAGAGTTCCAGCGCCCTTGTTCGTCTGCTTGGGTTTGTAGGGATGACAAACTCGCCGTATCCCTCTTCTGCAAGCCAGGAAAGAATCGGTCCTCCACTGATATAACCTCCTGCTGCATTTTTTTCAGCCCCGGAACCAAGGCTTACAAACGGCGACTTTCCGCCAGTCTTTTTTCCTGTACCGTCATACAGGTCCGAAAACGCACCCGTTCCGGCAATCTGAGTCTCCCCGTCATATAAACCTGTACGCAGGCTGCCGCCGTAACGTGGCGTGACATAAATATTTGCAGTTACATTAAACGGATCGGAAAACGCATTAAATATCGCTGACTCCGCTGATTGCCGGTAAATCGACTGGCCAAGGGTAATACTGTCCGTCACGCCTGTATTTACTGCATTGCCAAGATTTTCTCCCTTTTCCTTGTATTCTTCCAGCATCTCTTCATAAGATTCGTTGGAAATCGGCCCATGCTGCTCCATTGCCTTTTCCATGTAAAATCCGCCTGATGTACCATTCATATAGCGGTCCGTAAACTCCGAGAAGATATCCATATCTTTATTTTTCAAAAGTGCATCTCGAATCTCTTCGGCATGACTCTCGATCTGTTTTTTAAAATCATCTGTGTCCGCATCCAGCATTGGCTTCGTTTTGCCCGTAACATCAATGCGTATTTCCCCTTCTCCCAGTGGATCTACCAAATTGAGCAGATCATACCAGTCCCCGAGCGTCATTTGCGTAAAGTCAATCGTCTCCATGATCTCCTCTTTTGTCGGCACCATTTCTTTATACCCCTGCAGCAGTTCGTCTTTTGCAGCTTTCGGCACCATAGACGCCGTTGCCTTTAACTCTGCAAAAATCGTTTCGAAAGCCGATGTTTCAATCCCGTCCAGATCAAACCAATTTTTCACATCTTCCTGCGTCCAGCTTGCCGCATCCGGATTGATAATCAAGGCCTTATGCATTACTTCCGACATTTTTTCGGACAGTGTTCCCTCCATCCCGGGCAATATCCCGTCAAGCTGATCAGAAAACGAGTCTGCTATCGTATTTAAGTTAAATGTTTCCAGACCATTATTCAGATCATTAATTTGTTTGTAATAATCATCGCGTATTTTCTCATATCTGTCATGGTATTCATCTGCGTCGATGTCGCCCCCCTCCAGCTGAAGCCGCAGGTTTGTCAGACTGACTTTTAATGCCTCATCATAACTGGCCTCTGTCATCTGCGCATTGGCTTTGAGTTCCTCCTGAAGACTGGTAAAGGAATCATAGTCCAATGCTGCGCCACTGTATTTGATTTCCAGTGCCTGCAGAGACGCTTCATTTTGTGCCTCTGCCAGATGATTCGTAATATCCGAAATCTGGTTCTGAAGATTTTTGATCTCATCCGCTTCACTTAGCTGCAGTGTACCGTCTGGCAGTACGATTTTTTCTGTTGAAATCACGCCGTCTTCCATTGCTTTATCTACTACATCAATTAATTGCTGCTGCAGGTCCTTTACCCGTGTATTAAGATTATTATAATACGAATCCAGCCCTGATGTATCCGGATCGCTGTCAGCGCCCATAAGCAGTCTTAATGCCACCGTCGCCTCATAATGACTGTTTTCAATATATGCCTGTGCCGATGATACAAAATCATCTATGGACTGCTTATATTTTTCCTGTTCCGATTCCGAAAGCTGCATTCCAAGGTTAACATGCCAGTTCTGTTTGCGCATATCCGATATGCAGCTTTTTAATGTAGACAGCGAGCTCTGCGTATCTTCCGTTACTTTCTGAAATTCCTCCAGTCCCGCTTTCATTTCGCCAAACGTAATCTCTGCTGCCAGCTCTTTGATTTCAGTCAGAGAGAGCTTAATGTCTCCAAAAGCCTCTTTTGCTACCTTGACAACATCTTCCTGAATCCACAGCGCGGCCTGTTCCGCGGAAACCTCTGTATCCTGGATAGCTTCCTGAAGCTCTTTGTTTGCAAACGATACCTCATCAATGGAAAGACCGGTTGCTGCAAAAATCTTCTGCGCCCGCTCTGCTGCCTGCTGTGCTTCCTCCAGGTTCTGTTCGTATTTCTCCTTTGCTTTGTTTCCCTGTGCCCATCCTGCAAGACCGCCAATCCCTGCTCCAATCAGAGCGCCTGCCGCAGTTCCAAGGCCTGGAATCACACTTCCAATCGCTGCGCCCGCTGCCGCACCGGCTCCGACTCCTCCGACTTTCCATGCGCCGGATTCAGCATAGGCTGCCGCCTCATCCTTGTCTTTGGAATTAAATGCTTTATGAGCATCCATAACCCCGCTGATCAATGTTGCACCTGCCGCTATTGCTCCTGTGGTTGATCCTGCACCTATAAGGGCTGCGGTTCCACCAGACATTGCTCCTGCTGTATTGCCAAAATATACGCCTGCTGTATTGCCACCACCTGTCAGTCCATAACCCACATTTGCAAATTTTCCCAAAAGTCCTGAGCCGCTAACCATTACGTTGCCAGTGGACCCAAGCAGTCTGCCAACCAACGATGTGCCTCCTGCAGGAGCTCCAAAAAGCGCTCTGCCCATTCCAAACATCCCGCGGCCCATTCCGATAAACGGACTGGCAATCTTCATGAGCAGCGCAGCAGAAAAAACAGAAGACAATCCTGCTTTTTCCCCTCCGGGCAAGAGTTTTCCGGCATTTTTCACAAGATTTCCAAGACCCTCCCATAGCTTGCCGCTGATCAGGTCAAAATCAAACCCTTTCGAAAATCCTCTCGCAAACGATGCGCCGATGCTGACCCCCTCATCAAGCGTTTCGCTAAGGTCAATCCCAAAGAGCGCCATGATACCGGTTTTCATTCCGCTTCCCAATCCTGCTCCGATATCCTGTGCAAAATTAGCAAATTTTGCTTTTCCTGTGCCACTCCACCATTCCGAAAACGGCTCTGCAATAAACACATCCCATGCAATATGCACTTTTCCCAGAAAATCCGCTTCCTGCCATTCTTTCGTATTGCTGATCTCAAAAAATTTTGACTTTACCTGTTCGATCTTTCGGTCCATGAAATCCATCAGTTCCTCGACAGCGCTGTCGATTGCCGGCATCTGCGCTGTCAGCCAGTCCGCAAAATCTCTGATGTATGGCGCTATCCTGCCGCCTGCAGTCATTTTCACGCCATCCCATGCACTCTGCAGCAAAGTAATAGAACCCTGCAGGTTATCCATCATGATTTCCGCCATATTTGCAGCGGCGCCGTCTGCATGATTCACAGCCTTTGACAGTTTCTCGTAATCCTCTTCGGTTGCATTTAAAATTGCCAGAAAACCTTTCTGCGCATATGTACCTGCTATGGTGTTGCCAAGCTGTGCTTTTTGTTCGTCCGTAAAATTTTTTGTTGCCGCCCGAAGCTCCTCCAAAACGTCAGACAGATCCCTGGCAGACCCGTTTTGGTTAAAATATTCTATGCCAAGCTTTTTTAAGGCGTCTGTAGCTCCGTGCGTATTCGTAGAGAGCCTTGTAAAAATGGAATTGAGTGCAGTACCGGCCATATTACCTTTGATTCCTGCATTTGCCATCAATCCCGTCGCAAGTGCAACGTCTTCAATCGAATACTTTAATGTCCCCGCCATGGATCCTGCATATTTAAAAGTTTCACCCATAAGGGACACATTGGTATTTGAATTTGATGCAGCAACTGCCATAACATCGGCAAAATGTCCGACTTCATCTGCTTTCATGCCAAATGCGGTGAGGGAATCTGTCACAATATCCGAGGTTGTTCCAAGAGATTCTCCGGATGCCGCTGCAAGATTTAGAATCCCGTCAATTCCATTTAGCATATCCTCTGTCTTCCAGCCTGCCATCGCCATATAATTTAACGCTTCCGCGGATTCGGTCGCAGTAAACTTTGTCGTGGCTCCCATTTCTTTTGCTTTTTCATTTAGTTTACCCATATCTGAAGCGGTCGCACCGCTTATGGCTTCCACCTGCGACATGGCGGCTTCAAAATTCTTATAAGTATCAATCGTATCTTTCAGGCCTATACTGATGCCAAGTATCGACCCGGCCTGGAAAACAGGGTTTTTTAATATATTTAAGATCCCCCTGACAGGAGACGTGACAAGGTCAACCGCTTTCATTGTAATATTCCATGTTTTCCCTGCAACGCCCCTTATCCCGCTTCCGACTGTAGACAGTACCGGAGAAATCCTCTCCTTTGCTTCCAGTAGGACTTCATATTTTTGTTTTGCCCAGCTTGCCAGTGTACGTTCTGTCTTCTCCGCCTGCCTGTCAAATTCTGTCACTTTGCTGCCCGATTTTCGGGCTGAATCGCCTGCATGTTTATATGCCTGTTCCAGCTTTTTTAACCCCTGTATCGCAGAATTAAGCCCCGCCGCCGTTTCATCAATTGTCTCGATTGGTATTTCGATCCTAAGTGTTTCTGCCATCCGTATCACCCGCCTTTAACCTGGATTCCAGTGTAATGCGCATGGATGCAAGCATAAATACCTGTACCCCATACGGTTTTTCATAAAACTGGTCCGGCGTAATTCCCGTCGTCTGGAAAATGTGGTGCAAAAGGCAGGTTTTACCACCCGCCTCGATCAGTTTTTTGCCACTTCCTCCAGGTTGTCCTCATAACCGCTTATTCTGTCAATTGCTTCCAGTATCTTATCTTTTTCACCGGCTTTTAAGGCGCACTCTATCACATCCAGTCCGTTTATAATGCGGTCTTCCTTTGCGTTAAGCGCATTCCAGACCTGGCGGTTATCCCATAACTTTTCACGGTCACTGTCCACGGTGGCCTGATAGATCAGCGCCGAGTGGTATTTTACTTTGTTGGTATCCTCCGGCATTTTCATGCCAAGCTGTTTGTTCCGTACATACTTTGTGTATTTCCTGCGGCATTTCTCGTATTCCTCGGAGCTTAAAGGGCGGATGCTGAATGCAAAATAAAGCTTTTTATCACGTATAATCTCAATGCGCTGCGTTTCCTCCGATACAAATCCTGCTGCATCAATCAATCCCCTGATAAAGTCCTCTTCATTTGCACGCATTATTGCCTTTGTTTCCTCCGGATTTGACTCATATACGCCCGCATCCGGCTGCGTGTTTACATCTGCATCGTGCCCGCCTTTTACAAATTCCTTTGCCATATTTTTTCCTCCATTCATATTTTGCTTTTAATCACTCATCCCCAATACCTAACAGTGACTGCAGTTTCGGAGCGCGGTTCACAAAAAAGTTCCAGTTGCGTTTTATCACATCACCGGTAGTGATATTCTGAAGATCCACCTGTCCGGACGGAATACAGTCGCGATAAATTACACGCTCCTCAGAACCATTCCTCCCAAGCAGTGATCCCTGAAAATCCCAGACTGGCATGATCTGTGTCTTCATTGCCTCCATAAGCTCGATAATAAATTCATCATCCTCTACCACAACCTGCGACATGGTAAGGCTGACCGAAAATGTATTTGCTGTTTCGTGTTCCTGTGCATCACCCAATACGGCATACTTCGCATTGTTATAACTTACATTTGATGTAAAAGTATCTACTGTAGCAAGCAGGACGCCGTTCTTATTATAAAACGCCCCGTCTTTGCCAGTTCTCCCATGCCTGGAGTCGCTTGCTGCCCTTGTATTCCTCATGATTTATCCTCCTCTTCGCTTGTTCCAAAACGGAACAAAAATGTCAGATAGATATGCTCCACAGAATCCTTGTCCGTTACATTAATTTCAAACCATGCACTGTCTCCATCCGCCTTATACGCGCTGCTCTCTGAAACATCACATGCGGTCAGTTTGCCCTCCTCTACCATGGAATCGCAAATCCCCTGTATCTGGCTGATCACCGTTGCTCTCCCGTTTGTATCGTTGTCTACTTTGCCAATCAGATCATCCGTGACTGCATTGACACGCCGGATCAACTCGAAACGGGTTTTTACACGCCTGATCTTTTTCCAGCCGTCGTCCTGATTATCTGCCGGCGTAATAAGCGTATTGATCGCATTGTCGATCCACACCTGCTTTGCCTCATTGTATGTCAGGACGATACAACCTTTCTTTTCTGCCGCAATCACATCAGAATTTGAAAGTTTTTCCAAAAGTTCCGAAAACCCGTTTATTACGGTATGTGTCAGTGAAGTTTTCGACGAAACCGCTCCAATCATCCCGGCAATACGTGCCGCTGTCTGGTAGCCGTCAATTTCTGTCCCCTGTTCATTTACAAATGCATTCAGCACATAATTCATTTTTTCATCATTGAATGCAGCCGCATGTTCCATCCGCGTTCTCAGATCGACCGTATGTTTTTCGGCCACTACGGCCTGCGCAAGCGATCCGGCATGAAAAATCCGGTTGAGGAAAGACTGCAGAAGCAGATGAACTGCCGTATCTTCCGTATCCAGGCAGATTGTATTGAACTTATATGGTTCAATCTGCAAAAATGCATCGGAGTAATCACCCGCCGTCACCTGCGGGTTTTCCCCTTTCGTGAATACAGCCTGAGATACATCTGCAAGACTAACGTTCTCCTTGTCCGATTTAAGCTCCGCCTTAAATTTTTGAGAAACAGAAAGAGCATCTGCGAGCGATTTCGCTTCATTTCCGCCTGCTTCGAAACTAACGCACTCAAATTCTTTTGTACCGGCATAAATCACACATTCTTTGCTGGCGGAGTCGGAAAGTTTTCCGCGTACCGTTACTGCAAAATCCCTGTCTCCCGGATATCTGGATGTTACAAGCAAAACCTCCTCTTCCCCTGTATCTTTCAGGCTGATTGTAGCATTCGTTCCGCCATTTCCGACACGGCAGGCAATAATCGTTTTTGCGCCGCCTGCAATCGCCTCCCCCATAGCGTCAGTCGTCAGGCCAGTGCCAAATATCTGTTCGTATCCGTCGTCCGCACTTAACTCTACTGCCGTATTCAACGGGCCATAATCCGATTGAAAAATAACAGCCGTTACCCCGTTCATAACGCCCGCAGCAGCATTTTCCCCTTTTTTCTGAATATTAAAATACGCTCCCGGCCGTACCTTTGTTTCCCCGAGAAGAAATGTTCCTGCCATCTATCCAACCTCCCTGTTCAAAAAATCTTTTACTGTTTTTTTCGCTTCCGAAACAGTGCATTCTGAAATATCTGCGCTTTTTAATGCCGCCATGACACATTCCGGCCTTGTTCCAAAAAGACTGTGCGCACAGTCTGCAAATTCCTGTACGGAATAGGTCGGCCTGTTTCCAATCTCTGCAGCTTTCGGCAGACTGTCTTTCCTTTCTGCCGCGCACTGTTTTTCGTGTTCCTCTGGCTTTTTCGCCATCCTGTCAATCCTGGATTCTTTTGCCATATTCTTCCTCCTCCCTTATTGATATCCGACATGTATAGCCCGTACCGAATGCCGCTTTGCCCGATACCTTAACAGACCATAATGTCCGATCATCAAAATCTGTCCCTCTTTCAAATAGTCGGATCCATAATTCACCTGCAATTGTTTGATAAACATGGGTGAATGATCCGGCATAATAACTTCTCCGGCCAATGAGACGCTGTTTGCGATGGCCGCTGTCATTTTTATTCGGATGTCGCCCACAGGGCATAAAATATGGATGGCAATTCTGCCATCCATCCATGCAACCGTATTTGTTTCCGCCGATTTATCCGCAGAAGCCAGCCTGCAGTAAATTACCGGCCGCTCTGCCGTTGCCTCCGTTATTTCTTCCATTCTGTCATACCCCAGAATCAGACAATCCGGATATAATCCCTTTATGTAATGGTTTACTGCCATAACCGGATCCGGATCAGACGTTTCCCATGACGGATATTCCAGAATATCGAATCGAATCTCGCTTCCGATTGTCATATCCTCTTTCTCTTCTCCTGACGTAAACGCATCCGTCCTCGCCCAGGCAAAGCAGTAAGGTGAGCTTCCTGTCGGCTTTAATATCACGTCACGCAGACAATTTCTAACCAGCGGTTCTATTTCCTCCGGCATAATCTCTGCCGTATTTTGGCAGAGCAGCGATACCGATAACGTACCTGCGCTGCGCCGCTCCTCATTTGCCTGCAGGTCAAAATTATATATAATTTTTGGATATTGTACTCTGCCGCCCCATCCCTCCTGATTGTCTGCAGGCGCGTCCGGGCTGAAAACAGCCGGAGATCCGTTAAATGTGGCCAGGCAGGACGCCAGATCCTCTGCACTGCTAAATCTCCTGTAAATCAGTTGTTCCAGTTCCAACGCAGATTTTCACCTCCGTCCTGCTCTCTTCCTTTTCCGCAGATTCGCCGCCGTTTTCCGGTTTGATGTCTCTCCCTGCATCTGAGTCTTCCGGAAGAATAAATTTTTTGATATCAGACAGATCTGCCGACCATCTGACCTGCCATTCCCCGGCAGCGACTTCACTGACAGGGATAATAAAATGGTTCGTGATATTGCCAATGCCAGGATAATATTGCACGGTCAGCTGTTTTTCTGTCGCTGCCGTAACAAGACCGGCCTTTCCGTCAGTCCAGGTACAATGTATCCCCCAGAGCAGATCACCGCATCTTACCTGATCCAGATCAAATGCGGCGATTGGTTTTTCTGCAACCAAATCCATGTGTGCCTCCTATTTGTATGATTCGCTGTACAACTTTCTGATTTCCGGCTCGGCTTTCTCTTTTATCTTTTGCACAAACGGCCGCGCTTTCATTTTTTCTGATCCGTTCTCCAGAACGCCGGCGTATGGCTCCTGGCTCTCCAGTTCTGTGATAACTTCAATTCCGCCCTTTGACGGGCCTGCCGTTTTTACATTTCCATTCCAGTGTAAACGCAGGTTTCCGGTCCGCTTTGCCGGAGCTTCTCCCGGGGCGGATGCCCTGTAGCTGCTTTTGAATGGATATTTTCTGTATTCTCTCCCGCTCCTCTGCCCCTTTAGCACTTCTAATTCCGCATTACGGAGTACATTTACTGCGCGCCTGCCCCTTGACACAACTTTACGGTTGACATCCGCCGTTATTTCCGAGACTTTTACCCTGACCGCCTTGCCGGCAGAATTGACAGCCTCCGTTTCCACCCATAACTTCATTTTAGATCCCGCCTTTCCTCAGCATAATATATCGTTGATATCCCAAGCGCCCCAACGTCGTCAATATCAACAATATAAAAAGCTCGCTCCCCGCATACCAGCTTATCAGTTCTCTTCGCCTTTGGATTTCCCGGCTGTACAATCGTATGCGTAACAATATGATCTTTCTGGCTGTGGTTCGTCCGGTCCTCGTCGGATGCCTCGGCAAGACACCCCTTTAATGTCTCCGTTCCGTCGCCGCTATGGCTGTTCGCCACCCTTCCTGTATTTGTCACAATCTGCCTGTTGCTCTCAATAACAAACTCTCGCAAAAGGTTCCCCGGCCTTATATACATCATCTTTGCATTTATCATTCGTTTCTCATTCCCTTTCATTTCGATGCATACCAGTGTAAAAATATGGCAGTTTGTTATAACCCGAGCCACAAGTTTTTAAAATATTTCCTGCGCTGACAGATGCTTCTTTTTTTAATGTTTCATAATCCGCCCGCCAAAGTTTTGCCCTCTCCTGCATATTCAACTGCAGGGGACCGGTCTTTGTGTCAACCTCATAAGCAAAACGGCGGCACAGGCTTTCCAGCAGCATGAGCTTTGCCCTCTTCCATGATTTCGGGTAGCTGTCGATTGCCGCCTGGATTTCCTCGTCTGTCAACGCTGTAGTATCAGAAAGCCCCAGAACCATGGTATCCCCCAACTCAAATCTCATGCGGTCTTTCCCCGGCTCTTTGATCTTTTCCGGATCATATGTATACGCGCCTTTTGCCATCAGCTGTCAGCTCCCTCCATATTGGCACCTGTGGTTTCGTCTGGGGCTCTTTCGTTTAAGACTCTTTCGGCGGAGAATAATTTATCTGCCTGCTCTTTTGCCGCATTTTTGATCGTTTTGCGGCTGTCCGACGCATGGATAAGGATCAAAACATCCTCACTTCTAATATCAGCCACGGCACGAATACTGTCTTCCGCCGTCATCTGCAAAATGGAAAACACCTGTCGGATCTCATCCCCGGACAGGGAAATGTCAATGTCCCTGTTCTTATCTACGTGAACCGTGATCGGCAATGTAAAATCCATATCTTCGGTATCGGTGCCCCCCTTTTCCACAATTGAAATAACGCCTAACTTTTCCTGTAATGCCGGATCAGTAACCATACCTGACGGCACAGTATCGTCAATAAAGAAACTGCGACCTCCAAAACTGCATGGCCTTTTTGCAATCAGTGTCATATATCCCCTCCTACACAGCTTCCATAAAGTACATACCAAGATCGTCAGCCGTTTTCTTCATATCAAAAGCCATAAGCCCCTCTATAAATTCGGCATGCGTCCCCGGTTCCCCGTCATAATGCAAAATCGGCATAATATTTCCATTGCCAAGCATATCCCACGTAAAAATGTAACCGGCAGACGGTTCTTCGATAGACGGGTTGTCTGTCGCATATGCCAGAAGAAATCCATTCGGATCCCCGATATACTGCATATCTGCTTTTTGCCCGGCCTCTGCTTTGTTCATGATGGAACGCTGGACGGAAAGCTGCTGGACACCAAACAGCTGCGCCAGAACATTTTCTGTAACGGTTGCCGGATTCGCTGTAGAGCCGCCGTATTTTACCCGGTCAAGTATTGCCGGATGCTTCTTTAATGTATTGTACACATTTACCCCAAGCGCCATCTTGTTCGGCATACGTCCCGTATTCTGCTCCATGATGGTTTTTCTGTTATCGACGATTTCTACCGGGTCAGAATTTCCATTTGAAAATTTAATAAACTGTCCGGATGCAGGCGTTGTGGAATCAGTCCCTTTTTCTTCATGCCCCCACACGCCGGCCTTGAAATAGGTATTGGCAAAGATCACGTCCTGATGAATGTTTGCCTGCCCGGCCATGGTCTTTGTCCGCTGCATTCTCGGGTCTTTTGTCGCAGGCCCTTGCCTGCGTGTCAGATCTGTCTGCCGGATTTGGTCAATCCCCATGATCATCTGGTCAACCTGGCAGGCGTAATTCTCCGTATGTTCAGACAAAATTGCAGCGTCAACCTTTCCATACGCCGGTTTTCTGCGCCAATTGTCGCGAAGCAGATCCTCTTTATCAAAAACATAATAATTGTCAGATGACAGCGTTACCGGACAAACCGGAAAAATCGTCTTCGCAAATGCCTTTGCATCACTCTGATAATATGCTAATGCCATATTGGTTAGTGCTGTATGCGGCCGAAATGTCCCCTTTGCTATATCTGCCTGAATGCTTGCTGTTGTTCTCTTAGCCATATTGATGTTCCCCTCCTCAATTCTTCTGGTATTTGGTAATCTGCACCCTGCAGTATTCCTCTTTTTCCACTGCCGAAAGGGACAGCCCGATTACATGGTCGCCCGCTGCTGCAACTGCTGCCATTCCGTCAGTCCCTGCTGTTACTTCTGTTCCTTTGGGAATATCGGAACCAGCTAAAATATAACCGATATCTTTGATCTGGATATCAATATTTTCACCGGATGCAACACTCCCGGATTTCTTGCCTGAAATATCATTCAGACCGGATTCGATCAATGCAACCCCAACAAACGGCTTACTTCCGTCTGAGGCCAAAACCACATTGCCATCTTCGTTATAAGCAAGTATTCTGTTTCTGCAGTCATCCATATCAACCGCGGCTTTTTCTGTAATGGTTGTACTCTGGTTAATCTGTACCCCGTTAAAATTTCTGTTTGCCATCAAGACCTCCTATTTTAAACATTTGCCTGCTCGTCGTATTCAGCCAAAAGCTGGGGGTTTTCTTCCCATGCCTTTGCCACTGCCTGTGTATAGCTTAATCCTGTATCTGTTTCCATATAACTTTTTGCGATGCTTTCGATCTTTGCTTCTGCTGTATCGTTGCCGCCGGGATGTCCGGATTTTCCGATTTCAGTAAATACGCCGGACTTTTCGATGGTGTCTACAGTCTGATCCAGCAGGGCAATCATGTCATTATAAGCCGTCCCGCCTGCTGCCCTCAGACTTTTAAGCAGCGGAATCAGCTCTTCCTGTTTTTTCCCTGTAATCTCATATTTTTTTGCAATTCCAGCAAGTTCCCTCTCTTCGGCCTCTTCCCTGAATTTTTTCAATCCCTCCAATTCCGCTCTGACTGCCGGATGCAGCCCTTTATAAATATTGTCTGCTTCGTCTGCCTGCTGTACGGGTGACACTGCAGGAGTAAACAGAGATGCTGCCTTTGCCACCGCAGGCGCCATGTCTGCAGACGGCACAAAAACATCTGCCCCCGTATGTCCTGCAGGTATCTTTCCTGTGTTGTCTCCCGCCCCCTCGTCCGTGCCGTAGCGCTTTTCAATACTCTCAAGAAAAGCTTTTTCAGCTTCTGTCATTTTGCTCTTGTCAATCTTCATTTCCTTTTCGTCTCCTTTCAGATTTTCGTTATTATCTGAAACAGTTTCTTCTGAGATTTCTTTCGGTTCAGCATTTTTACCGGCCTTTTCAATTGATATATTCAACCTTTCCACCGCCGCTTTCATAATCTCCAGGTCTGTTTCCGATACCTCTTCATTCTTTCTTACAATGCTGGCCTCCCTGCCACCCGACCATTTTGAAATAGCTTCCTGCACTACTGCGTAAAACTCGTCAAGACTTTCCTGCATTGCCGTTGCTGCGCCAGTACCGTCTATTTCTTCGTCATTTAAAATCGAACAGAGAGAAGATTGCAGTGCATAACAGATATCCCACATTTCGTCGGCAATCTTGCGGTTGTTAACTTCGTTGAACTTTTCATGAAAGCTCACAGCATCGCCTTTTTGTATTTTTTTTATCACGCTGTCGACTTCACTCTGTTCCATTCCGGCAGCTTTACCGATAAAGCAGAACAGTTTTTTTAATATGCTTCCCTGCTCTCTCCCACTACACGATTCATCACTTCTTTTGTCCCCGCCCTTTTGTTTCACGATTCCAATATGCGCATCCGGATTCGCTCCCTCCTCCACAAAATCCACTTTCCTGATTTTGAGATTTTTCAGTTTTGCCGCCAATTTGATGCCTCCTTTCCTGTTTTTGTATATAAAAAGAGAGCCTGTTTCCAAGCCCTCTAATTATCCGTTTTGCCGCATTTAAAAAATTTCCGCTGCTTTTTTATGATATTCCTAATTTTTCTTTCAGAAGTTGTATCCCCTCAACTACTGCATTTACACGTTGTGTTCCCATTACTTCAGCACATTTCTGTATATCTGCAATTTCAGTCGGTGACATCCTGAATCCAACTTTTTCAGTTCGGGGATTATCCGTCGGTCTGCCCATCTTTTTCTTTTCTACGGTTCATCACCCCTTATTTCCTGCTTATTCGTTTTACGCAGTGTTTTCATCTTCTGCTTTTACTCTCTCAGCCTCACCCTCAATAGAAAACATGGGATAGGTGCCATCTTTGACCTTTTCCCATACCTCTTTATCTAATACCTTAAATCCAATCCACCAGCCGACCGGAAGCGTACCTGCAGGGATGCCCATGGCCTGCATTTTTTCTCCCGTAAATACAACGCTTTCTACCAGCGTAGCCACTCCGCCTCGCTCGTGCATTTCCCCTCCGTCACCGTACAGCCTGACATACTCGTAAACTGCGTTCTCCAGTTCCTTTGGTTCAATCATGTCGCCCTGCCAGTCTTCAATCAATTTCCCGTCGACACGCATGGAAACACTTGCCCATCCAAAAGCAAGCATTTTTTCGTCATTGGATTTTATAAGCTTAAACCTGCCTTTAAATATATTTTGCGTTTTTTCCGGCTTATTCTTTGCAAAAGTTTCTATTATGTCAGAAAACCGCTTCAATTTACCACCCTCTTTCCTAAAACTGCTGCAAAAGGCTGCCGCATGGCAGCCTGATACACTTTCAGTATTTTCCATTTCTGGGCGGATCAGGAAATCCATGCGGATTTTGTATAATCATATCGGAAAACTTCTTCTTTTTTGATTTTTGTAAAATCTCTTTTTCTTTTTGATCACTTCTTCCAAGTATCCCATTTAGTTTTTCCGTATACTTTTCAAGAATCATTTTGTATTCTTCCGCAACTGCAGTATTATTGAAATAGCCTCCAGCATATGGAGAAAGCATATCGATTTCCGCTCCTATTTGCTCCATTAACTCATCCCATTCTTTTTGCTTTTCAGGTGTCAATTCTTTTTCTGACATATTTCACATATCCTCTCTGCTCTAATATCTCCATTGCTTTATGCTGGACTTCAAAATCAGCTTCCTGAAAATACTGAAACGCCTCTTTATATATATCATTGTACACTACGTCAGATAAATCTTTCAATACTGAAATATAATAATCATACTCAGCATTTACACACCTCATCTCGGCAATATCCTGAAAATCTCTGAGAAAAATGAAATCATCCTTTCCAAACGAAAGTATACCATTCGCTTTAGGATGATTATGGGTAATAAATGCCCCCTCCAAGTCTACGCCAATAACATCTACGCCTGCTGTATCTCCTCTTGCATGGTACACATTTCCCGACTTATCAATAATTAACACATTCTCTACCGTATCATTCCGGAACAGATTCCCATAATATTCCAGCGCCTCCTCCGCCTTTTCCATGTCAATCTCTCCGAGCTTCTGCATACCAATGCTTTCTTCATTATAAATATCACCAGTTTTATCATTAGAACCGGAAAAATCAGGCGGAGATACTTCTGTGTACTCAATCGCGCATGCGCACCTTGGATGTGCAGGCGGCAATGAATCCTGTCCTGCGAACAATAGCTTGCCTTTGAACGGGAATCCTTTATCCATATCAATTTCAGTGCCCTCCAATGCTTCGCATGTACTGCACACTCCCTCTCCGCCAGATGTACTCCAGTGTTTCTTTACGGTTCCGATCAGATTCTGCGCCTGTGCCTGCCGCACAGCCTCATCTGCACCACGGTTATATGCGTATGCACATTCTGTCTGCGCAATTGTCATGGCCCGCTGTCTGTGCTGGCGTTCTGCATATTTTAATGCGGCCGCCTGAGCCTTTTTATGTATACTCTCCGCTTTCATACGGGGATGTTCCTTTTTCAAGTTTGCAACAATAGAATCATAATACCTGGCGTTTGCTTTTGCCTGCTGTTCTGTAAGACCGATACAAGGCCGAATCATCTTCGCCAGCTCATCGACTGTATGACTGTCACGCATCTTTTTGACCATCAGCGCCGCAATCGCATCTTTTTGTTCCTGCGTACTGTTTGTAACAAATTCAGCCCCGTGCCTGCCGATCCAGTTCAGTATCCCGGGCTTTTGCGTATCAAACTCAAAATTACGGGCGTTTAAAATCGGCTGACCTGCCGCCCCGGCTTTCATCGCCTCTTTCCACATATCTCCAAGCTGTTTTTTTACCAAAACCGAGTAATCCTGCCGCCACAAGTGAATCGTTTCTTTATCCAGCGCTCCGGTTATCACAGCCTGTCTCAATTCCTGATAGCTGATAGCGTCCTGCTGATCTTTCCAGAACCCGCACAGGATACGTATCGGTTTTTCTATGTTCCCATCAAGAAAAGACTGCAGCCGGTCAAGCGCTTCCTGCGCTCCCTGTGATTTCGCTTTCTTTATGTGCCCTGGTGTAATCATCCGGAATCCCATGTTCCATGCCCCTTCCCAAACGTTTCTTTGCTGCTTTTACTTTTTCTTCCTGCGTTTCCACGTCTTGTTCGCTCCCTGCAGCTGATTTGGGTTCAGGCGGCTGATTCTGTTCCTGCTGTTTCTGTCTTACCTGGTCAACTTTCCTTGTGTCTGACGTCCTCTCGGGCAGATGTCCTGCCTGCCGGATATAATCCTCCAGACCGTCATCCGGCACTAATACGCCAATCCCTGTCATATCTTTGATGAATGCGGCCATTTTTTCAATATCAGCATCCTCAATATCCCCGTGTACCATTTTGGGATATCCTTTCACACCCGAAAAATGCTGTCCGTTGATATCAATCAGTGACGGAATCCCCTGACTGTTAAACGTCTCACAGATAATGTCAAGGAATGCGCCTATTGCAGCAGCAAACAGTTTTGTCTTGTCGGAACTCAATGCCCAGCTTCCCGTTGTATCATGTCCCAAAATAATAAAATCTGCCAGCACCGTCATTGCAATTCTGGTATCATAGCGGTTTATGATTATATTTGTATCAAACTGCCTTGTTCCGCCGGAACTGAGCAGCTCCAGCTTATATCCATACGGAAGAACAACGCCCTCCATTTCATCCCTGCGTATATTTCTTACTATCCGTTCCAGTTCAGCAAGTATTTTCGCATTTTCGGAATCTGCTTCATCCCATAGTTCAAGTCCGTCCGGGCCATAAATTACCGGAAGTCCGGCCAGATCTCTTTCGATTCCAATCCCCTCAATCTCCTGTATCCTTCGTTTGAAATACCATGGCCGATAAGCCGTGCGCAGAATGCTCCTGCCTTCTGGATTACCTTTTCGTTTCTTTGTTCTGAACAACAACGCCTTTTCCACTGGTATCGTAAACATCCCAAAATCCGGTGGCGGCATCTGTGTCATTCCAAGCAAGTTATCTTCGTTGTCATATTCCCACTGATATAATGTATCCTGTGCCCTGATCGGAAGCTTCTGCCATCCGATCAGTCCATCATTGAATTTACTTTTTGTCCGCGTGTCTTTCGTATTTCCCATGCGTCTCTTATATACAATTTCATGAAAGCTCCATCCATATGTGAGAAAAGACAGGATCTCCGATATCGTGTCAGTCCATGTATCCTGCATGTCATCCATACAACTTCTGACAAAATCAGCAGCCTCTTTATCCTTTGCGGTATCACCATATGGTTCCACATTCCATTTGCACTGCCTGACGAGCATTTCAATCGCAAACAAAACGGCTCCCACTATGTCGTCATTTTCTGACATTTCATAATATACCTGTATTCCTGTCTTCCCTCTCAGTTGCGGAAGAAATTCTTCATATATTACGCCGCCATAACGACGCTGTCCGGTGCGGCCAATTTCTTTTCTCCCAGCCATCTGTCATCACCTCCAATAGCTGCTTTTTTTCAAACCATCCATTGCGCCTTTATGCGGTGCACTTCCCGTATGTTTTTTAATTTTTCCGAGGTAAACAGACAACGCCGCCGCATCAGCGCGGTCTGGCGATGCCAATCCCCTTTTTTTCATTTCTTCCTTGCTCTCCAGCTGAAGTTTTCCATTGGATGCCATAAAATATTTTCTGACAGACAACTGTGCAAAAGTATCCGCATCATCTTCGATTTCAATCTGTTTTCCTTTGAACAAATCACGTAAAACGGCCCACATATGTGTAGTTATGTTATTGTAATACCCTGCAGCTTCTTTATTTTCGTTTGAATCTGTCTCAATTTTTTCCGCCGCATTTACAGGTATTACAAAAAGCTGATGCAGTTTTTGTTCCCGTTTTACCTCTTTTAGCCGGTCTGTCACCCCTCCTCCGAGTCCGGTATCATCAATATTGACATAGATACGTCCTTTGTAATCCGGAAACTCTTTCAGTGTCTTTCTGTACAGAAGAACGATATCCCCTACAGTAGCCATAAGATCCTGTCCACGCCTATGTACGGACAGCCTCAACTTCCCTCGTGCATTTCTGTATACAACAGTTTCGTCATTTCCATATCTTGCCACATCCACTCCAAATATAATAAAAGGCGTCAGCTCATCCTCAGGAAGTTCGTATAATTTGCTCCCGCATTGCTCGATGTCCTCTGACGGAATAAACACATCATCTTCCTGATTCGGAAAGTTTCCATCTACACGAACACGTACAACATTGCTTTCTTTTCCATACTTCGCATCTAGCAATTCAATATTCTTTTTATTTGTTCTTGTGCTGTCCCTGGATGATACTGTGCGGCAGATATATTGCGCCATGTCAGCGTGAAAGGCGTCAAAAAAAGTGCCGGATGTCCTGGTTGGGTTCCCGCACATTAATAATTTATTATTTTTTCCAGAAAGAGTGCCAAGGATTGCCTCCATAATAGGATCTGACACGCCCGATGCCTCATCCACAATGAAGAGCATATTGTCCTCGTGGGATAACATATAAGTTTTTCAGAAGTCTATTAGTTCCAGTATTTCCAAGGGTTTCAGCCTTTTTGTTGCAACACATTACGCCATTCTTGACGCCACTGCAAAACAAATAACAGGCGCTTATTGCCTTTTTCATGCCAAAAACTGGCTTGCAAGTTTCTTTATTTCCTCCCGTTCCAGTTCTGCAGTTACATGCGTATATATATTCATAGTCACATCTATAGTGGAATGTCCAAGGTATCCCTGCACCACTTTCGGGGGTATTCCACGTTCCAGCGACCGCGTAGCGAATGTATGCCGCATGGAATGCGGACAGAACGATTCCATCAATTCCGGTTTCCTGTGTTCTGCTGCAGCTTTCTTTTCTTCTTCCCTGTTGACAGCGTTCACAGTGGAATCAATATATCTCCCTACAGATAATGTCATCAAGGGTTTTCCAAACATGGTAGTAAACACAAGATTTTCCAATCCTTTCACCGGTTTCCATTTATCTCCAAGCATCATCCGCAGTTTCGCCTGCTCTATTTTATGCTTTTTCAATCTTTTTGCAATTTCCGGCAGCAGGGGAATCACCCTTTTGCTTTTCCCTGTCTTAACTGGGCCCTTAAAATAATCTTTTCCAGCAATCTTTATCATGGTTCCATTCACATGAATTTCCATTCTGAAAAAATCAACATCACTCCATTCCAGGGCATTTATTTCACCGATTCTCATTCCTGTAGAAAAGCCAACATAGAAAATATCTGCATAAAATGGCTTTCTACTGGCAACGCATTCAAGAAATATTGTCTGTTCCCGCTCTGTAAGTGCCCGCCTTTTATGGTTCTCTTCTTTGATTTCCTCTTTTAGAAGCGCTGTCTTTTCCACAGGGTTTGTTATAATAATTCCGTTTATATGCGCTTGCTGAAACATCATATTGGCGACTTGTCTCGTCTTGTTAATATAGCCCCTAGAATATCCCTCCCGGCTCATCTTGTTCAATATCCTCTGGATATGTTCCGGGCGGATTGACTGCAGCTTCATATGTCCGATTTCCACACTAATATGCTTATAACATTTCGCATTGCTGATAATCGTCGTTTGCCTTACAATGGTTTCCCTGTATTCTTTTACCCATGTGGAATGCCATGAATCCACCGTTATTCTGTCCGGCTTTGCATAAATACCATGCTCCATCTCGTATTTTACGTCACGCAGCTTCTTTTGTACCTCTTTAAGATTTTTCCCGTATATGCTATGGCGTTTTCCGTTACACATATACCTTGCCTGATACCGTCCGTCCTTTCGCAGCGTAATCCCCTGCGGCAGCTTTTTCTTATTTTCCGACATACATATATCCCCTTTCCAGAAGCGGATGGACAATTAATGCCATTCCGTTCCAAATTTCTGCGTTATAAGTCTCTTTCCTCTTCCCTTTCTTCTTTCAAGTCTCTATCCAGTAATTTCAGGGTGGGAGCGAATCGGATCCCCCCTTTGCCCATTTCAAACGTGGAAAGCTATATTCCCCCGGAAAATCGGGGCCATGTCCGTTCGGGTTCAAATCTGCTCCCGGAAAATTCCGGGTACTGGCCGGGCGGTTCTGTGTTTTGACAACGGATATTCAGGGGGTCGGCCAATCGGCGACCCCTTTGCCCCACTTTAGGGAGTGGCTCGGATCCGGATGTGGAAGCTCTGTGTTTTGGCAACGGATATTCAGGGGAACGCCTGATAAGAGGATAAGAGGGCAGCAAGCGTACAGGCTGTCTGCCCCCTTATTTTCCATTTATTCCAACAGCACTGCTGCCCAAATGATATTTCCGGCCGGTAAGATAATTTTTTTCCGATTTGCTTTGTGTTCCGTAAAGATTCCCGATCGGCATTTGTTTGTTTCGGTATTTTACAGAAAAGTGCACCCTCGGATATATCCCTGTAATGTCCGGATGCGCCTGTCTTTTTACATAAACCCTGCACCCTTTGGACATATCCGCTTTCTGTCCGGCTCTATGCACCTTTTTGCATAAACTCCGGGGTGCAAGGTGCATTCTCTTTTTGCCCTTGCCATTATACAATGCCCCCTTTCCTCTTTACCCTGATAACCATTCTAAGCGGCTCCGGCTCATTCCCGGCATATTCTTCAACCGCCGTTACAATAACCGTTCTTGCGCCCCTCTCCGTGCGTACAACCACCTTATCCCCGGCAGATACCCGGTCAATGAGAAGTCCGGGCAGCTCCCATGAATACATCTTGCCGCCGGGCTTGTGGGATGCCCTCACAATCTGCCGCCTGCCGTACCTGATAGGAACACACTGGATGCCATGCGCCTTTGCCAGTAAATAGCTTGTGTAACCGTCTATCAGGTTTCCCCGGCTGTCAAGGATAATCTGCGACTGTAAAGCCCCGGTTTCCTCGAAATACTGTTCTTTCTCCTGCATCTTCTCCGGCTTCGGCTCATGCGCCACAAAGCACGGATAAATCTTTATTTCATCCATTTTCATTTGCCTGCCCCTTTCCTCTTGCCCTCTCCGCTCTTTTTCCGTAAATATATCCCAACATGAAAATATCTGCTGCCGCCTCAATCATAAAACAGTGCGGCCTTGCTTCTGCAATATCTCTGATTTGCTGTTTTACTTCCTCATTGCCCCAAAATGTTTCGACAGCACAATTTTTCCCCAATATAAACATGGTTTTGTTTTTCCTGTAAGGCATAGCGTTATTTTCCCTCCTGCTCTTTCTTTGCGGCTTCTCTGGCCGCTTTTGCGGTTTCCTCTGCTTTCTGTTTTGCTTTCTGCTCCATTCGCCATGTATGAGCATCCGTCAATGCCATGCAAGTATGATAACCGTACTTTTTGTATACACAGTTCAAAAATTGCCCTTTGCCACATTCTTCATCATTTACCCAATAATCGGGGAACATAATTACTTCCAAAAATCCGTCAATGTCCTCTTTGGGCACTTTTTGATTGACATACAGTGTTTCCGCTTTCCTGTCTGTAATTGCAATAAACTTGCCCAGCTCCGCATGATACTCGAAATTCAGACGGAAAATAAATTTTGTCGGAAGTTCTGCAGGTGTAATCCTTTTTATTTGCATTTCTTTCAAATCCTCTCTTTACTTAGGGCAGCAGGCGTGTTATACTACCTGCAAGCCCTCAATTTTACTGATTTGTCGGGTTACTCGCTCCTGTCTGTATTTGCGGTACTGACAGGGGCATTTTTCTTGTAACGGCTCTGCAGCACTCCGCAAACTCTTTATTTCGGTGTCTGATATATTCCCGGTCAGTGTTCATAAAGTAAACTGTCATGTGGTTAATCTCCATGAACTCCGATTGTGTCAGGGCTTCAAGCTGCCTTGCCATCTGTGCTTTTCCGTAGGTCTGATATAATAACTCTTCGGAAAAAGAACGCTGCGCATATAGGGCTTCACGCTTCAACTGTTCTAAAACTTTGTTTTCTTTCATGCTCCACCGCCCCTATACTGCTATGTTAATCAGTGCGCCCCGGCTTTCTTTCCATCCATAGCCGCCGATAATCTGCATCAGGGTAGCCTGAACCGGGATACCCATATCAAGCACTCTGGAAAGCTCCGCTGCCAGTCTTTTCGGCACATATCCGATTACTGTTTTCCGGCTAATCGGCGTGATATGTATAACGATCTGAATAGCATTGCTGTCAAATTTATTGTCTTTTTCCCTTTCCAGTGTAACGGTCAGATCTTCCGGCCTGAACTGCTGCAGGAACTGTAAGCGCTCCTGCCTGTTCTCGAACGTGGTTCCGGCTGCCCGGATTGTCATTGACAGCTTTACCCTCTGCCATGCCTTTTTGAAAGCATCTTTGAGAGAGTACCCGGCTTTCCGTAACTGGTTAGCCATTGCGCACACGCTCTTTCTTACTTTGGTAATCTGTTTCATGTTGTGTTGCTCCTTTCATTTGATACATTAAGTATACACTATAAAGTGTCGTTTGTCAATATATGTTTTACACTTTTTTATTTCTTTTTATAATTATCATTTGACTTTTTACACTTTATAATGTATAATAAGTATATAAAAACAAGGAAAGGAGTATATAAATCATGTCAATCAGTATGGGCGAAAAAATCAAAATTGTCCTTAAACGCCGTAATATGACATTAGGTGAACTAGCAGAACAGACCTCACAATCACGCCAAAATTTATCAAATAAAATGAGCCGTGATAATTTCAGCGAAAAAGAACTCATGACAATAGCTGCTGTTCTTGATTGTACCTATCATGCAGGATTTACCATGAATGATACTGGGGAGGAAATCTAACTATGGAACATGGACTAAGTAAAACCAGATTATACAGTATCTACTCTGGCATGAAACAGCGTTGTTATAATCCAAACAGTCAGGCATATCCCTTGTATGGCGGCAAAGGAATTGCAATTTGTGATGAATGGTTAGGAGATAACGGCTTGCAAAACTTCTTTGATTGGTCTTTAAGTCATGGTTACAATGAAAACTTGACTATTGACTGTATAGACAGTAGCAAGGGATATTCTCCCGATAACTGCCAATGGATAACTGCTTCAGCAAATAGCAAAAGGGCAAATCCAAGACAGAAAAAATGTTTAGTACAGCAATCCGGCATCCATTACGACAAACTATTCCGGCTATTAGAAGAAAAGGGATGGACAACCTATAAAATCCGCAAAGAAAAACTGATAGGTCAAGGCACTTTGACAGCCTTAAAAAATGGAACTGGTGGGCTTGACAGCAAAACCATATCCCGGCTTTGTGAAGTTCTTAACTGTCAGCCGGGGGATTTAATGGAATATGTGCCGGATAATAAAAAGGAATAAGGCAGCAGGCGGCGCAATCCCACTATTTCCAACTGTTAAAGATGCTTTTGTGTCCTGCTGCCAGTCTGCATACTTTCCCGGTATCTGCATATAATATCTACGTAAAATACGTATATTTTTTATGTTTTTCTCTTGACAATACGTAAAATACGTGTTATTATATAATTGTAAGGAGGAAACATACATGAGATTCAGAGAAGCCGACCGGATGCTAAAGGATGATGGATGGTACGTGTCAGATATAAGCGGCTCACATTACCAATACAA
>CAMUHN010000039.1 GCA_947088675.1 uncultured Roseburia sp.
TTCTGATCATAGCATAGAAATTCTTAACAAGTCTTTAACTTTTGACAGAACAAAAAAAATTGCATATTAAAAGGATTATCTATTTATTTGCAAAATCAATTGTTATCATTTTGCTTTCTACTACGATTATATTTGTAAGAATATAAAATTTAAACCAAGTTTACAAAACACATCATGGAAATGCGCATTTTAATTTGTTGGACTAGCCCGATGTAACATCTCCTCTAAATGGCTAAAATCCTCTTTGAAAGGCGTAAAAAAGAGCGCTTCGACTATTTCCGAAACGCTCCTTAGGAATCTGTGAATTTACACTGATTTTGTTGGACTCCGAGATGAAAATTGCATTATGGCGTATTATGATGTACCAACGCAAAAAATTTTGTTGGACTTTTGTTGGACTTCCGGTATTTTTGTTGTACCCAAAATCCGCATCACACGGGGCAATTTTACTCTGAATTTTGAATTGTTAATCTTCTAATAACACACGTTTTCTTTCTATCATTTCCCCGATTCTTGCGATATATTGGGAAACGTCTTTCACATTTTCGCACCGCTCAATCCGCCCGTCCGGGTATACCCTTTTCGAGATGCTCCCCGCACCGCAGGCAACTATGGTCTGCTTTTCCTCCATCATAAGAATATTATAGACTCCTTCTTTCCCCGGCAGGGCATAGCCTACATTCTCAAGATTTCCGGCCATGCTTTTCTGCCGGTACAGGTAATATGGCAAAAGTCCCATCTGCGCCGCAGCAGACGCTACAACATCCATATGCTCCTGCGTATTTTCTATTTTAAAGTCTTTGTAGAGTTCCTGCTGGATGCGAAGCCTTGCGGCACGTTTCAGCGCCAGCGAATGCACGGTCAGATTATCAGGCGCAAGTTTTCCGATCTGATCCATCGTATGCCTGACATCCGAAAGAGATTCATCCGGCAGGCCAAGGATCAGGTCCATATTGATATCGGAAAATCCCATCTCTCTTGCCATCCAAAAACTCTCAATTGTCTGTTCTACTGTGTGATGGCGCCCTATGATCTGCAGTGTCTCCTGTTTCATTGTCTGCGGATTAATCGAAATGCGGTCAATCTCATGCTGACGCAGCACCTTTAGTTTTTCCCGCGTAATGCTGTCCGGCCTTCCGGCTTCCACCGTAAACTCCAGACAGGCTGACAGATCAAACAGGCTTTTAACCTGCTCAAGCAGGCGGTTTAGCTGACGCGGACTTAATGTAGTAGGCGTCCCACCGCCGATATACACGGCGTTTAAAGGTCTGCCGGCACACAAATGCGCCATTTCCTCCAACTCGTGACCAAGAGCATCCAGATACTCGTCTGTGCGCTTTTCCCAGACGGCAATCGGAAAAGATGTAAAAGAACAGTAAAGACAGGTGGTCGGACAAAACGGAATCCCGATATAAAGACTAAAACCATGCTCACAGTCCGCTTTATTCAGGACTTTCTGCTCCCTTTTTGCAATAGAGATTGCAAGGTCAATCTTTTCCCGAGACGTAAAATAAGTTTCTTTCATAAATGAAACAATTTCATCGTCTGTCCTGTGTTCTTCCAGCATTTTCATCGGTATCTTTGTCGGCCGTATCCCTGTCAGAGTTCCCCATGGCTGCTCCGTTCCCGTATATGCAGACAACATAAGATAGAGCTGTTGTTTCAATTTATTTTTCACGGATGTCCTGTCCGAATAATCAACAAAAAACTCTGTTGATCCAAACGCTTCGCCCAGGATCCGAACAGAATCGGCACGGTACTCGACCGAAAGTAATAGTTCTATCGGTTCCCCGTATAATTTTTCTTCCGCCGTTACGGAAACCTCCTGTTTCGGAAAAAACGCTTTGACAAGGGCATGGATATCGTACTCAAAATCCCCTCTGTTTAATTTTACCAGTATCATATCAAAACTGCCTTTCTCCCTTATCTATAAGTACGGATTATACATCCGTTCGGCGCCGATCGTCGTAATATCATTATGACCCGGATAGACGGTAATATCATCCGGCAGCGGTAAAATTTTTGTTCTGATGGCCCCAATCAGCTGGGACATACTCCCTCCCGGAAAATCGGTGCGCCCCACCGACATAGAAAACAGCGTATCGCCGGAAAAAAGTACTTTGTGATATGGAAAATAATAACAGCAGCCGCCAGCCGTATGCCCCGGCGTATAAAACACACGTATATGAAATCCGGCCAGATCCAGTTCCTGTTCATCACTGACAAAACAATCTGCATGATAGGCGCCTGATTTGCCCTCCCAGCCGCTTAAGTTATAAGACGGATTCTCCAATGTCTCCTTTTCCGACTCATGCGCATACACTTTTATCCCAAACCGGGCAGAAAGCTCCGCCGCACCGCCTGCATGATCAAAATGACCATGCGTCAGCAGAATCGCTGCAGGCTTTAACTTTTCCTCCGTTAAAATCTCTGCCAGACGCCCTGCATTTGCGCCCGGATCGACAATCAGCGTCTCTTTTGTCTCCTCGTTCACTGCAAAATAGCAATTGGTCTGTACCGGCCCAACTACATATTGTTCCACCTTTATCGGCGCCATATGAAATCCCCCCTGTCCTGCATCACGGTCCGATTTTTCCCCGTTCAGCTGGTTTTTCTCTCAATATCAATAATACTCTCCACAGCGCGCAGCCGATCAATGGTACTGGTCAGTTCCGCGCGCCCTTTTGTAGAAAATGAAACCTCAATGGTAGCCACTCCCTGCTTGTTTGTCTTGGAATGGATGGCCTTGATATCTATCCCACGCTCGGTAAAAATACGTGTAATGTCAACAAGCAGCCCGGTGCGGTCATTTCCGTAAATAATCACTTCCGCCAGATAATGCCCCTCTTCTACCGAATCGTCATGCTGCCATTCCGCATCAATCAAACGCTCCCTTTCCAATTCAGACAGATGGATCATATTGACACAATCCGTCCGATGAATGGAAACGCCGCGCCCTCTTGTCACAAATCCTACAATTTCATCACCCGGAACCGGTGAACAGCATTTTGAAAAATGTACTGCAACATCATAAAGTCCGCGCACAATAATCCCGCTTTTGGAGCGTTTCTCCGGTATAAGATCTTTGTCTGCAAGCGACTGTAATACCTCGTCGTCTGTGATATGCGCCAAATGGTCTTTTTTATACTCCTCGACCATCTTGTTGATAATCTGTCCTTCTTTCAATCCTCCGTGGCCGACTGTTGCAAGACAGGAATTCCAGTCATGAAAACCATATTTGCGAAGAATCTTTGCCTGATATTCCGCTTTATTAATATCCGCAAAATTAATGCCCTTAGATTTGCAGCAGGAAATCAGAAGTTCTTTTCCGCGTATAATATTTTCTTCCTTTAACTCACTGCGGAACCACTGATTAATCTTGTTCTTTGCCTGTGTGCTCTTTACAATATTTAGCCAGTCGCGGCTTGGCCCTTTGGAATTTTGGGAAGTGATTACCTCCACACGGTCGCCGTTCTGCAGCTTATAGTCAATCGGAACAAGTTTCCCGTTGACTTTAGCGCCAATCATCTTATTGCCGACTGCCGAATGAATACTGTAAGCAAAATCAATCGGCGTCGAACCTGCCGGCAGATTTTTCACATCGCCGGTCGGTGTAAAGCAGAACACCGTATCGGAAAAAAGATCCAGATCGCTCTTTAACAGACTCATAAATTCTTTGTTATCCGACATGTCCTGTTGCCATTCTAAAATCTGGCGCAGCCAGCTTAACTTTTCCTCTTCCGTCACCGTCATCGGCGCCAGAATACCTCCGCTGTTACTTGCCTCTTTATATTTCCAATGCGCCGCAATCCCGTATTCTGCAGTCTTATGCATCTCAAATGTACGGATCTGTACTTCAAAAGGCTGTCCCGACGGCCCAATTACAGTTGTATGCAGCGACTGGTACATATTTGGCTTTGGCATTGCGATGTAATCCTTAAATCGTCCCGGAATCGGTTTATACATCTCATGTACCACGCCAAGCGCCGCATAGCAGTCTTTGATCGAATCTACGATGATACGGACGGCAAACAGATCATAGATCTGATCCAGCGTCTTATCCTGATTCACCATTTTCTTGTATATGCTGAAAAAATGTTTTGCCCTGCCGTCAATCTGCGCTTTAATCTGTGCCTCCTCTATTTTCTTTCGCACTTCCTCTACCAGCATATTGACATAAGCTTCCCGAATGCTTTTTCTCTGTGCGACCTGCTGCACCAGCTCATAATAGGCATCCGGTTCCAGATACTTTAACGCCAGATCATCCAGTTCCGTTTTTATTTTGGAAATGCCAAGGCGCTGTGCAATCGGAGCATAAATATCCATTGTCTCCCGCGCAATTTCCTTTTGCTTTTCCGGACGCATAAATTTGAGCGTGCGCATATTATGCAGCCGGTCGGCCAGCTTTACAAGTATCACACGAATATCTTTTGCCATAGCCAGCAGCATTTTGCGCAGATTTTCCGCCTGCACCTCTACCTTATCAGCGTTGTAGGAGAGACGTTCCAGTTTTGTAACACCGTCCACCAACAGCGCAACCTCCCCGCCAAACTCCCCTGCAATCTCCTCGTCCGTCATCGCCGTATCTTCCACAACGTCATGCAAAAGTCCTGCCACAATCGTTTCTTTATCCATCTCCAGCTCGGCAAGCACGATGGCGACGCTAAGCGGATGAATGATATATGGCTCGCCCGATTTACGCACCTGTCCCTTATGCATATCAGATGCAGTCTTATATGCCTTTTCGATCAGAGATATATCCGCAGACGGATGATATTTTTTTACCGATGCGATCAGTAAATCATACAACCTGACGGGACTTTCAAAATCTTTGACCGGCAAAATAGAATCCTTTCCTTCTGTCAGCCCTTTTTCAAAATTTTCTGCTGTTTTCTCATCTCTCATCTCTTCTATCTTCGGGGATAAATCTGTCATGCGAATCTTCACGCCCTTCCTGCTGCCTGCAGAATCCGTTCCGCAGGCATTAAGCTGTGTTATTTTATCTGATTTCTGTCCTTATTCTATAATATATTTTTTTATTATATTTTATTTCTATGCAAATTGCAATGATTTTTGTACCTGGAATACGCTGTCCGGCAATTCTGTGCAACAGTTCAGATCCCCCATTGAACTGTAACGAATCTCTCACACAAACAGAAAGAGCGCCCAAATGAAACTTCTGGTCCATTCGGGCACTCTGATCCGCCTTGATTCCTGTCATTCATGACAGAAATTCCGCACTTATTTTCCTCTTTTCCGTTTCCCTTTCCTGCCGGAACGCCTTGCGGAAAGCGCTTTCGCAGTTGTAGACGCGCTGTTCGGCGCATCCTCGTCCTGCGCGTCTTCTTCGGAAAAATCCTCCTCGTCCTCTTCTGTCTGATTTTCATCCGCCGTCTCATCACACTCTTCGGCCTGTATGTCATCTTTCTCACATGCGCATGTATCCGCCAAATCTTCCTCCTGCGCGTCCACACACGTTTCTTCTGCAGTATCTTTCGCTGCGGAAACTTTAATATCGGACGGTTTTGGTGAAATCTTCTTTAAAACAAGCGCCTTGTCCAGACTTCCGTCGACCTTAATTTTGCGCAAGGTATATGCCGCAATTGGATCGAGTTTCCCTGTACCGATCTTTAAAAGTGTTTCTGCTGTTGTAGTAATCAATACGTCCCTGTCGAAATATTCATATGGTTCAATGTTGATTTTACCGTCTTTGATCTCCAGATAAAAAGCGCCTTCGCCTTCCCCTTCAATATTAAACTGAAATGCAATATGCTCCCCAACCTCGCTTGCGTCGGCATTCGCATATGCAGCCCTCACTGCGTCCACTAATTCAAAATATGTCATGTTTCTTCCTCCTTCTTCTACTGCTCCTATCTACTATAGCAGTTTTCCCTGTTTATTGCAATGTTGTATTTCTTATTATTTTATCAAGAACCAAAAGCCCCCTGCGCATCTCGTTCTCCCCCGGTCTTCCGTATCCAAGCAAAAGTACCGGCGTATCAAACGGCTTTTCCTCTTTTCCGTCAAGACGAAACTCATAAATTCCAAACGCACGCACACCCGCGCCGGCCAAACGCCTGCAAAGTTCTTCCTCGCCAAGCGTTGACTGCACATGCACCAGAATATGGAGTCCCGCCTGGTCCCCGCCGACGTATGCGGCCCAGTCGTACTTTTTCAGTTCACTCAGCAGAAAATCACGCTTGGATCGATATATGCCGCGCATTTTATTTAAATGACGCTCAAAATAGCCCTCTTTCAAAAATGTACAGAGTATCTCCTGCTGTATTTTTGGTACCGTCACCGAATAAAACCCGCAGTTTGTGCGATACTGCTCTGTCAGCCGCGGCGGCAGCACCATGTAGCTGACACGCAGCGACGGCGCAATGCTCTTGGAAAAGGTACCAAGATAAATCACTCTTCCCTCACGGTCAATACTCTGCATAGACGGAATCGGCTTTCCACGGTAACGGTACTCGCTGTCATGGTCATCCTCAATCAAATAACGTCCCTCTGTTTCACATGCCCATTTCAGCAGTGCAATGCGCTGTTTTAAAGGCAGTACATTGCCAAGCGGAAACTGGTGAGAAGGCATCAGATAGACAAGGTCCGGTGATGTTTCTGCCAGAAGCTCTTCATCCGCCAGATTTTGCGCAAAATGGCCTGTTGCGACCTGATATCCCATATTTTTAAACGTGTGATACGCCTGCGGATACCCCGGATTGTCCATAAGAACGGTTTTACCTGGACCGAGGATCTGCGTCAGCAGTATTTCCAGATATTCATTTCCTGCTCCGACAATAATATCGGACGGTTCACAATTTACGCCCCTGGCCTGGTGCAAATAGGATGCAATCGCCTCCCGAAGCCCCTGTTCCCCCTGCCCGTCTTTCGCATAAAGAAGTTCCTCTCTGTCATCAATCAGAACTGTCCTGCTGATCTTCCTCCACATTCGAAACGGGAAACTCTCCGAATCAATCCCATAGGGAGAAAAATCAATCATACGCTCCGAACAGACCACTTTTTTCGCCGGCGCAGCGTCATGCCTGTTCCTCTTTTGACCGGCACGGTATAATTCGGTGATATCACATGCAAAATATCCCCTGTATGGCTGCGCCTTTATATACCCCTCCGCCATAAGCTGCCCATATGCCAGATCAACCGTACTGCGGCTGACCGAAAGATTTTTTGCCAGCAGACGAGTGGACGGCAACTTCTCACCCTCTAAGATTTTGCCGTCCATCATGTCCTGCCTGATATATTCATATATTTTTTCGTACAGAGGGACTTTCGGGTCCCCCTCCAAATCTACCATGATATCGATCATGACTTATTTTCAGCTTTCTTTTTCCTTTTTTCGTTCCTCAAGTATCATATTTTTCAGATCAAATACCTTATCCTTAATTCGTTTCGTGGCAAAAGGAGAAGTCTGAATCTTCGATATACACTGGGATGCCGTATCGTATTTTTTAAAATGAAATGACATCACTGCCAGGAGATAGTCAAGCGTGCACTCATCCATCCCGCAAATAGGATAATTCTCCTGCGAAACGGCTGAAAGAAATCCTTCGTATGCCTCTGTATAGTATTTTTCCTCCAGTTCTTTTAACTGCGCAATCTGTGCCTGATCGCCCGCATCAGCCTCAGAAATCGTTTCCGCTTTCCCCCGGTAAATCCACGCAAGCTTTAAGGATGTATAGGCAACCTCGCTGATTTTTGCCTTTTTTACACGCGCACATTCCAATGCAGCTATGTAACGGTCAATCGCAAGCTCGTAGTCGTAAGATTTTAAACTGCTCAGATCTATGGACGGCTGAAATTTGGAACAGATATTTTCTTTTACCAGATGAATCTGTCCACCCGTCAGATGATCAAACGACTGGCTTAACGCCGAGTACCCGCAGTGCGGGCAGGCAATCACATCATATTTGATTGCATCCAGCTGTTTGAAGCGGGGACGCAAATCAAGATCAGACTCCAAGCGCGTTGCCGATTTACTCTTCAGCGCTTTTGACTTAAATACTTTATCACAGACAATACATCGAACCGTCCTGTCTAAAAGAAATGTCTCCTCCGGCGGGATCTCCTGCGCTTTTTGCTCTTCCGGCTGTATTTCTCCATCGCGCTGCGCCGTCTCCTGCTTTTGTTCCTCCTGTTTCTTTTCCTGTGCGGACTCTGCCGCTTCTGTCTTTTTCTTAAATCCAAACATACGAATTACTCCTCTCTGTTATGCGTTCGGCAGTTTATAAGAACTTTTCAGTGAGACAATCCTGTTAAAAACGGGATGCTCTTTTGTAGAATCTTTTGCGTCCACACAAAAAAAACCCTGCCTTACAAATTGAAAGCTGTCATAGGCCTCCAAATCTTTTAAGTTTTCCTCCAGCTTACAGTCTTTCAAAACGGTCAGCGAATTTGGGTTCAGGTTCAGACTGCCGTCCTCATTGTAAACGCCCTTTTCTTCATCTACGATATTTTCATAGAGACGCACCTGCGCATTTACGGCAGTGACCGCGGAAACCCAATGTATCGTACCTTTTACTTTCCTTCCGTCCGGGCTGTTTCCGCCGCGGGACGCCGGATCATACGTACAGTGTATCTCCGTCACCCTGCCCTCACTGTCCTTATGATAATCGGTACAGGTTACAAAATAGGCGTTCATCAGGCGCACCTCATTGCCTGGATACATACGAAAATACTTCTTCGGAGGCTCCTCCATAAAGTCTTCCCGCTCAATATAGATCTCTCTTGAAAACGTCACGGTTCGCTCGCCAAGCGCTTCGTTTTCCAGATTATTGACTACGCAAAGCTGTTCCGTCCCTCCCTCCGGATAATTGTCAATCACAACTTTTACCGGATCAAGCACTGCCATCATACGCGGCTTTTTCATTTTTAAATCCTCACGGATACAGTATTCGAGCATTGCATAATCTACGGAGCTGTTCGCTTTGGAAACACCGCAGAGTTCGACAAATTTTTTGATAGACGCCGGCGTAAAACCGCGCCGCTTCAACGCGGCAATCGACACAAGACGCGGATCATCCCAACCGTCCACGATGCCCTCTTCCACCAGGCGCTTAATATAACGCTTTCCGGTAACTACGTTCGTAAGGTAGAGTTTTGCAAACTCAATCTGCTTTGGCGGATTTTCGTATTCCAGTTCACGGACAACCCAGTCATACAAAGGCCTGTGATCCTCAAACTCAAGCGTACAGATCGAGTGCGTAATCCCCTCAATCGCATCCTCAATCGGATGCGCAAAATCATACATAGGATAAATGCACCACTGTTCTCCTGTCCTGTGATGCTTCATATGCGCAACACGATAGATGACCGGATCCCGCATATTGATATTGGAGGAGGACATGTCAATCCTTGCACGAAGCACTTTCTCACCGTCCGCCACACGCCCTTCTTTCATATCGGAAAACAGCTTCAGATTCTCTTCCACACTGCGCGATGCATAGGGATCCTCCCTGCCCGGCTCCGTAAGAGTCCCGCGGTATTCCCGAATCTGATCTGCCGTCAGATCCGACACATATGCTTTTTTCTTTTTGATCAGTTTAACGGCAGCCTCATACATATCCGCAAAATAATCGGACGCATAAAAGAGATTCCCCTCACAATCAGCGCCAAGCCACTCAATATCAGCCCGAATCGCTTCCACAAACTCCGGCTTCTCCTTTGTCGGATTGGTATCGTCAAAACGCACATGAAATTTGCCCTGATATTCCTGTGCAAGTCCATAATTCAATAATATGGACTTTGCATGTCCAATATGCAGATATCCGTTTGGTTCCGGAGGAAAACGCGTACATACTTCACGACAGCGCCCCTCCCTGATATCCTGTTCTATCACTGTCTCAATAAAATTTTTCGAAACATTTTCCATAAACTGCAAAAACTCCTCCTTGCGGCGCGAGTCATTGTCAACCCTGACGCCATATTTAATAAACGAAATTCCTTTCCTGTTTATCATACTCAAATTCCTGCCGCGGTGCAAGTAAAATATAACAAATTGTCTGTATTTTTTTACAGATTTGGACTTTTTTCCCTGTTTTTCGACAAGATACCCGCACGTTTGATACATTGGTATGCCGCCGCCCCGATCGGCAGCAAAAATACGCCCAGTATACCGAAAAATTTATACCCAATCAGGATCGCCGGCAGCGTCACGGACGGTGAAAGCCCCATCTGTTTCCCGACAAGACGCGGCTCCACAATATTGCGCACGATCGTAATAAACAAATACAGCAGCAGAATCCCGGTTCCGAGCATTCTGTCCCTGCAAAAAAATGCAAACACACCCCAGGGCAGCAGTATTGTCCCTGTGCCCAGAACTGGCAGAATATCAAGTATCGCAATAAACAGCGCCGTCGCAAATGCCTGCCTGATTCCAAGCAGCAAAAGCCCGACAAACAGCTCAACAAACGTCATAAAAAAGATAAAAACATAGGACATGGCATACTTCCCGAACATCCCATGTATCGCTCTCGCGCTCTCACCGAGATAACTGTGCCATTTTTTTGGCATCCGCTTCCTGATAAATTTCATAATCTGCGGATATTCCAGCTCCAGAAATATTGTCTCAATAATAATGATCAAAATATTCATACAGACTGCAGGCAGACAGGATACAGCTCCGGAAACGCCGCTGACTACATTTCCCGACACATCCGCGAGCAGCGAACGCGCGTCAATCACGGCCGTCCCGTCCGCAGTATCGCCCAGATCTTTGCACAGATCGGTAAACGAATCCATCACCGGAACAAGAGTTCCGGTACAAAACTCCATAAAACCGCCCCAGGCGGTCTTTGCCATCCCAAACATACTTCTTCCAAGCAGAAAACAGGAGAATCCGATCAGACTGAAAAAACTGACCAGCACAAAGACTGCCGCAATTTTCCTCCTTATTTTAAGCCTTTTTGTCAGGAAATCTGTCGGGAATTTTAAAATCCATGCCAGCAGGAACGCCACAAGAAACGGAAGCAGCACGGAGCCGAGCAGCCTGATTAAAAAATAAACCAAGGCTGCCCAAACCCCATAATAGATCCATTTTATCAGAAATGCCTTTTGTGTCTCGTATCTTTTTTCTTTCTCCATCCGCGTATCTCCATTGTTCACTTTAATCAATCTGTTCTTTGATAGCATTACCAAACATGGAGATATCATTCTTTCTTTTTAAAAAAGTGTGCGCAATTATCTTTTTTAAACCAATCCATTGCTGTATTAATCATTTCTTTAGCAGGATAAATTTATTCTTTCTTCCCTGTTAAGCAAATTCCAATGACTGCAGCAGAAGACATGAAAAAACGGCGTCCCTGTCTCCCATTGACGGGAAGCAGAAACGCCGCTGCGCGGGTCACTCACGCTTCCGACGGATCATCCAATTTTAAAATATAGATACAATTCGGCTTATCCACGCGAATCCCTTTCCCTTTGACAAGCGAATATTTTTCCTCGTAATGAATTTCGTAGAAATAGATATCATCCGAATTGTTATTTAATGTCATGTAATGTTTTTCATCCGGAAAAATCGCAAGCACTTTCGGATAATCGCTGTTTACTTTCGTGCCAAACTGGCATTCGAGCAGTCCCGTCGTCTCGTCAATCTCGAAACAGGTCACGGAATTGACGCCCGCATTGCTGCAGAACAGATACTTCCCGCTCTCTGATACTTCCATCCCGGAAGCGGCGCAGATTTCATCGTACTTGCCGGGCATCGTCGAAACTGTCTGAATTTTTTCAAAAACAGGCTCGTCGTTTACCACATCATATTTGTATACTTCAATCATATTAAACAGTTCATACAAAATATAGGCAAATTTCCCGTTTCTGGAAAATCGTATCATACGCGGCGCCGATTCGATCTGTCCGCGAATAATATCAATCACTTCCAGTTTTCCGCGCTCATAATTGACACGGTAGACTTTCATCTGATCAAGGCCGTTGTCAATGGCGCACAAAAACTTCTGATCCGGCGTCAGTTTCACACAGTCCACATGCGGAATAAAATTGCGCTGCGCAATGCTTCTGCCCATCCCGATATGGAACACGCCGTCGGCAATCCCCCCGATGCTGCCGTCTTCATTCAGATGCATCATACTCACACGTCCGTCGTGATGGCCGCCGACAAAGAGATAACGGTTTTCCCGGTCTACCTCCACATAACATCCGCGCATCCCGCCGATCCACTGCTGGTTCATCGCCTCAAGGTCGCCGTCCGGCAGAATGCGAAATGCTTTCACGCCTTCGTCCGCAATGGAATACAGGAACTTATGATTTTTAGAGACAATCAGATCGGACGGATTGTTGATCGGCACGACTTTTCGCTCACTCATAGTTCCGTTTGGCACATCCACATCATAGATATGGATTCCTACACTGTTCTGGTGGGTATAAGTTCCCACATATGCAACATACCTGTCCTCTTTCACAGGCAGTTCCCCCTTTCTGGAATCTGGATTTAAACTATATTTTGCAAACTGCCGCAAACATTTCGGCAGGCATTATGCTTTTTCTTCCCTGCGCAGAATATCAAAAAGATCCGGCACAGCGTCAAGTTCCACAAACAGCGTCTGTTTCGGATGCGGCGCAGATTCCACCGGTTCTCCCTCCCCGTTATAAATATGCCTGACTGTGGTTGCAATATTTGTCCCGTCCGGCTTCATCACTTCAATCCGATCGCCGACCGAGAATTTATTTCGCTGCGTAATACGGCAGCGCCCGTCCCGTACATCCTCCACAAGCCCCAGATAAGTATATTCCCTGATATAAGTATTATTGTCATAAATCTGCGTTTTGGCGTCCGGTTTTCCGAAAAAGAATCCGGTCGTAAACTGACGGTAAGTACAATTTGAAATCTGATCGGTATACCATTCCATATTTTCCTGATACAGAGCGGGCGAATTCAGATAATCGTCAATTGCCCTGCGGTAAGTTCTTGCCACCGTAGCGACATACAGCGCCGTTTTCATCCTGCCCTCAATTTTAAAACTGTCAATCCCCGCATCCATAAGCTCCGGAATATGCGAAATCATACACAGATCTTTCGAGTTAAAAATATAGGTGCCTCTCTCATTTTCATAAACCGGAAGAAATTCGCCGGGCCTTGTCTCCTCCACCACCGCATATTTCCAGCGGCACGGATGCGTACAGGATCCCCGATTCGCATCACGTCCTGTAAAATAGTTGGACAAAAGGCATCTGCCCGAGTAAGAGATACACATCGCGCCATGGATAAACGCCTCTATCTCCAGATCTTTCGGTATTCTTTGACGAATCGTTTTCAGCTCGTCCAAAGATAACTCTCTGGCCGCAACAATACGTTTTGCGCCAAGATCGCGCCAAAACAGAAAAGTCTCGTAGTTGGTATTATTCGCCTGTGTGCTGATATGGCGTTCCAGATCCGGACAGATCTCCTGCGCCATTCGATAGATGCCCGGATCCGAGATGATCAGAGCGTCCGGCGCAATCTCTTTCAATTCCAGAAGATACTCGCGCACACCATCCATATCGTCGTTATGCGCAAATATATTGACTGTCACATAAACCTTTACCCCGTGGTCATGTGCAAATGATATTCCCTCGCGCATTTCCTCATAAGAAAAATTCTTCGCCTTTGCACGAAGCCCATACTCGCCTCCTCCAATATATACGGCATCCGCGCCATAGATTACAGCTACTTTTAAAACCTCAAGGCTGCCGGCAGGCGCCAATAGTTCCGGTTTTCTGTTCATCATTGCTCTCCTCCCGCAAACCCCTTTTCTCCCGGGCCATATTCGTTTTTTATACTGACCGTAATACCGTCCCCTACCGGAAGCAGCGTCGTTGTAAGTTCCCTGCTGTGCGTTAACTGATACAGATATTCCCGCATCCTTCTGTGAATCGTGCGATTGCGGCGTGTCACAATATAGCGGGATTCCAGAATCTCTCCCTCCATCAGCACATTGTCGGATAAAAGCACGCCCCCGTCTTTTAAAAGCCGCATGACCTCCGGCAAAAACCGGATATACTGTCCCTTGGCCGCATCCATAAAAATAAAATCAAACGGCTCGTCCAACGTCTTTAAGAGATCGGCCGCATCCCCGAACAGCAGCGTAATCTGATTCTCCCGCCCCGCCCGTTTAAAATTATTCTGCGCAATCGGAATTCTTTTTTCATAATTTTCAATCGTTGTGATATGACAGTCCGCCGGATTATATTCGGCCATAAAAAGCGCCGAAAATCCGACGGCCGTCCCAACCTCCAGAATACGGGCCGGCCGTTTGAGAGCAAGCAGCACTTTTAAAAAACGCTGCATATCTTTGCGGATAATCGGAACAAATGCCGCAACAGCTTCCTGTTCCAGTTCCTCTAACAATGGTGTGTTTCCGGCGTCCATTGCATTGATAAAAGCGCCAAGCCTCTCGTCCAAAATCACAGAGCCGCCTCCGTATCCTGTGTATCCGTAAACATCTCTGTTCCCTCCGGCAGCATTTCCGTCCCGTCTGTCAAAGACTCCGTCGGTTCCTCCTCGGACGGTTCTTCCGTTTCCGTATCCTCAAGCTGCCCGGCAGACAGAACAATCATCATTTCACGAGGCGTCATTGACGTATTTAAGACATATGTTCCGCTCAACAGCTTTCCGGAATAAGCGGATAATTTCAGCTGCGTATAAAAAAGATAACTGTCGCGAATCAGCTTTTTCTCCTCCAGCATCTGACCGACTTCCAGTTCCGACATATCGTCTGTCAGCAGTACAACGATATCCTCCCCCGGTTCCTCCGCCATCGGCGGCTCTGTAAAGACCCGGAAGCCAAAACCATAACAGTACTCTCCGACGCGTATCAGGCCGATTCCGATCAAAAGCAGGATCAGGACTGAAAAACTGATACTGACAAACCTTAAAATAATTTTGTTCGCACCCATGTTTTATACTTCAGTGAAAACCGGTATAATCATCGGCCTTCTCTTTGTTTCCTTCCATACAAATTCGCTTAAGCAATCCTTGATCTCCGCCTTTAAGCGGGTCCAGTCTGAGATATTATTCTGCATACAGTGGTCAACACAGTCAATCAGTACATGCTTTGCTTCCTCCAACAGGCTTTCCGACTCGCGCACATAGACAAATCCGCGCGAAACAATATCCGGCCCCGCCAGCACCTGTCCCGATCCGTTTTCCAGTGTCATCACAACAATAATAACGCCGTCTTCCGCCAGGTGCTGTCTGTCGCGCAATACGATATTGCCGACATCGCCGACGCCAAGCCCGTCTACCATCACTGCGCCGACCGGCGCCCTGCCGTGGACTCCCGCACTCTTATCGTCAATCTCAAGCATATCGCCGTTGTTTAAGATAAATATATTTTCCTTTGCAATGCCAAGCTCTTCTGCCACTTTCTTCTGTGCAATCAGATGACGGTGCTCCCCATGCACCGGAATCGCATATTTCGGCCGCACAAGCGAGTAGATCAGTTTGATCTCCTCCTGACAGGCATGGCCCGATACGTGCACATCCTGAAAAATGACATTTGCGCCTTTCATCAAAAGTTCATTGATAATCTTTGATACGGCTTTTTCATTGCCCGGAATCGGATTTGAACTCAATACGATCGTGTCTTTCGGGGTAATTACTATTTTTTTGTGCATTCCGCTTGCCATACGGGAAAGAGCCGCCATCTCCTCTCCCTGACTTCCGGTAGTAATCAAAACGGTCTGTTCGTCCGGATAACGCTTTACCTCTTCAATATCGATCAGCGTATTGTCCGGAATATTGATATAGCCGAGTTCGGAAGCAATTCCGATAATCGTGACCATGCTCCTGCCCTCAATTGTCACCTTGCGCCCGTATTTGTAAGCCGTATTGATCACCTGCTGCACACGGTCTACGTTAGAAGCAAATGTCGCCACAATAATACGGGTATTTTTATTCTCGGCGAATAATTCGTCAAACGTTTTTCCGACTGTCTTCTCGGATTTCGTAAATCCCTGCCGCTCCGCATTGGTACTGTCGCACATCAGTGCCAGCACGCCTTTTTTTCCGATCTCTCCAAACCGCTGCAGATCAATGGCGTCTCCGTAGACCGGCGTATAATCCACCTTAAAATCGCCTGTGTGAACGACCGTACCGACAGGCGAATAGATGGCAAGCGCCGCCGCGCCCTGAATACTGTGATTGGTACGTATAAACTCCACGCGAAAACATCCGCAGTTAATGTGCTGTCCATATTTTACGACTTTGCGTTTTACTTTCGTCAGCATATTATGCTCGCGCAGTTTATGCTCAATAATGCCGATCGTCAGCTTCGTCGCATAAATCGGCACATTGATTTCGCGAAGCACATAAGGGATCGCACCGATATGGTCTTCATGCCCGTGCGTAATAAAAAATCCCTTTACTCTGTCCATATTCTCCTTTAAATATGTGACATCAGGGATCACCAGATCTATTCCGTACATGTCGTCCTCGGGAAATGACAATCCGCAGTCCACCACAATGATACTGTCTCCAAATTCAAAGGCAGTAATATTCATTCCAATCCGATCCACTCCCCCCAACGGAATGATCTTAAGCTTTTCAGTTTTTTCTTTCTTCACTCGCTACCTCCATCTTAATATTTAACATCGGCGTCCTCAATCAGCTCCGCAAAAATTCTGCCGACAGCGGACAATTCCGTATCCTCTTCTACCATTTCATATATAAGCTCGTCTTCGCCCTGCTCCACCTCTTTCAAAATATAAGCGTCGCAGTCCCCGTCTTCTTTCTCCGTCACAAACAGATATTTCGTCCCGTTTACTTTCGTCTCCTCAACAACAAAAAATTCATCCTCTTCCAATGTATCCGGATTTACAAACGTTATTTTTTCCATAAAAAACCCATACCTTTCCGGTTGCGGTATGTTCTACTCACAGGCAGGCGCCTGCGTACCGCTCTCTTTCGAAATTTTCAGATAATCCAGATATCCCTGCAGGATGAGCACTGCCGCAACCTCGTCTACAATCTGCTTCCTGTCTTCCCTGCGCATGCCTGCTTCTATCATATGACGGTCCGCCGCAACTGTTGTCAGTCTCTCATCCCATAAAACAACGGGCAGACCGCTGCGGCGCGTAAGCATTTCCTGAAATTCCTTTGTTTTTTCACATCGTTCGCCCTCTGTATTATTCATATTTTTGGGATATCCAAGCACAATACGCTCCACGCCGTATTCGGCAATCAAAGCCTCAATCCCTGCGAGCGTCTGCCGGAGTTTATCGGGAGATTTACGCCGAAGCACACAAAGTCCCTGTGCCGTGAGCAATAGTTCGTCGCTGATCGCCACACCTACCGTTTTTGAACCAAAATCCAATCCTAATATACGCATTTTAAAATGTTTCCCTTATCCCTCACTGATCCTGCACACTGTTTTTCCATTCGTCCAGCCTGTTGTTTCTGATATATGACCGAAGCACTTCTTCTACAAGTTCGTCGCGCTCCACTTTCATAATCAGACTTCTCGCATTGTTGTGGCTTGTAATATAGGTAGGATCGCCTGACATAATATATCCCACAATCTGATTGACAGGATTGTATCCCTTTTCACTTAACGCCTGGTAAACAATGGCCAGCACGTCGCTGACTTTAAGTTCCGGGCCTTTCTCTACTTTAAAAAACTGTGTATTATTGATATTTTGCATATTCATCACCTTTTGCTGTTTCAATCTTTTTTATTTTAATATAGTTTGTCCTAAAATTCAACTAAAAGATATATCTCTGCGGTCAATCGCCGCCTGATTCTGCCTGTCTTTATCACATTCTGCAGATTTTCCGGCGTTTCGTATGCAACCTTTACATATTCTTTCGTATAGCCTGCCATATAGCGTTTTCCCTCGAACACAAACGGTTCTTCCAGAAGGGCCGTCACATATTTTCCCGTATAGTATTCCCGAAACTCTTTTGACATCTGTTCCCCAACCGCAAGAAGCTCATTGCTGCGGCGCACTTTTATCTGCTCGCTGACCTGTCCGTCCATGGCTTCCGCTCTCGTACCGGCGCGGGCGGAATATTTAAAAATATGCATTTCATAGAAACGGATTTTTCGGACAAACGCTTTTGTCTGCTCAAATTCTTCCTCCGTCTCCTGCGGAAATCCGGCGATGACATCTGTTGTAATCGCAGGATGCGTATAGTAACGGCGAAGCAGCCGGCAGCCCCTTTCATATTCCTCCGTTGTATAGCGGCGGTTCATCCTGGCAAGCACCGTATCGCATCCGCTCTGCAGCGAAAGATGAAAATGCGCGCATACTTTCTCCAACGCGGCAAGCTGCTTTACAAACGCTTCCGTGACAATACGCGGCTCTAAACTGCCAAGCCGGATACGGCGGATACCGTCAATACAATGAAGCTCCTGTATCAGACAAATCAGATCATCGCCCGTATCAAGCCCATAGGAGGACAGATGTATTCCTGTCAGAACAATCTCCCGGCAGCCGGATGCGGCAAGTTTTTCTGCCTCTTCAACCACTTCCCGCATCGGCCTGCTGCGCACGCGGCCGCGTGCAAAAGGGATAATGCAGTAACTGCAGAACTGGTTGCAGCCGTCCTGTATTTTCAAAAACGCCCTGGTGTGCTGGTCCGTTCTCCGGATTGCAAGCGTTTCATAGGGATACGTCCCGCTGTTAATCGCACAGATACTCTGCTGCCTCGTATGGGAACTCTGCCATTCCTCCAACAAGGAAACCAACTTATGTTTCTGATTATTTCCTATGGCGATATCAATATATTCCTGCTGCGCGAAATCCCCGTCCCTCTCGGACATTGTCTGGACATAGCAGCCCGCCCCCACTACAATGGCATTCGGATTTTTCTTTTTCGCACGACGCAGCATCTGCCTTGATTTTCGGTCTGCCATATTTGTCACAGAGCAGGTATTGATCACATAGACGTCCGCATATTCGTCAAACGGGACAATTGCATATCCCGCTTCCTCTAACATCTGCTGCATTGCCTCTGTCTCATAGGCGTTTACTTTGCAGCCCAGATTATGCAACGCTGCTTTTTTCATCTTTTTCTCCCATTCCTTTTCCGTTTCTATTTATGTAACAGTTCAGCTTTCGGCTTCACTGTTACATATTTATCCATTCATTGTCACATAAGTGTTGACTTTTCCATAAAAAACCATTACTATAAGGGTAACTATAAAGTCCGTTAAACGGACAGCTTAAGGAGGTTTTTCCGATGAAAACAGTACAGATTTCTTTAAATTCTATTGACAAGGTAAAGTCCTTTGTCAATGCAATCACACAGTATGAATATGACTTTGATTTAATTTCCGGAAGATATGTTATTGATGCAAAATCCATCATGGGTATCTTCAGCCTTGATCTCTCCAAGCCGATTGATCTGGCAATCCATACCGAAAACGGCGTTGACGAAATTCTGGAAGTATTAAAGCCGTATCTTGCAGAATAAGCAAAACCTGACCGGAACAAAGAATTACATTTCGACAGCCAGATCCGCTGCAATCCGGATCCCACAACCACAGGAGTATTCCTGTGGTTTTTTGCGCAGGGGTACGTAAGCAAATCAGCAGTATTTCACATATACTTTTTCTGCCGTCTCGATCGCCTCCGCCACCATACGGTCTATTTGATCTGACAGCTTCTTCTCATCGTTATGAATCACATGAAGACTCGGCTTCGTCACGGGATGCTTCGCCACGAAAATCGTACAGCAGTCTTCATACGGCAGTATGGATGTCTCATATGCGCCGATCTTCTCCGAAATCTCTACAATTTCCTGTTTATCAAACCCGATCAGCGGACGGTAAACCGGAATGGTGCAGACTTCATTTGTCGCCGCAAGCGACTGCATTGTCTGGCTCGCCACCTGTCCGATGCTCTCGCCTGTAATCAGGCCGAGACATCCGGTTTCTTTCGCAAAATGTTCCGCAATCTTCATCATATAGCGGCGCATGATAATCGTCAGCTGCGCATGCGGGCACCGGTCATAAATTGCAAGCTGTATCTCAGTAAAGTTTACAATATGCAGACAGATCGGACCCGTATAGGCGGAAATAATTTTTGCAAGGTCAGTCACTTTCTGTTTTGCGCGTTCGGATGTATAGGGCGGCGCATGAAAGTATACCGCGTCAATGGAAACGCCCCGCTTTGCAATCATATAACCGGCAACCGGACTGTCGATCCCGCCGGAGAGCAGGAGCATCGCTTTTCCGTTTGTTCCGACCGGCATACCCCCGGGCCCTTTGATTACCTCTGAATACACATTAATCTGCTCACGTATTTCCACACAGAGCATCACATCCGGATGATGCACGTCCACGCGCAGGCCCGGAAACGCTTCCAACAGCGCTTCCCCCAGCGCCGCATTGATTTCCATGGATTCCATCGGATAATCTTTGCGTGCCCGCCTGGCGTTGACTTTAAACGTAAAGTGCCTGTCCGGATATACGCTGTCGATATAAGCGCAGACATCTTTTTTAAGCTCCATAAATCCATTGTCAGTAAACTGTACCAGCGGACAGATCCCTGCAATTCCAAATACATGCCGCAGGGCATCCACAGTATCGTCAAAATCATAAGCGCCCTGCGCGTCCACATAGATACGCCCCTGCTCTTTCCGGACAGAAAAATCGCCCTCCACATCCGTTAAAGCGCCTCTGATCTGTTTTATCAGCGCATCCTCAAACAGATAGCGGTTCTTTCCCTTGATTGCAATCTCTGCATATTTAATTAAAAATGATCTGTAATACATTGCAATTTCTCCTCACACTAATGATGGGTATATTTCTGCAGATTTGGAACAAGCTCTTTCATAGCGGCAACCGCATAGTCGATTTCTTCCTCTGTCGTGTTCGCGCAGAAGCTGAAACGTATCGTCGTATCCAGATATTTTCTGGCCAGTCCGATCCCGGCAAGCGTGCGGCTTACGGCCGGTTTGTTGGAAGAACAGGCGCTTCCGGCCGAGACATAGATCTTCTTTTCCTCCAATGCGTGCAGCATAACCTCGCTTCTTACGCCCTCAATACTGACACTTACGATATGAGGAGCCGCATCCGCTCCCATGCCGCCGTTTACAAGGACGGACGGAATCTCTGCCATCCCGTGCAAAAACCTTTTTCTCAATCGGGCCATATGTTCTGTTTTCTGCTCGAAATTCTCATATGCCTCTTCCGCCGCCTCGCCAAGCGCCGCGATTCCGGATACATTTTCTGTTCCGGAGCGCATTCCGTTCTGCTGACCGCCGCCGTAAACAAGCGGCTTCACTTTGACTTTGTCTTTGATATATAAAAACCCGACGCCTTTCGGCGCATGTATTTTATGGCCGCTGACAGAAAGCATATCAATCCCGGTTTTCTTTGGATAAATACGGTACTTTCCGTATGCCTGAATCGCATCGACATGGAACAGCGTGCGCGGATTTATTTGTTTGATCACCTGCGCTGCTTCCGAAATCGGTTCCACTGTGCCGATCTCATTATTCACCATCATAATAGAAACCAGCGCCGTATCCGCACGAATGACATCTTTTAACTGGGAAAGGGAAATTTTTCCTTCTCTGTCCACATCGAGATATGTAATCTCATACCCCTGCTCTTTCAGACAGCAAATCGGCGCATAGACGGACGCATGTTCAATCGACGTTGTGACAATATGCTTTCCAAAACGCGGATTCGCCGCCAGGCTCCCAAAAAGCGCCATATTATTTGACTCTGTCCCACCGGAAGTAAAAACAATTTCCTTTTCTTCTGCTTTTAATGTTTTTGCAATTTTTCTACCCGCTTCTCTGATATAGTCCTCCGCTGTCTTCCCCATTCCGTGCAGCGAGGACGGATTGCCATAATCCTCTGTCAAAAGAGAAACCATACGCTCTTTTGCACGCTCACAGCAGCGTGTGGTCGCGGAATTATCCAGATATGCCTGCATTCTGCCATTCCTCCTGCTCTGTTTCCAGATGATACATCAGTACCGCAAGCGCCGCAATGCCTGCCGTCTCCGTGCGCAGAATGCGCTTTCCCAATGAAATCAGGCGCATCCTGTCTTTTACCATTGCAATTTCCTCCGCGGCAAATCCCCCCTCCGGGCCGATAAAAATGCCAACCGAACTGCCGGGCGTAATAAGCGAGAGCGCCTCTTTTGTCCCCCGCATCCCGTTTTCGTTTTCATACGGAACCAGACGATGGTCAAGTTTCATGGCAGCGTCAGCAGCCTGCGCAAATTCCATGGGATATGCCACACGCGGTATCATACTGCGTTTTGCCTGCCTTGCGGCATTCTCTGCGATACTCTGCCATCTCGCCGATTTTGCCTTTGCTTTTTTATCGTCAAGACGCACAACACAGTGCTTCATGGCAACCGGAACGATCCCGGACACGCCAAGCTCGACCGCTTTTTGAACAATCAGCTCCATCTTGTCGCCTTTTGGCAGCCCCTGGAACAGCACAATATGACTCGAAAGCTCTGTCCCGCCGATCTTATCCGCAACAATCTGCACCCGCACAAAATGCTCCGACACCTCGCCTATCCTGCCAAGATAGTTCTCCGACGGCGTGCTGACGCGAATCTGCTCCCCGCACCGGAGGCGTATCACATTTCTGATATACCTGACGTCACTGCCTCTGATTATGATCTCTGTTCCGGATACATTTTCTTCTTCTACAAAAAACTGATACATCGTCTGTTCTCTCTACTTCTCCTGTTCTGTCTGCTGCTTCTTTGCCGTTATGCCGACCCACTCGCCCTGGCGACTGATCTCCTCTATCCGAAATCCCGCCTGCCGTATGGCGTCTGCAACCTCTTTTTCCTTGAAATCAATGATACCGGATGTGATAAAATATCCGCCTGATTTCAGCGCGGAAAAAGCCGCCGGCGCCATCGGAATAATCACATCCGCCAGAATATTGGCAACCACAATATCGTAATCCGATCCGACCTTTTCCATTAGTTTTGTATCATCCACCAGATTTCCGATATAAAAAGTGGTCAGATTAGCGTCTATCCGGTTCGTCTTAAGATTTTCCTTTACAGAAGCAAGACAGGCGGGATCCAAATCTGTCCCTGTGACATGACCTGCCCCGAGCTTTAACGCCACAATGGACAAAATCCCGCTTCCAAAACCGAGATCCAGGACTTTCGGCGCCTCCTGTTGTTTCATCTGCCGTATGTATTTGATCAGCCCTCGAATACAAAGCTGTGTTGTCTCATGCTTCCCTGTCCCAAAAGAAACGCCGGGATCAATCTCTATTAATGTTTTATCCCGATCCGTCTCTTTTAATTCCTCCCAGGTCGGTTTGATTAAAATATCTTCAATCGTAAATGAACTGAAATATTTTTTCCAGTTATTGATCCAGTCAAGGTCTTCCGTCTGATCCGATGTAATGCGGCCGCTCCCGACCTCAACTGTCTTTCTCAGTTCTTCTAACGCCAGCGCCACCTGCTCAAGCAGCTTTGTATGGTCAGTCCCGTCCTCCTCCAGATAAAAACTGACAGAGCTGACGCCGTCGTCCGGCGGCAGATCCGGCAGATAGTCAATAAACATTGCCGACTGATCCGACGCGGACAACGGTATTTTATCCTCTATCTCAATGCCGGAAATCCCAAGTTCCATTAACATGGAACTCATGTATTCTTCGGCTTCTGTTGTTGTCTCTATGGTATATTTATTCCATTTCATGGGTAAGGCCTCCCGCAGTCATATTCTCTCCATCTCCCTTGCAATTGTAGCACAAAGTTTGAAAAGTTGCAATTATATGTATTTTTCACTTGACGAAATCCGGCTTCTGTTTTATTTTTGAATATGGATGTAAAATACAAATCTGATGCAGAAGGAGATTTTTATGGAAAAGATTACAAGCTTTACAATTGACCATATCAAATTACAGCCGGGCGTTTATGTTTCCCGCAAAGATAAGGTCGCATCGGGAATTATCACTACATTTGACCTGCGTGTTACTTCCCCGAACGAGGAACCTGTCATGAATACTGCCGAGATACACACGATCGAACATCTTGCAGCCACTTTTTTAAGAAATCATGCGGAATATGGGGAAAAGACAATCTATTTCGGCCCCATGGGATGCCGCACAGGTTTTTACCTGCTGCTGGCAGGAGATTACGAATCAAAAGATATTGTACCCCTGATGATTGAACTGTTTGAATTTATCCGCGACTATCACGACGAAGTGCCGGGCGCTTCCCCGAAAGACTGCGGCAATTATCTGGATATGAATCTGGGTATGGCCAATTATCTGGCAAAACGTTATCTTGACCGCACCTTATATGGAATCGACGATGCACACCTGATCTATCCGCAATAACAATGCTTTGATTTTTCCATTTACGCAAATCCATACAATATTCCGTTATTCAGCGGCCTGTGCTACAGGCCGCTTTTCTTTTATTCATTACTCATATTGCTTCTTTAACTTGTCATACTCCCTGTTGATGACCTGTATCGCTCCTGTATCACCATCCATGTTGTCCGGATGATAAATTTTTATCAAATCCTTGTATCGCTTTTTTAATGACTGCTCACTGCCGACGCCTGCAAAAAAAATCCTGCCGGAGACAACTCCCTTTTTTGCATCGGACGAAAGCTTTTCGTCAAATTTATTTACGCTCTTGTAAAAATCGCGCTGCCGTTCCACCTGTTCTTTCTCGCTTGCAAGTTTTCTAAGCTCTGTCTCAAGCACTTTCCATTTCATTTCAAACAAATGGCGCTCCGTCTCAATCCGCTTGCTCTCCATACTCTTTTCGAGAAAAAAGGCTTTTTTCTCCTGCTCAAACTGCCTTCGTTCCTCCTCAAATTGTCTGCGCTCTTCCGATAGTTTCTTTCCCGTGCGTTCTGTCTCTGACGACTCGCTCAAACGCCACTGCCCGTATACTATATTTGTGTCATCTGCCTTTACTGCTGACTGATTCACGACACCCATCTCCTTACTTTAAAAAACCACCACATAGCTCCCATCACTGCATTCTCTGTGTACTGCTATGGCATACTACCATATAAAGTAAACATTATGTCTTATCATACAACATTTAGTGCCATGATGCAAGCATATATTATAATTTTTTTCAGTAATAGTAACCGTTCAGCTTTCGGCTTCACTGTTACCAGTAATATTCTCTTTTGCTGTTTGAAATGATCCGTAAAAATCAGCGGTTTTTCATAAGTGACTGTAATATCATGATATGGTACTCTTCATCCTGAATAATACGTCCGAGCACACGGTTGATGCAATCGTCCCGGATCGCATTCATATGCATTTTATATTGCCGTATCGCGGCTTTCTCAGCTTCCACATCCGCCTTAAGCATCTGCGAAACAACGCCTGGCAGCGTCAGGCAGGATGGGGACCAACGGCCGTTCTGCTGTTTTGTCTCAAAACATACGTTTCCACCAAGCAAGTGAATCAACTCCCCGAGTTTTTGCAGATGCATCATCTCCGCCATTGCAATTCCAAGTATTGTGCGGATCAGAGAACAATACTCCCCCGACATCCTGTTTTCATTATTGATATACTGTAATATGGCAGACAGCTCCGACACCGGTCCACAGTAATCTACCAGCAGCAGATCCGCATACCTGGGATTTTTTTCCCTGATCTGAACGGGCGGATACGGAAGATCCACCATAATCGGTCTTATTCCCTGCAAATTACAGTCATTGACAAGCGTTCCGCTATTCTTTTCCATTGCTAAACCTCCGATTTTCCCTCTGGCATGAGCAAAATACTTCTCACACTGTTATCATATGCCGCCATTTTTACCACGCCACCAGTCAATCAGATTGCTGTGTTCCATCTCTTTTCTGTTCAATTACAGGAAACTGGACAAATTTTTGAAATTCATATAATATATATAATGATGTTGGGGTAAAAAAGTATCTGACCCCATGCTCAAATAAAAATAATATAGCAGGAAACAAAAATGAACCCACACAAAACAGAATGTATCCACCTACAATCCATCCCGCAAAATACCGCAGCAAAAGATGCTTCCATATTTCCCGTTAACCGGCTGTCTGTCAGAGACGGCGTGATTCAAACTCTCACGGAGCATGATCTGGCAGACAGCGTCTTCTTTCGTGTGCGCTGGAGGGGCGGACTTTTGCTCACACTCTCCCGCCGTTTTGAATCTTACTGGATTCTTGTCGAAAAAGACGACACTGTTTTTCAATGCGTCCGTGTAGACAAGGAACATCTCCTGATTCAAAGACTGCAGCAGGTGATACGCGATATTGAACGCGGCCGTTTTGCACGTACAAAAACGACGGCAGAGCTTGTGGCTCAGATTGTTCAGGAAAGGCAGCTTACAAGCTGCATGAACAATACAAAATGGGACTGTTTTCGAAACGCTATGATAAATGAAATGCCTTTTTGCCCGCCTTACGAAATAAAAACCCTGTTTGATGACGACACCTCTTTTATTACGAATTTTATCGCATCGGATATCTGGTATCAGGGAAATTATGATGCGGAAGAATTTGTCAATCTGAATTACAAAGTAATCGAATACCTGGCAGTAAAGCCAAAATATTATGAAAACAAAGGAGGATTGCTGGCGCCAAAAAAAATCTGGCATAATGCGGAGGAAACATTTGCTCAGATCCTGTACAACTGTCACATCCCCTGTAAAAAATGCGGCGACGCCTGTCTTATTTACGGATATCTTTAAAAGAAAACGGGGCAGACATCACGAATGCCCCGCTTTTGTCCCGTTGTTCCAACGATTGAGCTCTACAATCAGATCTTCCATCGTCTCATAGGAAACCTCGCCTGTGCCAAACCCGATAATGGATCGCAGCGGCGTATCCAGCGCCGTCGCGTTGCGCATTTCAAGCGTAATCGCCTCACGTTCTGCCGCCCCGCCCTGCGCTTCCTCAAAATACAATTTCGGCATGGCGCTGCCAAGACGCGCTTCCATAACCTTCAAAAATCCGGGAAGTTTCGGGTTTGAAACAATCTCCCCCAGTGTCGTATTCCAGTCGTAAACTGCCGGAATTGATACGTCAGACTCGATCTGCACACTCTGCTCCAAAACAATATCCCTGCTTGATTTTCCAATGAGAATCCGATAAGTACCGCTCTCCACATGCCAGTCCGACAGGCGTTCCTCCCAGTATGCGAACGACCGCTTCGAGAGCAGAAATTCCACGCGCTTTGTCTCACCCGGTTTCAGTTCTGTCTTTTCAAATCCTTTCAGCTCTTTTTCCGGCCGTATCACACTGCCGCCCTCAGCTGCAATGTAGAGCTGGACAATTTCTTTCCCTGCAACATCTCCCGTATTTGTAACCTCAACCGATACCGTAACGGTATCTGTGTCTCTGATTTTCGTCTTTGAGAGCGCCATGTTCTGATATTCGAACGTCGTATACGAGAGCCCATGTCCAAACGGAAACAATACCTCCTGCTTTTTTGTATCGTAATAGCGGTAGCCGACAAAGATACCCTCCCTGTACTCCGCCCGGTTTCTCTCGCCCGGAAAATTCAGGTAGGACGGGTTATCCTCCAGTTTCACCGGAAATGTCTCGGCCAGTTTTCCGCTCGGATTCACTTTTCCATACAGGACGTCTATCTGCGCACTCCCGACTGCCTGACCGCCCAGATAACATTCCAAAACAGCCGCAGCCTCGTGAAGCCAGGGCATCTCCACCGGAGAGCCGTTGTGCAGCAGCACAATGGTATTCGGCTGCACTTTCGCGACCTCAGCAATCAGATGATTCTGTGATTCGGGCATGCGCATATGCTTCCTGTCATACCCCTCGCACTCATAGCTGTCCGGAAGCCCGGCAAAAATCACGGCGGCTTTTGCATGTTTTGCCGCTTCTACAGCCTCTTTTTCCATCTGCACGTCAATCCGGTCCGTCTCATCGCAAAATCCCTGTACAAAAGAAACATGCTCCATTCCTGCTGCCGCTTCCACAGCCGAGACGACACGAAAGCTGTTGACATGCGAACTGCCGCCCCCCTGATAGCGCGGTTTTTTTGCATACTGTCCGATAAAAACGACCTCTTCCTGTTCCGACAACGGCAGCGCCCCGTTATTTTTTAACAGCACAAATGATTCCTGCGCAATGCGCCGCGACAGCCCGTGATCTTTTTCCAGATCAAAAACCGCGTCATGATTTCGATTCCTGTGAAAGCGGAATACAATCTTTAGAATCTCTTCCACACATTGATCCAGAACAGACTCTTTGAGCGTACCGTTTTTTACCGCCTCACAGACACGCGTATCGTTGACGCCTCCGTTTCCGGGCATTTCCAGATTAAGACCTGCAAGCAGATCCTCAATCCGCTCATCCACCGCCGCCCAGTCCGACATAACAAAGCCGTCAAATCCCCACTCTTTCTTCAATACATCATCTAAAAGCCACCTGTTTGCCGCGGAGTAGGTTCCGTTGATCCGGTTATAGGAACACATCATTGTCCACGGCTTCTCCTCTTTTACGACATGCTCAAATCCGGCCAGATAAATTTCACGAATGGTGCGCTCATCGGCTTCGGCGGAGACGCACAGCCGGTGCGTCTCCTGATTGTTCATCGCAAAATGCTTTGGGCAGCATCCGACCTGCCTGCTCTGCACGCCATGTACAATTGCCGCCGCCAATTGTCCCGAAAGATACGGATCCTCGGAAAGATATTCAAAATTTCGCCCGCAGAGCGGGGAGCGCTTAATATTCATCGCAGGTCCAAGCAGCACCGCCACATCCTGCGCCTGACACTCCTCGCCGAGCGCCCTGCCCTGCTCCTCTAAGAGTCTGCGGTTGAACGTGGATGCAAGCGCGCAGCCCGACGGAAAACAGACTGCCTGAATGGATTCGTTCACCCCCAGATGATCGGCCAGATCAGCCTGTTTTCGCAATCCATGCGGACCGTCCGAAACCATGATCTCCGGAATTTTAAGACGCTCTATCTTTTCTGTATGCCAGAAGTCTGCGCCGGAAAGCATAGATGCTTTTTCCTCCAGCGTCATTTTACAGACAAGTTCTCTGATCTCCTCTCCCCTCATAGTACGCCTTACCTTTCACAGCGAAAGCAGTATTTCGTCGTCGAGCGATATGTCTCATCCGGCTTTAAAAGCGGGGATTCAAAATTCTGTTCATTTACCGCATTCGGATAATACTGCGTCTCCAGACAATATCCATGACGGTCGCCGTATTCTGCGCCGCCCTTTCCGGTCTGTCTGCCGATAAAGTTGCCGGCGTAAAACTGAATGCCGGGACAGTCCGTATAAACCTCCATCACGATACCGGACTTCGCACCCTTTGCACGGGCCGCAAGCTGCATGCCGCCGTTTGCTCCGTCAATACAGAAATTATGGTCATATCCGCCGACATGCTTTAACTGTGTAAAATCCTCTTCAATCTGCGCGCCGATTTTTTTCATACTGCGAAAATCCATCGGCGTACCGGACACGTCCGCAATCTCTCCGGTCGGTATTGCCTTTGCATCGACTACCGGCGTATAGGCGGAAGCTTTTATCATCAGCTGCTGTTCCCCTATGCTGCCGGAATCATGGCCGTCCAGATTAAAATAACAGTGATTGGTCAGATTAGCGACTGTTGTCTGATCGGTCACTGCCTCATAATCAATGACAACCTCATTTTCTTCTGTCAGTGTGTATGTGACTTTCACTGTCATATTGCCCGGAAAATCCTGTTCCCTGTCTTTGCTGACATAAGAAAATGTCATACTGTCCTCTCCCGCTTTTTCCAGATTCCAGATGACTGCGTGAAATCCCCTGCTGCCGCTGTGCAGATTGTTCTCATTGTCATTTTGTTCGAGATCATAATGGATGCCGTCCAGTGTAATTTTTGCATCGCCGATTCGATTGGCATTTCTGCCGACGACAGCGCCGAAATAACAGGTATGCGTCTGATATTCCTCTGGGCTGTCATACCCTAACACAACATCATAACATGCGCCGCCGCTTCCGGCCATCTGAAGCGATACGACTGTCGCGCCCAGATCGATCACAGAAAGCCGCATGCCTTTTGCATTCTGCAGCGTGTATTTTGTGACTTCATTTCCCTCTTTTGTTACCCCGAATTTTGTTCTTTCCATTTTTTATTTCTCCTTGTATAATGTATTTAGGTTGTTCGAGGGATACCTATAAACCCTTAGA